>JACETR010000079.1 GCA_013911165.1 Planctomycetota bacterium | reverse complement strand
GTGTACGAGGTTCCCGAACTGGCCCAACTCGCCCGCAGGTTTGTCGACTGATGCCAGCTTCACAGATCGCCCCGGGTTGGGATCCCAACCAGTTCGCAGGTTTGCGCCGCTGGAGTCTGCTCCTGTTTGTTACGGGACTGTTGTTCTTCACTGCTTCCCGAGTTCCCCTGTTCCACATCGAAAACAACCTGGCACTTCAGGCGTGGGAATCCTTCTATTCAGAAAAAGGGCAAGCAAGCCCAAAGCGCTGGCCACAACCCGATCAACCCGGGGTGACTTTTGACCAGCAAATGATTCTGGAAGTTCGAACTGCCTATGACCCCGGTGAAGCCGCACCGGCATGGCTTCATTCTTTGCGGCGCATCGCCTCACTGACCACCCACTTGGCAGAGGGATACGCTGTCGTGGCCTTGCTGTTACTGTTGACCATCTTCACCCGGATGAAGACCTCCTGGCGTGATTGGCGGGGGCCGGTTCAAGGGGCCTTTCTGGGGGCGATCACAGCGGGAGTCGCTGTTCAGGGTCTCAAGATCCTGATCGGTCGTGGCCGGCCCAATGAATTGATCTACAGGGCTTGGCCAGATTGGCAGCCGATCTCACTCGAACACAGCCATCACAGTCTTCCCTCGGGTCACTCCACTGCCGCTGGAGTGATGGTGACCATGTTGTGCGTGCTCTTTCCCCGTTGGAGTGGGCTGTGGATCCTGCTGGGAATCTGGCTTTGTGCGACGAGAGTCCTGACTGCAGAGCACTGGCCTTCCGACACGATTCCGGGATTTCTCCTCGGTGCCCTGTGCAGCGCCTTCTGGATCGGCAGATTTCAACGCGGTGTGGAACGAAACCAGAGAGACACGTCCAACCAGCGCCCATTGGAATAGTTGAAGATCCGCTTCTCCCAGCTTTTCGTTACACGGGTTTGGTTCTGGAGAAGATCGAAAATCGGATCCGGCCCATCCTTCTCAACCGCAGAGATCAGCCAGGCACTACCTTCCTGATTCATCCATGGTTCAATCGATTCCCATGCCAACTCTGTCAGACCCGGTTGCCCGGGGATGGCCGGTGCCTCCAGAGCATAGAGAAGAGAAGGTTCAAAGAAGCCCACTGTCGAAACAGGGGCTTTGGAACCCTGAGAACCCGAAGCCTCAATCATCTCCTTGATCGGTCTCGCCACCTTGCATTGGGGTTCCAGCCATCCGGCACCCAAAAGAAGGAAAGCCATTCCCAGGGCCACGAGTAGCGCACTTCCACCGGGTGCCCGCAGCGATTCAAAGGTGGACTGGGGTTTCCATTGGAAGATGCTCCAGATTGCTGTGAGGAAAAGCAGTTGTGCCGGTATCGCGAGCAGTATCGACGCACTGACCTGGAACACGGCAACCCCCCAGGCGATGACCAAAAGCAACAGCATCCATACGGTCAACGCACGTCCTACCCTGAAGGAGCGGGAATTCCATACCGAAGAACTTCTCTCCCCAAAGGATGACCACAACCATGCCCCGGCAACGGCCACCCCGGGAAATGCAGAGAGGATGTAATGGGGCAACTTGGTTGCCACCAGAGTCATCAACAACAGAACGGGCATCGTCAATCCTGCGAGAATCACCCGGGTCTTCCGATCATCATTCCCGTTCGGAGAACGCTGGAATAACCCCGGAATCAGAAGTGCAGAGATTGGAGCGGCTCCGACCAACAGTACCGGAAGATAAAAGGGCAGAGACACAAGCCAGCCAATGATTCCCGAAGCACCATGACTCTCCAGTGGTTCCGAGATCCTCTGTAACACATGTCGACCCAGACCAATTTGCAACAGTTCTCCGCCCGTTTGCTGATTCGCCGGGATTCCCCAGGCCAGGAAACAGGCCAATGCGATGACTGTCGCTCCACTCGCCTCCCACCACCATCGCCGATCCCACTGCACACCGGTTTTTCCCACCCAGGCAATGAAAACGACTCCAAGCCAAAAAGCAGCCAGGCCCACGGGGCCCTTCGCCAGTAATGCCCAGGCCAGGGCCAGAGAAAGGATCGCGAAATGGACGCTCTTTTTTCCATTCACAAGACGGTCCACCATCACTGCCAGTGAAACCGAGACTCCTGCCATCAGAATTCCATCTGCTGTCGCAGCAGTCCCGATAAAGATGGGAATGGGCATACACATCAACAGCCAGAGAGAGCGATAGCCGAGTCGGCTTCCTCCAAGATTTCGCCCGATATGAAAGGTGGCCAGTGCCATCACCAGAGACCCGAGGATAGATGGCATTCGCACAGCGAGATCCGTTGCTCCCCACATGCGAATCCAGGGATTCATACACCAGTAAATCAGGGGAGGTTTGTCAGCCCGGAGTTCACCATTGAAAGTGGGAACCAGATAATCGCCGGTTTCCAGCATCTCGACCGCTGCCCGTGCAAAGCGCGGTTCGTCCCTGTCCCAGAGTGATGTGAAAGATGCGACCGCCAGATAAAAACAGAAACTGACCAGCACCAGTCCACACAGATCACGGGTTGACCACTCTTTGGGAGTCGTCACTTCAGTTTCCCCAACGCTTCCTGAACCCGATTCCAGTCGATCTCCGGAGGTGTAACCGACATGGGCTGATCGGTGACCTCTTTCGACTCCACCTGATCACGAATCGTCTGGGCGCGCTCTTCAGGATGAGGATGCGTCGAAAACCATGCGGGAGGTTGCTGCCCACCCTCTTCAGCGAGTCGCCCAAAAAAACGTGACATCGCCAAAGGGTCCCAGCCTGCCGCTGTCAGCATTTGAAGGCCGACCGCATCCGCTTCTCGCTCATGGTCGCGGCTGTAACCGTTGCTCAACAGACTCTGCGCAGCCTCGCCTCCTGCCGCAGCCACCCCTCCCAGATCTCCGACCAGTAATTGGATTGCCAATCCGGTCGTCGCAACCTGGGTGATCTGGCGAATCCCGTGTCTTTCGGTGGCATGGGCCAACTCATGCGCCAGAACAGCGGCAACTTCGTCCGCAGAATTCGCATTTTCCAATAGACCGGTGAAGATGGTGATCGATCCCCCGGGAAGACAGTAGGCATTGATCTGCGGGTTTTTGACCAGAGTCCAATTCGGCTTCAGGCCCTCGGCAGGCAAATGTGGCAAAAGTGAATCGAAGATGGCTGCGGTTGCCTCCAACAGAACCGGATCCTCTACCACTTCATAATCCTGAAGCATCAATTCATGAATCGGTTCACCAATCGTCTGATCCACCTCGATGGGCACCCAGTCGATGACGTTACGCGTCACATGACTGAGAAAAAAGAAGCCCCCTGCAAACAGAACCACCAGGATGATTCCTGCGAACCAGTAGAGCTGTGACTCTGATTTTTTTGTCTGGTAGAGGAGGCCTGCCATCGCTGTCAGTTCTTCCGACAATTCTGATGGGGCCACATCCTGCAATCGGGCATAGACTGCGGGATTACGTGTTGAAAAACCGATATTGCCCGAAGTATCCAGTACATCGAGACACTTGCCGACCACGCTGGCTTCACAGTGCTGAAGATCCAGCGTCACTGGCGGAAGGTCTTTCGCAGAGAGCGTCACCTCACGCCCTCGAAAACTCAGCGTTGCCGCCCCCCCCACACCAAGGGAGCCGCCATGACCTGTGACATCGAACTGATTCTGATCGTCAGGATCAGACAAGGCCTGGCCCTTCGGGATCCGCTCTCAATGCCTGTTCAGCTCCCAATCCGGATGGTGCTTCCACTCGCTCGATGGAAACCGCAGCCACCTTGAACTCGGGGGTCTCGGTGCGCGGATCCACTTCCGGATTGGTGACGAAGTTGGTCATCACCTCTTCAGGGAAAGCAAAACTCATGAACACGGTTCCCCGGGGTGAGGTGCGAGTCACCGCAACGCGGGTGATCACCTCTCCCCTTCTGGATTTGATGCGCGCCCAGTCTCCATCGACCAGTCCGAGGCGATCGGAGTCAGCAGGGTGAATTTCCAGCCATTCATTGGGAACCAGAATTCTGAATCCACCGGAGCGGCCGGTCATGGTGTTGCTGTGGTACGTCGGCAATCGACGGCCAGTCGTCAGATAGAAGGGATACTCTTCATCCGGATTCTCTGAAGGTGGCACGTAATCGAGCAACTGCAATTTGCCTTTGCCGTTAAGGAATTCTCCTTCGTGAAGAATTGGGGTTCCCGGGTGGTCCTTGTCCGGAACAGGCCAGGAAAGATCCCCCTTCTCGATACGATCGTAAGTCAGTCCAGCGTAGATGGGCGAGAGAGCCGCCAACTCATCGAAGACCTCTTCACTGCTCTGGTATTCAAAATCGACCGGGGTCTCCATGCGCTGAGCCACCTTCGAGATGATCCACCAGTCCGGCTGCGCCTCACCGGGAGGATTGGCGGCCTTGCGAATCCGCTGTACACGACGATCAGAGTTGGTGAAGAAACCATCGACCTCGGTGAAAGCAGCGGCGGGGAAGACCACGTCCGCCAGCTTGGCGGTGTCGGTGAGGAACATGTCCTGCACGACGAGGAAATCCAGAGACTCCAGAGCCTTGGTGGTGTGTTTGACATCCGGATCGGTGACCAGGGTGTTCTCCCCGCAGATCCACATCGCCTTGATCCGTCCATCGACGGCATGATCGAGAGCGGCGATCTTGGTGATCCCTTTCTTGGGATCCATCGGCACACCCCACGCCTTCTCGAATTTCTCTTGGCAGGCGGGATCTTCCACGGACTGGAAGCCAGGATAGTTATTCGGCAATGCGCCACAGTCTCCGGCACCCTGAATGTTGTTCTGTCCTCGCAGCGGATTGACCCCTGCAGACTTCTTGCCAAGGTTTCCGGTGATCAGCGCCAAGTTGCAAAGGCTCTGAACGTTACTCACGCCACAGATGTGTTCGGTGATTCCCAAGGTGTAGTAGATGCCGGCACTCTCCGCTTTGGCATATTCGATGGCACACTCGCGGATCAACTCAGCAGGAACGCCCGAAATCTCTTCGGCGTACTCCAGAGTGAAGGGCTGAAGATGCGCCTTCAACTCCTCGAAGCCCTCGACCCGCTCTTCGATGTATTCCTTGTCCTCGAGGCCTTCGTCGATGATGACCTTGGCCATGGCATTGAAGAGGGCCACGTCAGAACCGAGCTTCAAGGGCAAGTGGCCATCGGCGTATTCCGTCAGCGGAATCTTCCGGGGATCCACCACGTAGAGCTTGGCTCCTTTACGTACCGCTTTTTTCACACGCACTGCAATGATGGGGTGGCACTCGGTCATATTCGTGCCCACACACAGCATCATCTTTGCATCTTCGATCTCCGGGATAGAGTTCGACATGGCTCCGCGTCCAATGGAAGCCGCCAGACCGGCGACGGTAGGACTGTGTCAGCCACGCGAACAGTTGTCGACTTGGTTCGAATTCATGACCGCCCGGGTGAACTTCTGCAGCATGTATGAACCTTCACCCGGAGCACGACCACTGGCGATGGCATAGAATGCCTTCGGTCCATGATCCGCACGCACACTCATCAATTTCTGGGCGGTGTAATCGAAAGCCTCATCCCATGAAACGGGTGTCAGCTCACCATTCTTGCGAATCAACGGTCTCGTCAATCGATCTCCGGAGTTGACGAAATCAAACCCGAATTGACCTTTGACGCAGAGTGCTCCTTCGTTGACAGGCCCGTCGAGGACCGGAGTCACACCGATCATTTTTCCGTCACGACTATGGAGATTGATGGAACAACCGGTTCCACAGTAGGGGCAGACACTCCGGGTGACTTCCACCTCTCCTGGGATCTCTCCCTGGCCGACCATCTTCTTGTCTGCCAACGCACCGGTCGGGCAGGTGTAGATGCACTGGCCACAGAGAGTGCAATCACTGTCCATCAAGCCACCGTCAAATGCGGTGGCGATGCCTTTGTTCCAGCCACGACCCGTCATGGTAATCGCGTGATCTGCTTCCACCTCATCGCAGATACGAACACAGCGATAACAGGAGATGCAGCGATCATAGTCGCGCAAAAGGAATGGATTTGAATCATCTTTGGAAGCATTGCTGATGGATCCCAGAAAGCGCTCGCGACCAACCTCAAGCTTTTCAGCCAGATCGTGGACTTCACAGGTGCCGATGTCCCGGCAACGGGGGCATTCGTCATCCGGATTTTCCGAGAGCACCATCTCCATCAGTGTCGACTGCATTTTGCGAATCGGATCACTGCCGGTACGGATTTCCATTCCGGACTCTGCCTTGAGGGTGCAGGAGGAAGCGGGCAAACGTCGCCCTTCGACCTCGACCACACACAAGCGGCATGAACCGTAGGGGTCCAGTCGCTCGTCATAGCAGAGGGTCGGAACAAAGGCTCCCTGACGACGGGCGACCTCAAGGACGGTTTCACCCGGCTGGAAGGTCACTTCCGAACCATCGATGGTCATCCTGTTTTCGTTACTCATCATCGGCCCCTTCTGAGGCTTGCGTGCTGCCATTCAATTTCTGCTGGATCTGATCAGGCCAATACTTTTTCAGCATTCGGGTGATGTAGGGAGCGGCCAGACCCAATCCACAGGCACTGGTCTCACCCAACACTTCTTCCAGATCCTCGATCTCTTCCATGATCCCCTCGCGTACCGGCTGCCCTGATCCGAGTTCATCGAGAATCTCGGTCATGCGCGTCGTGCCGATCCTGCATGGGAAACACTTGCCGCAGGATTCTTCTTTCAGGAAATGCATGCTTTCTCTGGCGGCCTTGATCATGCAGCGGGTGTCGTCATGAACCACGATCCCTCCGGCACCGAGCATGGCGCCCAATCCGTCGAGAGAAGCGGGGTCCAGGCGGACATCCAAATCCTCTGCTCCCACGAGACCACCACTGACACCGGCCATCGTTACGCCCTGAATTTCGCGACCAGGAAACGGACCTCCTGCAAACTCGACAAGGAGCTGGCGCAGGGGAGTCCCCACGGGAACTTCGTAGTTGCCTGGACGCTGAATGTCCCCGGAGACACTGAAGATGCGCATGCCATTCTGCTCGCCGAGGCCGAGGTCACTGAACCACTGCCCTCCGTGCTCCACGATAGGAGGCACCGCACAGAATGTTTCCACGTTGTTGACGATAGTGGGTTGCTGGAAGAGACCATGGGTCGTCGGGAAAGGCGGCTTCTCTCTGGGGAAGGGATGCTTTCCTTCGAGGGAGTTGAGCAGTGAGGTCTCTTCACCACAAATATAGGCTCCCGCTCCGCGACGAATGATGATGCGGAAGGGTCGACCACTGCCGCAGGCATCCTCACCGAGGTATCCCGCCGACGTTGCTTCATCGATGGCGGCTTGCAAAGACTCGAGAATCTCAGGGTATTCCCAGCGCAGGTAAATGATCCCCACTTCTGCACCGGTCACCAAACCCGCACAGGTCATCCCTTCAAGCAGGGCGTGAGGCGTGTGCGCCATCAGCACTCTGTCTTTGAAGCAACCGACTTCACTCTCGTCTGCATTGCAGATGATCCATTTCGGGCCGCGATTCTCATTGCGAACCACTTCCCACTTCACACCGGTGGGGAATCCCGCACCGCCGCGTCCGGTCAGACCACTGGTCTTCAGTTCACTGATCAGTTTTTCAGGATCAGACGCCGCCAGCAGAGGGGATTTCCATGCCCCCTTCTCGAGGGCAACCGTCAAATCAGAGACTCCATCGCGGATATGCTGGAAGAGGCATTCCTGTTGCCCTGTCTCGGGTGGCAGGGGCATCGTCGCCTCCACCGCTTCCCCGATGGCACCGGGTTTGGCCCCATGGAGGAACTTCTCGCCGATCAGCAGCGGGACTGGAACGTCACAACGGCCAGGGCAAGAGATCTTCTCGATCTTGCCGGAGTGCTCAATTCCCAGATCAGCACCGGCAACCTCTTCACAGAGCTGATCGAGGTCGTGGAGGCAACACGCCGAGTTTTCACAGACCCGGATATCCGGGGTCGCCTTCGGCTCCAGCTGGAAGAAGTGGTAAAAAGTAACGGTGCCGTAAAGGTCACTGATGGGAATGTCCATCCGCTGACTGACCCGCCTCAGGGCAGGCTCCGGCAGATAGCCATAATGATCCTGAATCGCATGGAGAATCGACAGGAACGGAGCCGGCTCGTCGAGCCATTCGTCGAGAATGCGATCGGTGATCGGATCCTGAACCTCTACCTGTGATTTCATGATTCTCCGATCGCTGTCAGGTCATCCGTGGCAGATCCACGGCAAATCAGACGCCCACCTCCGAAATACGGCAAATTGGACACTCCCAAGGTATCGAGATCGGGCAACTTCAACAAGGGCAGGAAGCCGACTCTGACCACTGATATCCGGGCTTTTTGAGACCTCTCGGGCCAATCTCTGCAGGCTCACTTGCCCTTGAATCTGACCCGGACAAAAAAATGGCCCCGCCGGTTCCCCGGCAGGGCCATATCCCCGATCGATCACACCCCCTGTTAACGAATCGAAAGTGCGTCCACATCCTCCGAGGCCTGGATCCCCAGAGCCGTGAGATCCAGGATCAATTGGGCGCTTCCGGAGGTCGCTCCTCCAAAGGTGCCGGTGAAGCGGGAGACGTCCTCGTCTGCACCACTCGACCCCGATCCGGAGTAACTACCCACCGTAGAGAAGAGCAGCGTCCCATCAAAATCAAGGCTGATGCCATCCAGATCTTCTCCACCACTCTGGCTGAATCCGACATCACTTCCGTCGAAGAACAGGGACCACGATCCACCGGAATTGGCACCGAGAGAAGTGGGAGTAAAGAGAGCCACGTTTTCATCATGGCTGTTCGGTCCCCCACCCTTGGCAGTTCCCACCGTGGAGAAGAGGAAGGTGCCATCATCGAGCACACAGACCCCATCAATATCTTCCCCATTGGTGGTCAGACTCACATCAGAACCATCAAAGAAGAAGCTCCATGAACCGGAAGTGTTGGAACCGGTACTCGTGGGTGTGAACAGAACCAGATCGGAGTCATCGATATCGATACCATTTGGTCCGCCGGTGAGCCCAAACAGGGTGAAAGCATTGTTGAAGGACATCACGACACTGCCATCTGCAAGAACGCTGAGAGCATTGATATCGGTGCCACCGATTCCGACGTCACTGCCGTCGATGAACATGGCCCAGGTTCCCGTTGCCGGGTCGTAGGTCACCACATCTTCGTCTCGTACCGTACCGACACCGGGAACGAAGGTGTTGTTGACGAAACTGAGGTAGTACAGCGTCGTCGAGGGAGGCGGTGGTGGTGGCGGCGGATCGTTGACGACCACACACCCGCTGCATACTGCTGTATCCGATCCACCGGGACCGGTCGCGGTCAGAGTCACCGTGTAGGTACCTGCGCTGGTGTAGGTATGCGCTGGACTGGTTGCACTCGATCCGTTGCCGTCGCCAAAGTCCCAACTGTAGCTGCTGATGTCTCCACTGCTGAGATTGCTGAAGGCCACCGTCAACGGTGCATCCCCATTGTCTGGAGTCAGAGTGAAATCGGCAACCGGAGCAGGAGGTGGCGGCGGTGGCGGATCTGTCACAGTGATGCAGTTGCTGCAAATCGCAGTATCGGATCCACCGGGTCCGGTCGCTGTCAGGGTCACGGTGTAGTTGCCGGCAACGGTGTAGGTATGCGAAGGGTTGGTTGCAGTAGAACCATTTCCATCCCCGAAGTCCCAGTTGTATCCACTGATGTCCCCACTGCTGAGATTGCTGAAGTCGACCGTCAGGGGTGTTTCACCTGAGGTGGTCGAAACAGAGAAATCGGCAATCGGTGCACTCGGTGGAGGAGGGGGCGGATCACTGACGACCACGCAACCCCCGCAAACCGCAGTATCGGATCCTCCCGGACCGGTCGCAGTCAGCGTCACAGTGTAGGAGCCCGCCACTGTGTACACATGGGAAGGATTCGTTGCGGTCGAGGTGTTGCCGTCTCCGAAGTCCCAACTGTATCCACTGATGTCACCGCTGCTTTCATTGGTGAAGTTCACCGACAGCGGAGCATCCCCGGAGGATGGAGAAAGTGAGAAGGCTGCCACCGGTGCCGGAGGAGGTGGTGGCGGAGGAGGATCCTCGACAGTGATGCACGAGGAGCACACCGCGGTATCCGAGCCGCCGGGTCCCGTCGCTGTCAAAGTAACCGTGTAAGTCCCGGCGCTGGTGTAGACGTGGGAAGGCTCGGTCGCGGTTGAGCTATTGCCGTCTCCAAAGTCCCAACTGTATGCGGACACATCCCCGGAAGTCAGGTTGGTGAACGCGACCGTCAGAGGGGTTTCACCCGAGGTCGGATTGGCACTGAAATCGGCAACCGGTGCCGGTGGAGGCGGAGGTGGAGGTGATCCTCCGAAGCAATTCAGAATCGCGGCAACGAGATCTGCTCGCGTCGATGCACCGTCATTCAGGCCGGCGATTTCAAAGGACGTACCAAAGGTGCGGTAACCGCCGGCATCGTTGAACACTCCCACGTTGTACGAAGGGCTGGGGTTCACCAGAGTCACCGTTGCCGAGCCGGTGGCTCCGAGGCGGTCCATCCAGTTGTTCTCACCGGAATAACTCCACGATTGTCCACTCAAATCACAGCCGGTCCCGGCTGCACCCGTCACCGTCGACAGGTCTGCACTGCCGTCCGCAAGACCACTGATTCCAAAACGGCCGTGCAGGGTTGTTGCTGAATCGTAGGCCCAGGTATCCCCGCCCTCCATGTAGAGGAAGTTGCCACCGACACCATTGGTCAGGTAGGCATCCAGAGTGGAAGACTCCCCCGAAGAGAGAACGTGGTTGGAAGGGTAGATGCCGAGGTTGACCCACACGGCTTCAAAAACATCGAGGTCTGCAACATCGCCCAGAGAACTGACCACCAGGGGCTGACGACCGGCTGCGGTCAGAGCGTCTGCGAGACCCTGCCCCCCTGCCACCGTTCCGGAAGCTGCGGAGGGAGCCCAGACCAGATCGGTGGCTCCACCGATGGAAAAGATGTTACAGCTGACGGCTGCACTCGGATCCGATCCCTGGAAGCCCCGAACCGAATACGAGGTCGAACCCACCGGCGTATTGTTGTCGGTGTAAGAAGTTGCGGAGCCGGAAAGGGTCGCCAGCAATGTGCCATTGCGGGTCACTTCGACAGAGGTGTAGCTGTCACCATTACTCCAGCTGAGAGAGGTCGAGGCACCACTGTTGTTGCAGGACAGGTTGGTCGGTCCGGGAACCAGACTGGCCACTGCCAGCAACAGCGCCTCACAGTTAACCCTTCCATAACCCATGTAGATGTCATAGCCGGGTGTGTCTTCTGAAGGCGGGCCGACCTGGTCATCCGCGGTTTGGCGCATCAGGGTCCGCACCTCCGCCTCGGTCAATCCCGGAGCGACAGCGAGTAGCAGGGCTCCAGCACCTGCTGCGTGAGGCGTAGCGGAAGAAGTTCCATTGAAACTGGTGGTGTAATCACCGGAGGCATATCCCCCGGAACCGGCGATATCGACGGTGGTGGTC
>JACETR010000078.1 GCA_013911165.1 Planctomycetota bacterium | reverse complement strand
CTCCCTCTCTCTGAAGTTTCTCGGCCAGGAGAATCAGGGTCGAGATGCGGGTGGGATCGGGAAGTGCATCTCCGGCCCCCTCACTCAAACGCTTACGAATGGCGATCTGCTGGAGGCCGTTCAGAGCCTGAGTGTTTTGAGGTGCGACAGCCAGTACGCTTTCAAAATGGAATGTTGCCTCTTCTTCTTCGCCGGTCGACAGAAGAAGTTCTCCGAGGGAAAGGTGAGACGGACGATGATCCGGTTCACCGTCGAGGACTCTTTCGAGCAGCTTTCGTGCGACGGACGTCCTGCCCAGCTTCATCTGGCATTCCGCCTGACGATAGAGAGCGCTGCTTTGGCGACCGTCCGCTTCAAGCAACCTTTCGGACTCTTCAAAGGACAACAAGGCTTCCGCCGGTTGCTCAGCTTCCAACAAAAGCATGCCCCGTTGATAGGCAATCCGTGATGGCGCATTGCCTCCCATGTCAGCGGAGAGTTCGGTTGCCTGATCCAGCCTCGATTCACGATCCGCTGAGGGCCCGATCGTTGCAAGAATCAGCAATGCCTCGAATTGTTGTTCCGGCAATGCGGCATACAGATCAAGGATGCGCAGGGCGCACTCTATGGCGGCATCATCATCCGAGAGTCTCAAATCGACTTTCATCTTTTCAAACCATGGCAGAGGCTGATCCGCCACTGGCGTACCGTCGGTGTCAAACTCCTTGAGCAATTCCTGCCAATGGACACGGGAATCCTCGAGGGCTTTCGGCTGTGGAAGAGTCGAAAGCAAACCGGCCCGGATCTGCAGGGCCTGAAGGTACATTCCCTGCTGCAAGGCGTCCCTCTCCACCGGGAGAAGAATCGCAATGGTATTGCCCAATCCCTCGATCGCCTCGAAGGACCAGCCCTTTTCACGAGCGGCTTCTGCGAGCCCAAACCAGGCCCTGGCACACGCCGGTTCCGTTTCGACGGCACTCTTCCAGAGGGGATAGGGCCCTTCCCAGTCCCGCAGACGGGCTCGGGTGATGAGGGCCAAGACCACCAGCAGAACCGGGATCAGTATCTGTCTCCAACCCGGATACTCCCTTTCCAGCATTCGCCAAAAACCGACGAGCAGAAACATGGGAGCGAGCATGGGAAGATAAAGAAATCTCTCTGCGAAACGCTCGGGGTGTGGAATCCACTGCAAGACAGGGCTCAAAAGAATCAGGAAAAGCGGCCAGCCGAGGATCGACCAGGCAGAACTTCTCTTACGCCAACAAATCCAGGTCATGCCGATCAAAAATAATAGACACAGTAAAGAACTGACCGGTTGAAGAGGGCCTGAGGAAGGCACAAATGCCGCGTGGGAGTAATCCACAGTCAAGCCCACAGGTGCTATCACCAACTTCATGTATTCCACCAACGCCCGGGCGTCGGTCCAGAATGTTGCCCAAAGACTCCCTCCCCAACGGGTCGCTCCCGATCCGGGGTTGTTCTCGGTCAACAACTGCCAGGCCATGAAGCTGACGACCCCAGTAAGGGGTACCCATGCAGCATGAGCCTTCAAAGCCCTTCGAAGACTGAATCGGGATGAAGGGGATTCCGCTGTTGAGTCGTTTTCTGAGGAAAGCCCACAAAAGATGAGTGCGACCAACGGCAATGTTGCGGACATTTCTTTCGTCGCCATCGCCATGGCAGCCAGTATCGCTCCCCCAATTCCCCTGACCCAACCTGCTCGGCCCACCAATTTTTCCAGGGGACGACCGGAGACTCCCAGCAACACCCAGAGATAAAAG
Source organism: Planctomycetota bacterium (assembly GCA_013911165.1). Taxonomy (GTDB): domain Bacteria; phylum Planctomycetota; class UBA8108; order UBA1146; family UBA1146; genus UBA12191. The sequence goes on along the minus strand of JACETR010000078.1, from coordinate 9,719 downwards.
AGGGAGAAGAGCACGTCCCGTCGGCCGGAGACCCAGGCCACCGCCTCGGTTTGAACAGGATGAACGAGAAAGGTCAGGGCAACGGCAAGGTGAATGCCATTGCGAGTCCATGGAAAGAGACGCCCGACAATCGAAGACAACATCCATGCACACAGGACATGGAGCAGCAAATTATGCACATGAAACGGGATCGGTGCCGAAGGGTGTTCAGGGGAATCGATACCGAAAGCATTCAGGATCAGGACGTCGATTCGATAGGAAAAGAATCGAATGGGACGGAAACCGGTCCGCACCTCGTCTCCCTGACGGGGACCTGCGGCAAGAACCTCACCCCATTCCTCGATTTCATCTCCAAGGCCCGCCGATTCACGCCAAAGCCAGTCATGGCCACTGACCAGACGCTCATCGTCAAAGACCCACTGGCCATCAAAGACTGGTGCGTAAAGGGCGAGCCCTGTGAACAGGAGGATCAGGAATCGAAGGACTGGAATATCCAGGTTCAAGAACAAACCTCCTGAAAAATCTCCGCAAGACGGCGACTCGAATCCCGCCGAAAAAGAACTGGAACCGCAGGGTCTCTCAGTTGCCTGCGCTTTTCCTCAATTGCTTGTGGGTTTTGATTCAACCGAATCAACAGGTCACAGATTTCTGCTTCCACAACTTCATCACAGTCCGGTGTGAGTGGAAACCAACCCTCGTCTTCATGATAGAGTTCCGGAATGCCGCCGACCTCCGTGGCCGCTACTGGTAACTGGCGAGCTTTCGCCTCCTGAATCACGAGAGGGGTTCCCTCTCCATGACTGGGCAATAACAGCATGTCCGCCCGATCCATCGCCTCCCGAACACCTCTGGGGTCTTTCGACCCGGACAATTGGGGAGTGTAACCGTTTACGCCGGTCATGGGACCATCGCCGATGACCTCGAGGGTCAACACGACTCCACGATCCATGGCTTTTTGAACCCCACGCAAGGTTCGACCATACCCTTTAGACTCAATGCGCTCTCCCACCCACAACAGTCTCAGTCCGGCCCCCTCTCGACTTACAGTGGCCGGTCCTCGAAAAGCCTCGTCTATCCCTACCGGCAAGACTTCCACTTCCCGGATTCCGTGCTGCTTTTTCAACTCCTGAGCCATCTCTTCACTTGCCGCAAGAATTTTTTGGGCACCCGACAGTCCCTTTCTCAAAAGCCATGATCCAGGGAATCGGCGACCGTGGCGGTGAACGTCACTTCCATGGCACCAGACCACCAGTGGATTCTTCCTGGCATGACAATAGGAAGAGGCGAGAAAAGCGCCCGGAACACCCCAGTGAACCAGGGTGACTCCATGATCGGGGGTATGCTTCCAGTTTCGCAGAGCCTTGCGCCCCGCCAGCAACCACGAAAGGGCGGTCAAGAAGCCCATTCCTCCCTGCCGGGGGGCCTTGCCTCCGGACAGATATCGAAAACGACGGACCCGCATTCCATGGTCCCGCTCTTCAAGAGGATCTTCAGGGTGTATGCCAGGAGCAATCACGTCCGTCTCAAACTCACCGGAGAGGTCCAGATGAAGATCACGGATGAACCTGGCACGCCAAGGTTCAACCTTGCCGGGCCAGGAAGCGGAAAAGACTCTGAGAGAGGAAACCGGCATTACGGCAGTCGCTCACGCTCTCGCAAGGGAGCACTGACAGAACTGCGAGAGAGAGCGGCCGTCGACTTTCCCGAAAACCATTCTGCGAGACACCCGAAAAGAATCAGTTGGAGCCCTGCCAAGGTCAGCAACGCCCCCAAAACCAGGAGAGGGTAGCGGTAGTGGATCGTCCCATCCGCCAATCGCAGGTAAGCGATAAAAGCGAGAATGGCCATGCCAGGAAGACCGGTCAGGATTCCCCAACGGAGAAGACTTCTGCCGGGCCGATCCTGACCTCGCAGATAAACCATGACGGTCACCAGGTCGATCGCCGCTGAGAAAGCACGGCTGAAACCGAAGTGGGATGACCCGGTTTGACGAGGGCGGTGGGAAACGGCCACTTCTTCCACCCGATGTCCCCAATGGGAGGCCACCAGATGCATGAATCGGAAACGCCCCCCCGCCAGAGGTAATGACAGGGCCAAATCCCGTGAGAGAACCTTGAACCCGCAGTTGCCGTCATGGAGAGGCGGACCGCCAACCCAACGAACAACACAGTTGTAGAGCCACGAAGAGAGCCTTCGACTCCAGCGATCGGTCCTTTGGTAGCGCCAGCCTGTCACGAGGTCGGCTCCCGAACGTGCGACTTCAAGCAAACGGGGCAGCTCTTCAGGTGATTCCTGCAGATCGGCATCAATCATGGCGATCCACTGACCGCTACTGGCTTCAAATCCTGCTGCCAGAGCATCGCCTTTTCCAAGGTTGCGTGGCAGTCGAATTACCCGGCAGCGGGGTTCTTCGAGGATCAACCACTCAAGCCGATCAGCAGTGCCATCCCTGGACCCGTCATCCACAAAAATCACTTCAAAACTTTCGACGTCCAGATGAGTGAGAGAGGCAACGACCCGAGTCACCAGAGAATCGACCGCATCGATCTCATCCCGGACTGGAATCACCATGCTCAGCTCAATGGAAGCCATCAGAGAACCTCCGGAACACTGACACCTTGATCCCGCAGAATTTCAGACAGGTCCCAAAAATTCTGGATCACATGATTGGGCTCAGTTTTCCCGGACACTGAACGGAATCGGTCCTCTCTGCTGACCAATGCCGTCACCATTCCGATCTCGTTCGCGGGATCGATGTCCAGCAAAGGATTGTCCCCTACGTAGAGGCATTCGGAGGGACGAAGGTTCAGGTCTGTACAGGCTCGCTGATACAACTTTGGATTCGGTTTGGAGATTCCGACCTGATGCGAAATGAAGATCGCCTTGTGATCGAAATAATCGAGCAATCGCAGCCGGATCAACTTTTCAGACTGTTTGATTTCCAAACCCTCGGTGATGATCCCCAACCGGAGGTCAGTCTTCGCCAATCTCCGGATCACTTCACTGGCATCTTCAAAGGGCTCAAGAAAACGGGTTTTCGTGTCGTGGTAGGCAACGATCCCCGCAGAAATGACGACCGCAGGATTCAACCCCTTGAGAGTTCTTCTGGGAAGACGCAGGAGCAGCTTGTCGAAGTGTCCTTCATAGTTGGAAGAGAACTCTTTGACGACTTCGAGCAATTCTTCAAGAAGTGAGTCTTCATCCATGTTCAGACCCGCTTTGATCATCGCCTTGACGCTCGCCCGCCGGGCTTGCGCAGCAAATTCCATCGTCGAGAACAGGGTTCCGTCGATATCGAAAAATATGGCTTTGATCTGACTCATTGCTCACCCTCGATCAAGAATGAGGGTCGCCACCGGGAAAACCCCGGTGGCGACCCCCAATACCAAACCTGAAACAGGATCAGTTGAACAGTTTCTGTTCCTCTGCTCGCAGGTCGACAATCTTGGCGGTCACCAGGATGTAGAGACTGCGTTTCTCATTCAGATTCGCCTTGCGACGGAAAGCGTTCTTGAGAATCGGAAGATTTCCAAGAATCGGCACCGTCGACTCGTAATTGAGTTCGTTCAGTGAGCGGAAACCACCCAGCAGAACTGTTCCACCGTCAGGAACCGTCACAGAGGTAAAGGCCTGCTGAAGAGAAATCTCCGGCAGGTCAATCTCCACGAGACTGGCCGCACTGGACAGGGTACCGAGACTGATCGTCACAGTGGAGATCACTCCGTTGATCAGGCTCGCAAGAGTCGGACGCACGTCGACGGTGATGTAACGACGATCAGCGGAGATCACCGGACGCACGTCAAGAACGACACCGTCCTGGAAAGTGTCGATCACCGGGTCTGCCACCTCGGACACGACCAGTCCGGTACCACCGGAAACCAGTTCGTAGTCCTGCACGTAGGAGCGCTGGGTGATCACGGACACGTGAACCCGCTGACCGTTGGAGGCGGTCACCTTGGGCGCGGTCACGATTCGGGCAGCTCTCTCTTCCTGACTGGCGCGGATGATGGCGTTGATCTGGAAAGGATCGAGCCAAGTGACCTGCATCGTCAGACCACGAAGAGTCGAGTTCAAACGGCTACCTGCTGCTCCCCCGACAAATCCGTCGAGGATGTTCTGCATGCGACCGGCAGTTCTGTTCTGACCCATGACCAGAAGCGGATCGGCGGGGTCACCCAGATTGTTGAAACCGATGTCGGTTCCACCGGTGCCGGAGCTGTTGAGACTTCCGTAAGCGGTACCGAATCCCTGTCCGGGAGGCTGTCCCAGGTTTCTGGAGTCGACACCGATGTCCTCGAGGAAATCGTCGACCATGTCGATGAAGCGGGCTTCAACGACCACGAAAACGTCACTGTTTGCACGAAGGTTGCTCAAGAAGTCCTGAATGGAAAGGTGCAACTCACGAGTGGCAGTCACGAGAATCTGTCCCTTGTGACCACTGATCGTTGAGTTGGATTCGTCCCAGGCATCCGCACCACCGGTGGATTCCTGAATCAACTCGACCAGATCGTCGGGAGTAAGCTCGGCATCCTCTTCCTCGTCAAAGCCGCCGAAGTCGAAGGGGTTGTCTCCACCACCGCCTTCACCTTCATCGTTACTGGAAACACGGATCGCCGGTCCAGGGAAGTCGCGAATCTTGTTGAGGATATCGGTCACGTTGTAGATGTCGAAGATCAGGTCACCGAATGCATTTTCAGGCTCGGTGATGAAGAGGATGTTCTCCCTGAACGTGTAGGCCTTGCCGGTAGCCTTCATGATCAGGTCGAGTGCCTCACCCAACTTGACGCCATCAAGAGAGAGGTTGACAGAAACGTCAGACGCGTCGATCTCGGGATCGATGGTGATGTTGAGATCACTGACTGAACGAAGGAACTCCACCACCTCACCCAGATTGGCATCCGGGAAATCGAAAGAGGTCGTTCCGGTGGCAAGAGTACGGCGAATCTTGCGAATCTCCGGGGACTCTTCCAGGTTGGCACTGGAGAGATCTTTCAGGCGCTGCTGAACCTCACCCTGCCAGAACCCACGATCGTCCGGGAAGCGGAAAGGATCCTCGTAAGGGATCGCACTCGCTTCCAGGTCTTCCCATACGCGAGTGGTCTGTTCTTTCTCGCGACCGAGGTAACTCACGTAACGGAAGGAGCGCAGGAACTCATTGGCACGATCCTGAAGACGACGCGCAGCAAGATTTTCCGGGTCGATCCCCAGAATCGTCTGCGAAAGCTGAATCGCCTCACGGAAGTCTTCACGGACCATCGCATCCTCGATGCGATCCATGAGAGTGGCGATGCGCTCAAGGCGACGCTTCTCGGCTTCACGAGTCAGACGCTCCGCCTCTTCGATGGCGAGGGCTTCCTTCTGCTCTCTCGAGCGCTTGTCCATGTCGATCTTGAGACCGCGGGCAGTGTCGTAAAGCTTCTGGGCTTCAGCCTGCATGTCGGTCACATCGACGCCGTAATCGAACCAGATCAGTCGCTCACGGGCCCGCTGGAGCAACCCAAGGGCTTCGTCCACGTCTCCTGCATCCAATGCGGCTTTGCCTTCGGAAAGGAAACGGGTCGCCTCACTGAGACGCTGCTCTTCCAGCACCCGGACTTCTTCGCCGAACTGCTGAAGGATCGTGCGGATCTCTCCATCCCGACGACCAAGGAACATCAGGCAGCGAGACAACTTCTCTTTCGCTTCCTGAAGACTCGGGTCGGCATCGAGTGCACGACGATAGGCCCGTTCGGCCGCAGCATAATTCGCATCGGCGAACAGCTTGTTGGCCTGCTCCAGAAGCCAGTTGGCCGTCGCACGATCCGCCTGCTTGGCGAGGTTGACCTCGTCAGCAACAGAGCGCACCGAACGATCACCGGGATCCTGGGTACGGTTGAAAAGATCCTGTCCTTCCTCTGCTGCTTCCGTCTTTGGCGGCTCGAAAGCGACCTCATTCGGACGCGGATCCGCAGATCCGCTACAGCCGGAGAACAGAAGCACGATGATTCCAAGGCAGACGAAGCTGCCCGGAAGCATGGAGGTTCCGCAAGAGACGGTGGGGACAACACCGTTCTGGGATTTCTGGGTCTCAATCACGAGAGCACCCTTTCTTCTTTCGCCCGCCCCTCCAAGGGACAACGGACGAGATCGGCAAATTGCAAACAACACACTCGACGTCGGAAGCACTCAAACTCCCGAAACGCCACCTCAGTCCATCGGTGTTTCCGGCTGGGCAAAGGCAATGTTTTCAATCTCTAACTTGGCACAAATGTTCAAAACGTCGATCACGTACTTGTATGGAACTTTCTCAGCAAAATCGATGACGACTGGCAATGTTGCCGTGTCACCAAGAGCCACATAGGTGTCACGACGGCGCAGAATATGTTGCTCGATGTAATCGAGATTCGGCCCCGGGATTCCTGTATGCAACTCGAAATCAGAATCCAGCACATCACTGGTCGGAACCTGAGCCTGATCGGCGTAGGCCACAACCTGGTCACCCTGGTAGAGCAGGGTCACTCGACAATTCTCCGACAACATCGGACGGCTATTCGACTCTCCCCGGTTCTTCGGGAGATAGGATCGAAGCGTGCCCTCCGGCATCTTGAATTTGGTCGCCAGCATAAAGAAGATCAACAGCAGGAACACCACGTCGATCATCGGGGTCATGTCCGCTTCGGCTTTATTACCGTCCGGATCAACAACCTTCTTTCTCGCCATGATTCCTCCTTTCCTCTTCTTTCATTTCAAAACAGACCAAATACTGTCGCACACTATTCAACTTTGTAAGGGTCCTCAAATCGCTCTCCGATGGCCGCACAGCGAACCTTGTAGATCCGAGCTTTCTGACAGGCTCCAAAGACCTTGTGAATATTTCCGGCTTCGGCTCCCTGGTCACAGCGAATCGTCACTTCCAGCCTCGACAAACGGGCCTGAGGATCCGGGTTTGCCGTATTGTCTTCCCAGAGGTCGTAAGCTTCCGCTTCCTGCCGCAAGGCAAGCGTCAACTGCTCTGCAGTCATCGCCGGACCGTTCATCAACTGAACGATCTCTTTTCCCTCGGAATCGAAGGACACATTGACGAACAGGATTCGACTTCCTGGCTGCGGTTCTTCGACAGTGGCTTCTGAAGCCACCGGCAAAATCACTTCAGCCTGCTGCACAGTCAACTCGGTGACCACCATGAAGAAGACGATCAGCAGGAACACGATGTCAATCATGGGCGTCATGTCCATGTCGACACCTTTCCTTGCCAGAACGATTTTTCTTTTCTTCTTGGCCATACCTGCTCCATCCAGCCTTAAGCACCGTCTCCGTCATCGAAACGGGACATCAGCTCAGAGGCGATACTGCTCACCTCAACCGAAGCACCGTCGATGATGGTTTTCAAAATGAAGTACGAAATCGTCATCGGAATCGCCACGATCAACCCCATCATGGTGGTCATCAGTGCTTCCGAAATACCGGACGCCAGATCTTTCGGCTTCGGTGAGGTTTTACTGGTCGCAATCACGTTGAACGCCCCGACCATCCCCATCACCGTACCCAGAAGGCCCAACATGGGTGAGATCGCCGCAATCAGGGAGATGTAACTGATCTTCCTGTGCAACTCGGAGGACTCCATCTCGCCTGCTTCTTCCATCGCCTCTTCAATGTCTTCGTATGGGCGATCAATTTTCGGCAGTCCGGCGGCAAGAACACTGGAAAGGAAGCTGGGCTGCTGTTCGCAAGCGTCCAGGGCTCCCTCGAAGTCGTCGGTTTCAAAAAGGGATTCGACGTGATCCAGAAGGTCAGGCGGAACGAGTACGTCACGACGAAGCTGCATACCATGCATCAGCGTCAGGGCCATTCCTGCACCGGAGAGCAGAATCAGAATCACACCCACCGCACCGGCAGCCTGAATATTGTCGAGAACGGAAACCGTTTCGACGGGTGCTTCACCTTCAGGCTGAGCATAGGCAACGACGCCGGTTCCCAAAATCAGGGTCACAGCGAAGATGGTCTGGAGAAGAACGCGGGTTGCAGAGGCACCCCGAATCTTGCTCATGAAACCTGTCAACTTCATTTTTCTTTCCTCTCTCACCTGTTCGTAAAGGTGATTCGATTACTTGTTCCAGCGGGAGTCTGGGGCGACCTGCTTCAATCTTTGGGTCAAACTTTCCGCCCTGTCCGTATCTCCCTGTTTTTTGGCCAATTCCTTGGCTCGATACAACGCTTCCGCGAGCACTTCGCCATTCCCGGTCGAAGCCATGACGGCAGCCCGGAGATAACGGATCATGGCCCACTGTAACTCACCGGCATCTCCGCCGGCCTGTTCTTCTGTGGATCGCCCCCACACCAGCCAGCCGTGAGCTCGCGCTGCTGTGTTACCGAGGACATCCTTGTTTCGTGTCTCGAGGATTTGCTGACGCACCGTATCGGCGGCCTGCTTCCACTGCTTCTGCCCCTGCTGTGCACTGGCATAGCCAATCCATGCCTGACAGATCTGGTCGGTCGACGCATTCGAGTCATTGGAGACAGAGGAGAACTCTTCACGACAAGAGCCCCAGTTCTCCTGGGCCAAAAGGCTTTGTGCCTTGCCCAATCGTGCCCCGACAACCCAGCGACGCCCCATGTTTCCGGAAGCAAGACTGGAGAGTGCACTCTCCGCTTCCGAATAATTTCCGGATTTGCGATGTGCTTCTGAGATCGCCATGCGTGCATGGGGAACGTAGAAGTCCTTTTTACCTTCAAACTCATTCAAGTAGGTCTCCAGAGCCGAGACCGCTTCCTTGTACTTGGTCGCATCGGAATCACCCCAGCGAAGCAGGGACAATCCGTGCATGTACATGGCACTCGATTTTTTCAGGGCATCACCCATGCTGGTTGCCGACTTGAAACTGTTTGCGGCAGTTTCCCAGTCACCGTTTTCAAAGGCTCCCCGCCCTCGGGCCAAGCTGGAGGATTCTCTGGAGAAAACCAGACGCTCCACTTTGTCGGCGTCGACTTTTTGTGAAGTGCTGACTCCCGGCAATTTGAACTGGACCTGCTCGTAAGTGGCTCCGGTAATTGTCACGTCTTCATAGTTCCTGCCACCAGAGACAATAATCTGGTCCGCGAGGAGTCCATATCCGGCAAACGGAAGCATCATTCCGAATGTCAGAAGAAAGAGCACAGAGTAGCGCTGCATGGTTGGCGTTCTTTCCATCATTTGCATTCTTCCTCCAGACGATCGAAGCGGGTCTGGAGTCCTTCCGGGGCAAAATCCTTGCCGTCCCCGGCCATCAACTTGCGACTGCGAATCAATTGAATGACATCTTCACAACGGCCCTGGGCTTTCAGTACTTCCATGTACTGCAACCACGCAGACCAGTAATCACGCTCGAAGACCGGATTGGTTCCACCTGAGAAGAGTAGCGACTTGCGACGCTGATCCAGAATGGCGATGGCAGACTGAAGATCTTCGGACATCGACTTGAGGCGGCTCGCTGAGCGATCGGACTGATAGAGCCCCATTTCAGCAGTGGCTCTCTGAATCAACACGAAAGGAGCTTCGTTGTAGGTCCCGTTAAAGGTGTTGGCCTCGTAGTTCTCGATGATGGCATTGAGACTGTCGAGGGCCTCCTTGCTCCTGCCGGCCGCATTGGCGGCCTTGGCAAGGAAGTAGGAAACACCGATCACCAGCGATTCTTCTCCGGACTCCAGCGCTTCTTCCTGAGCTTTCGACAACATCTCCGCAGCCTCTGCAGAGAAGCCTCCAT
>JACETR010000077.1 GCA_013911165.1 Planctomycetota bacterium | reverse complement strand
CCATCCCCGTTCCCGTGCGGATCGAGCATGAAAATCTGCGTGCACAGGGACAGGAATTTTTGTGGAACGCGGCAGAAAACACCTTCCGTTTTGAGGGTCCCGAAAGACAGCGGGTCGAGGTTGCTTCCGCAGAAAAAACACCCGGTTTCATCGAAGCACACACCATCACCATCGAACGTTCAATTTCAAAAGTCACTCTTGCCGGCGAAGCCCGCGCACGCATCTATCTCGCCAGTGATCCCGGCAAGTATGGAGAGCTTTCAGATCAACCGATGTCATGGACACTCGATGCAAAAACCATCGAAGCCAACATCGATTTCGAGAGTGATCCGGTTCTTCTGAAATCGGTTCGTGGCTCTGGAGGAATCACACTTGCCCAGGCAGAAAACGCTCTCGAGTTTCGCGGAGAAGTCTTCCTCTGGGACGTTGCTCAGCAACGCTTGAGCCTGACATCCGATGACGGTCAGGGGCTTCAGACCTTCCACAGGGGCACCTCCCCCAAGGATGAGGTCGTTGCCCGGGAAGTGGTCCTGGTGAGGACTACGAAGCCAGGGGAGGCATCCTCCGAAAGACTGGAAGCGCTCCTTTCCTCGGTTTTGAGCGCCGTCATCCACCTCGAGGGAGACCGCCGCGAAGCCCCGGGAAAGGTCGACCTCCGCTCCGATGAATTGCTGCTCGTGTTGAGAGAGGATTCCGATGACCCGGCGATCCGTGCCCATGAAGCACTCGCCTGGGGATCGGTGGATCTTCGCGGTGGACCGTATCGCATCCTTTCAGAAAGAGCGCGCATTCTTGCGCGCAATCGCACGGTCGAATTGACCGGCAGCCCTCGTCAACAGGTTCAGGTCTTTCGCGATGGAGTGTCGAGCCTTCCCCCATCCAGATCCGTCAAGCTGACTCAAAGTACACGCGGTTATCGAGTCGAATCATTGCCCAGTGCCGGCGGATGGTCACTGCGTGAAATTGAATCGAGCCTCGGTCGCATGGGTCGACTGGATCGACGACCCACACCCTGAACGCTTGGGGAATCGCCCTTTTTCTTGTGAGCCCTGCGGCCTATCATGGGGTTCCCATTTCGGGAACCGATACGGAGTCTGACCATGCTCGAGAAACTTTTTCAATCTTTTGCCAAACGCCCGTATTCGGCCTTTAAACCGCCCTTTTGCGCCGTTTTGCTCTTCCCCCTCCTGATCAGCTTGGGGTGCTCATCCACAGAAGAAAGGCTCCCTCCGGAAGTCGATCTCGGTGAAGCCAAGCTGCTGATCGTTCCCTTTCAGGAAAAAGGCCAAAGGGTTTCAGCACTGCGTTGGCACTACGAATCCGAAGAGGGAATCCGACTTGCACAAGCGCTCGAATTGCAAATGAGTGGCAACTGCCCCACCGTCACCCCCATCTCGGATCGCAAAGTGGAAGACCAGGTTTTTCACACCGACACCGATGAAGTTCCATGGTCTGACATTGGTCGCGAAGTCGATGCCACCCACGTTCTCACCGGACGCATCGAACGCATCAGTTTTCGCGATCCGCGAACTCCAGGAATGTTGCAAGGTCGTTACGTCGTTCGCTGGTGGGTCTATCAGGTGAGCGATGGCTCGCGAGTCTCTTCACGAGAGTTCAGTGTTCGCGTTCCGGAAGATCCGGAATCAGGAAAGATCTATGTTTCTTTTGAATCTTCTGAACGGGAACTGCTGGCCGCCCTGCGCGCTCAAATGTCGCAGTTGATCGCTCTGGCTATTTGTGGTGCAGAGGCCGAATAACGTCTTAAATCGGCGATTTAACGCCATCTGAGCCTTGCCCCCACACGACTGGAGGGGGTAGAATAAAGGTGGATTAAAGGACAGAAACTTTGTTTTCAACCTTGATCCAGCGTCTCCAATCCGTTGAAATTTCATTCAACAGCCTGGAGTCGTTCCACTGTTTTCATGGAGGCATCGATGCTTGATACAATCGCCCCTTTCATCCAACTCGCCTGGAGTCCGGGTCCCTTTGAACTGGGCGTCATTCTCATCGTCGCGCTGCTTCTTTTCGGCGGACGATTGCCCAACATGATGCGCAACATGGGTCGCGGGATCACCGAGTTCAAAAAAGGCATCAAGGACACGAGCCAGGACATTCAGAAAACCATCGACAAGAGTGTCGAAGAGGAAGATCGCGAAGAGAATTCCAACTCCTGATCCGTTCTCTTTCTCTGAGGAGAAAGACAAAGCCCGGCCCTCGCACCATGACGGTACGAGGGCCGGGCTTTTTCATTTTCGGCGAACAAGTGCTGGAAGAAACCTTCTGTGACACCCACACTACAAGCGTCATAACCTTAAACAATATATCGACTTAGGTTATCTGCCATCCGCCAGGCGGTGCGCTAGAAAGTCCGGTAATCCGGACTCCAGAATCTTCGCCTGAACCGTCTGGATATCATACGGAATCCGATGTCGCTCCACGTTTCCCGTCTCCGGCTCAAAGATCACCACCGAAGAATCGGGGTTACCATCCCGGGGCTGCCCTACACTTCCCACGTTGACGATCGCCTGGGCACCCGGATCCAGTTGCATGCGATCTTCCTGGGAGTAGTCGACGACGTCTGTGAGTATGAAGGTGATCGGGACGTGGGAGTGGCCGATGAATGCCACGGGGGTCTTCAGTTGTTGGAAGGAAAGATGGGCTTCCCAACTGGTCTGAATGTAATCAAAGAGGTCTGGCTGATCGAGGCTGCCATGCACGAGGGTCAGCTTTTCCTCTACATGGGTCAAAGGCCAACTGCGGAGGACCTTCATTTCCGCCTCCGTCAGTGCATCCCGGGTCCAGTGGGTCGCATGACGGGCGACAGGATTGAAGTAATCCAGGTCCAGGAGCCCAAGAACCGCGTGCTCGTGGTTTCCAGCCACAACCACTTCGCAGCGCTCCTGGATCAACTCCAGGCAGCGTGAGGGGTCTGGTCCATAACCTACGACGTCCCCCAGACAGAGGATGCGATCAATGGACTGGCCGTCGATAAACTCATAGACGGCTTCCAGCGCTTCCAAATTGGCGTGGATGTCAGAGATAATGGCGATTCGCAAGTCCCCTACTCCTTGTCTGAGGCCAGTTTAACCCTATTTCACTGCTACAGAAACCATTCCCGAGAACTCTCGGATTGTTCCACGTGGAACAATCCAGGCCCTCTTCCAGATCCTTCATCCGGGAATTGTTCTACGTGGAACAAATTCCATGAAACCCACCAAGCGGGATCTTGATCCCCACCTCCCCCCGGATACTCTCAGGGACTGACTTGATGAAGGGGAATCACCGGGAATGTCCAGAATCATCGCCGTCACCAGCCAAAAGGGAGGGGTCGGCAAAACCACCACCGCCATCAACCTGTCCGCCTACCTTGCCCTCGCAGGTGCCAAGGTCTTGTTGGTGGACCTGGATCCCCAAAGCAATGCCACCAGTGGAATGGGTCTGGAAGGCCCGGAGCGATCCCACCTTCCCGACATCCTCGAAGGACGCCTTTCGTGGGAACGAGCATGCCGGGCCACCCCTATCGAGGGCCTCCGCTGCCTCCCCAGCTCGCTTCACCTGCAAGTTCCCATCGATGAACGCCAGGCCAGAGGTACGGGAGTAGAGCTCCTCAGGGAAGCCTGGGCGAGCGATGAGGCCGCTCTCGACTACGTCATCCTCGATTGCCCCCCCAGCCTCGGTCCCATGACCGACCTGGCTCTGGGTCTGGCAGACTCGGTCCTGATTCCGGTCCAATGTGAGTACTTCGCGATGGAGGGTCTTGCCCAGGTATTGGCGAGGATCCGCCAGGCAGAACAGGAACTACAGCGCACCATCGAGCTTCAGGGGTTGGTCTTGACCCTGTACAGCCCCGAAACAGACCTGTGCCACGATGTGGCACGTGAAGTCAAACAGTTCTTCCCTCAGGAAACCATGGAGACCCCCATTTTGCGGGATTCCACTCTGGCGGAAGCCACCAGTCACGGGAAACCGATTTCCCTCTATGACACCCGTTCACCTGGAGCGTGGTCCTACATGAATTTGGCAAAGGAGATCCTCAAACATGAATCGCAAACTCGGACGCGGGCTTGATGCCCTGATTCGCAGGTCGGAACAGACGTCCCCGCCTGATGCGCCTTCTTCGACGACTCAAACCGAGCCTGAGGCCGCCACTCATGGTCTCCAGATCCGGTTTGTCTCCCCAGAGGAAATCCACGCCAACCCTGACCAACCGCGCTCGGTGTTTGAGCCGCAGGCCATCGAAGAGCTCTCCCGATCTGTCGCAGCGGATGGTGTCTTGCAGCCTCTGGTTGTCAGAGTTCGTCCGGAAGGCGGATTTGAACTGATCGCGGGCGAACGCCGCCTTCGTGCTTCCAGAATGGCCCAGTTGGAAGAAATCCCGGTCATTGTCCGGGAGATCGACAATGACCGCATGCTGTCATTGGCTTTGACCGAGAACCTCCAACGGGAAGACCTCAATCCCATCGAACTGGCTCGCGCCTATCAGGCTCTTCAAGAGTCCTTCGATTGGACCCAGGAGCAGCTTGCCGAGAATGTTCAAAAGAAGCGCTCCAGTGTCGCCAACACTTTGCGCTTCCTCGAACTGGAACGGGATATCCAACAGAGCCTCATGGATCGCAAAATTTCATCGGGGCACGCCAAGCTCCTCCTCGGAGTTCAAAACCGCGAGGAGCGCAAAGGCTGGCATCAGAAATTATTGTCCAAAAAGTGGACAGTCAGAGAACTTGACGGCGCCCTTCGTGGCGAGGAGACCCAGACTTCGCCCCCATCAGTCACCCCGAAAGGGAAATCCCCCAGCATTAATGGGGGCGGAACCCACATTCCAGAGGAAGAAAAGCGATTAGGTGAATTCTTCGGGACGAATGTGTCCGTTATTCAGGGGGGCAAAAAGGGCCGCGGAAAAATCACCATCGAGTTCTATTCGACAGAGGACTACGAACGTATTACCGACCTGATCGTTCGAAAATCCTGAATCCGTTGGCCTATGTGGGGACGCAGATGGAATCCTTCTTGAGTTCCTCTTCCGTTTCCCACAGCCCTCGGAGCTTCAGCGATGCTACTTCTGTCGTGCCTGATTCTGTCGATTGCCCTCATGACCTGGGCCATCGGTCAACTGCGTGGTGACCTGCTCTCACGCGGGGTGCTCAAGTGCTTTCTGTTTCCCGCACTGCTCCCCGATGTTCTCGCACGAACCATCACCTGCCTGGCCACCGCCACTCCGATTCGCGGACTCTCACCCTGGAAAGATGGAGAGCCTCTGTTGGTCGAGGGCACCTGCCCCGTTCGCCGACTTTCACTCCCTTTGGGAAGTGTCCTGCGCATCTCCATCCTGATCGCCGCCAGCGTGACTTGTGTGATCAAAATCGGCCCATTGAGCTCGATTCTTCCCAATCCCCAAACCCTTGAATTCGCAGCGCAGAGGGGGCCTGGAGCCTTTTTTGCCGAATTGCTCCCGACCCTTTCAGAAGTCTCCACACTCGGCTTGCCCGCTCTGTTGGCAGTCGCAGGACTGGTCGCCATGACTCTTGCCGCAGGCCTCAGAAATGGGGAAGCCATCGCTGCCATGATGGTCGGGGGTGGAACAGTGGGGGTGTTGCAGATGGGTGACTGGATCGGATTGCGATTGAGCCCATTCAGCAACGGTTGGTTCTTGCAACGTTTCTACGAAGCGGAGTTTGGCAAGGCACTCATCCTTTTGATGATCATCTCACTCAGCCTCACATCGCTACTCCTGATGTTGCATGCCGTGCCCGCCAGTATCGGTCGCCTCCGACCCCGGCCAGTCAACCCCCAGGGCCACCTTTTGACGCGAACCTGATCGAACTCTCATCGCCTCAAATTCCCCACAAATGGCTGATTTAGTGCGATAACGGCCAACAAAGGGGACACTTCGAACCACTTTCCTTGCCGAAAGAGAACCGGATTGCCTATGATGTCTTCTCCTCCACAAGGAGGACAGACCCAGGAGGCAGACGATGGTTCCCCATACAACAACACGCTTTGATCTCTCACTCGTTGCCAGAGTTTTCATCCTCCTGTTGGCGTGCTTCATCTGCGTAGCATCGGTTCACAACGATGCTCTTGCAGAAGAAAACACAGCCAAGGATGAACGCATCTTTGACAGCGGTGAGTTGCGCAAACTGAGTCTCGTCGAAGCGATCCAACTTGCCCTCGAACACAACCTCGGCCTGCAGGTTCAGCGTGTCTCCCAGGGCAAGGCTTACCTGGATCCCATCATTGCTGAAGCCGCCTTTGACCCGCTCTTTAGCACCGGCTTCACCCTCAGCGAATCCGAGACCACATCGACCAGCATCATCGACGGAGCCGCCGTCGGAGAATCGTCGAAAAGGTCCAATGACAGCTATTTCATGGGACTTTCGGGCCTGATGCGCTACGGCACCAGCTGGCAGTTCCGACTCAGTGGAAACCGCTCTGAAACCTCTGCGGTCAGCCCCTTTTTCTCCCCTTTGAACTACCGCAGTGGTGCCGAGTTGACCCTCAGCCAACCGCTTCTGAGAGGCCGGGGGCAGGACATCACCGAGACCAATTTGCGCGTTGCCCTGCGCAACGCCGAGGCTTCCAAATTGGCAACTGTGCGCGCCATGGAAACCACCGTCGCCGCAGTGGAGAGCAGCTACTGGGATCTGGTCTACGCCCGCCGCAATGTGGAAGTGCAACGCAGTGCTCTCGAAGAGGCAGAGGAATTGCTCGAGCTCAACCGCCGTCGTCTGGACGTGCAAGTCGGCACTCGCCTCGATGTCATCAGCGCCGAAGCCAACGTCGCCACCCAGAAGGCCAGTATCATCTCGGCGCTGAATGTCCTGCGGGATTTGCAGGACATCCTCCTCGACAGCATCAATGCTCCCGAGTTCCGTGGGGGCACCGACATCGCTTCGATGCTCAAGGATTTTGAAATCATCCCGACGACCGCTATCGACCCGACCCAGTTCGATCCAGAGCTGGAGAGTATCGTTCAGGAGGCCCTCGCCCGCAGGCTCGAATTGGTCCAGAGCGACCTCCAGATCGCCAGTAGCGAGGATTTGCTCAAGGTCCGCGAGAACGATCTGCTTCCCACTCTGGACCTTTCCGGTAGCTTCAGCCAGCCCGGCAACGGCCTCAGTTTCAGCGAGTCCTGGTCAGACATCGGCGACGATTACGCCTGGAGTGCCGGGCTCAATCTGCAGATTCCGCTGGGCCAGCGAGCAGCCCAAAACCGGGAAATGCAGGCCCGGGAAGATCTGCGCCTGGCACGATTGAGTAAGGAACAGATCTCCAACGGCATCATCCTCGAAGTCACCCGGGCAATCCGCGAATTGGAAAGCGCCCGTCAGGCGGTCGAGACCACCGAGGCCGCCACGCGTCTTCGCCGTGAGGAACTGGACGGAGAAAGACGAAGACTGGAAGCGGGGGTCTCTACGGCCTATCAGGTGCTGCAGGTGCAGAACAGCCTGCTCTCTGCCCAGGTCCAGGAGCTGCAGTCGAAAATCCGCGTCCGCAAGGCGATCACCGGCTACCGCAATGCCACCGGCACCATCCTCCGGGACTACGGCATCCGCCTGGATGAGCTGCTTCAACCGGGGCCTTTGCAGTAAAGCACAAACCTTCTCTGATCCGCATTTCATGTCCCAACTGTCAGTTGTGACTGTTGGGTAATGACCTACTTCCCGGTCCAAACTCGCCCTAAGATGAGACCTGTATTATTCGACTGTTTGTTCGCTGCGAATGCGTCATTTCCGGTGGTTGAGCCGGGTTTATTGATCCTGACGAATCGCTCCTGAACCGTTTATTCAATCAGCTTTTACGGACCCTCCGGGCCCGTTTGTACGTGGAACATGATGTCCTCTTTCAGAATCCTACTGGCGACGCTGGGCCTGCTTCTGCTGCCCACCAGTCTCATTGCACAGGAATTCACCCTGGGCTTTGAAATCAGTTCATCCCTGGGTTCGGTAGGGGGCGGCATCCAGAATCTGACCTTCGGTCAACAAGAGGGTGCCTCCGACGGATTCGTCGACGGCGAAGACGTGTACTCCACAGCGCCCACCAACAGTGGTGCATTCCATGCGTGGATCAACATCGATGGCCAGAATTGGCAGACCTGCCTGAGATCCCCGTCCAGCGAAGATCAGATCTGCGTCATCGGCCTGAACTTCTACCAGACCAATCCGATCTTCCTCCAGTGGGATTCCACCAGTCTGCCTGAATCGGGGAGCTACACACTCGAGGACGCCTTCGGGGGCGGAATCCTCTCCGTCGACCTCGAACAGCAAGACTCCTTGCTGATCGACAACATCGCCCTGACCAGCCTCGTCTTGCGGATCACCCCTCCCATCATCGAAAGATTTCGACGTGGGGATGTCAACGGCGACCAGTCCTTCAACATGTCCGATGTCATCAGCAGTCTCGGAAACCTGTTCCTGTCCCAATCGGGAATGCCGATCACGTGCCTCGATGCCGCAGATACCAATGACGATGGCAGCTTCAATCTGAGCGATCCGGTTTTCGGCCTCTACTACCTCTTCAATGGGGGACCCAACCCGCTGGCTCCCTTCCTGGAGTGTGGTGAGGACCCGACCGAAGACCCCCTCGACTGCACCAGCAGCTGCCCGTAAACCACACCGGTTACATCTATTTACATTCAATACGTATTGTGCGTAGAGCCCGAAAGCCTCGCATTGGTCAAATTCTTTCCATCCAAGACCGCTAGTAATGCCACTGCTAAGCTGGGCCCATCGAAGCCCGATTAAAGACTGTTTGAATATTTTTAAGGGTTACGTATGTTTTGTAGTCGCCTGTATTTTTTACAGAGAATACAGATTTACGGAAGTTTCATGGGCTAACTAATCGGATTTCGGCTTCTGGGGCTTCTTCAGAGCCTGTATCCGGGCATGGGGATCCCTGGGGACGCTGCCGCGATCGTCGGGGACGCCGTATTCGGAAGCCAGCCGTTCCAGCTCCGCTTCCAGTTCCTTGCGCACCTCCGCCAATTCGGGATCGTCCGCCCGATTCTTCATCTCCTGCGGGTCTGTCTTCAGGTCGAACAGCTCCCACTCATCGAGATTGTAGAAGTGGATCAGCTTGTAGCGCTCCGTCGCCACACCGCGGTGACGACGCACCATATGCGCAGTGGTTCTGTCGCCGTGATATTCGTAATACTGGTAATAGTGGCTTTTGCGGAAGGGGACCTCTTTCCCTTCCAGCAGCGGTTTCATGCTGATGCCCTGCATCGCCTTCACTTCGGGGCGGTCCATCTCGACCCCGGCCAGATCAAGGAAGGTCTGGGCGTAGTCCAGATTGCTGACCAGCTGATCGTTGACCTTGCCCGCTTCCGTGACCCCGGGCCAACGCACGATCAACGGCGTGCGATAGCACTCCTCATACATGAAGCGCTTGTCGAACCAGCCATGTTCTCCAAGGAAGAACCCCTGATCCGATGAGTAGATGACGATGGTCTCTTTGCTGAGGTCGAGATTCTCCAGAGTTTTCATCAGGCGACCGATGTTTTCATCCACGGCCCGAATGCATCGCAGGTAATCCTTGAGGTAACGCTGGTACTTCCAGCGGACGATCTCCTCGGAGCTCATCTGCTCCATCTTCTTCGTGAATTCGGTATTTCTGGGGCCATATGAGGCCATCCACGCCGCTTCCTGTTTTTCCGTGAAACCACGCTGCTTCGCCAGTTTCAGGTCGTGGGGGGTCAGGGTGGTGGCGATCTCCATATCCTGGATGCGTGCCGCCGTCGTTCGCGTGGAGTAGTCATCGAACAGATTGTCCGGCTCGGCGATCTTCACATCCGCAAACAGATCCAGGTGTCTCGGTGCCGGTTGCCAATGACGGTGGGGAGCCTTGTGCTGCACCATCATCATGAAGGGGCCCTCTTCCGACTTGCGATCCTTGAGCCAATCGATGGCCAGATCGGTGATGATGTCGGTGGTGTAACCCTCGTGCCGCCGCTCGTCGAAGCCCTTTTCCGAATCGGCGGGAAAGCGCATCTTCGGATTGTAATAGGGGCCCTGGCCGATCAGCCGTTCGTAGTGGTCAAAGCCGGTCGGCTCCGATTTCAGATGCCACTTGCCGAAGAGGGCGGTCTGGTAGCCCTTCTGCTGTAGCAGTTTCGGGAAGGTCATTTGTGCGCCGTCAAAGCGTTCGGCGTTGGTCAGCACCCCATTCAAATGGCTGTGCTTGCCGGTCAGGATCACCGCCCGGCTCGGAGCGCAGATGGAGTTGGTTACCGCACAGCGGGAGAAGCGCATCCCCTCCGCCGCCAGTTGATCCAGATTCGGAGTATTGTCGCCGGGGAAACGGCTGCCATAGGCACCGATGGCGTGGGAGGCGTGATCGTCGGTGAAGATAAACAGGATATTGGGAGTGGTCGCTTCCACCTCCCTTTGCTGGGGGCTGCCAGCACAACTGACCAGCAACAACAGCCCTGCTACAAGGATCCCAACCATCGTTCGCATCGCACACCTCCGATCAAAACGGCAAATACACCGTCCTGATCATCGGTCATTGGGAACCGACCTCAACCCCTCAGCACGTCTGGCAACAGGGGCCCGGTCGCAACAGCCGACACAGCGTGACCGCCACCAGACCGCCTGCCAGCGGACCGGCGAAATAGATCCACAGTACGGACAGATCCCCGGACACCAGTGCCGGCCCGAAACTCCTCGCCGGATTCATCGACGCACCGCTCAGTGAACCGGCGAGCGCCACCTCCGCCGTCACCGTCAGGCCGATGACCACCGCAGGAATCGGCCCCTTCGCCCAATCCTGGTCGATGATCCAGAAGATCACGCCGACCAGAATCGCCGTCAGCAACACTTCCATCCACAGGCTTCCGATCAGCCCCAGACTTCCCGGCTGATGCGCACCGATGGAGGAAGCCTCTGCAAATATCTGGCGCATCACCACACTCGCCAGTACCGCCCCGGCAAACTGGGCGATCAGATAACCGGGCAACTGTGCCTTCGGCAGCTTCCCGGCACGGACCATCGCCACCGAGACCGCCGGGTTGATGTGCGCTCCGGAAGCAGGACCAAAGAGAAGGATCATCAGCAACACCGCCACCCCCGAGAAGAGTCCATCTGCTATCGGTGTGATGGAGTAACCGAGACTGGCCAGGGTTCCGGCACTGGTGGCACTGATCACCAGACCGAGAGTGCCGAGGAATTCAGCAAGATAGGGATGCAGTTTGTTTTTCATGGCGACAGTGTCTCCCAAACCGGAACAAAGTAAAGCCCGCAGGATCCACACAAACTTCCCATGATGAGGGGGAGACCGGAAAGCAGAAAATCCCGGCCCCCCTCTTTGAATAACACACCGTCTCACACAGGGAATCTTCCCCGGATTCCATGAAGAATCATCCGGTTGGATTGTGAATCTTTGGGGAGTTCAGGATCCGGTCAGGAACGGGAATTCGGGATCGACCGATCCTGACACGCATACCGATCCACGCGCACGCTCTTGCCCTTGAAGGTGGCCTGGGGTGGGGGAGTGTCGAGGATCTTCGGGGCTTTCAGCGGACGCTTGACCGCCACACGCCAGCGGGCGGCTTCGAGAGCCGCTTTCAGCAGGGCTTCATCCTCTTGCGGGCGTGCTCCTTCGCCGACGAGCATCCGCAACAGCACCGCTTCCTTTTTGACCGCGGCCTTGTTCTTGCCCTCGGGAAACATCGGATCGATGAGGATGGCATCCGGGCGCCGCGTTTCATCGTCCACCGGCATTTCTTCAGCCACCCGTGAAAGGGCGTCACTCGCATCTTC
>JACETR010000076.1 GCA_013911165.1 Planctomycetota bacterium | reverse complement strand
ATGGTCCTCAATGTTCCCGAAGGTGCCGAGAAGTGGAACTTCCTCTTTGGTGAGGGACCGCACCGCTTCTTCCTGGAAATGAACGTCGATCAGTGGGAGTCCTTCCAGCCCGAGTGTGAGGCTGCGGGAATCCCGGTGATGCCCATCGGACACACCACCGATCAGGGACATTTGTCGATCCAGCATACGGGGGGAACCCTCGTCGATGCTCCGGTGAACCAACTCAAGAAACAGTGGCAAAAGACTCTGGAGGCAGCATGGCCGGTGGAGTAGATCAGGGTGCGCCGAAGGCGCTGGTCCTGCGTGCAGCGGGAACCAATTGTGATGAAGAAACAGTCCACGCCCTCGAGTTGGCCGGTGCATCCGTCCAGCTGATGCACGTCAACGCCCTCAGTGAATCTCCCGAGGTTCTCGAAGAGGTGGGCCTGCTGGCGATCCCCGGTGGCTTCACCTTTGGGGATGACGTGGCCAGTGGTGCGGTCCTCGCCCACATTCTGGAAAAGCGTCTCTCCAAAGAGTTGCACGCCTTTGTGGAACGGGGCGGACTGGTCGTGGGAATCTGCAACGGTTTCCAGGTGCTGGTACGCCTCGGACTGCTTCCCGGAGGGGAAGATCGGGGAGCGTTGCTGTGGAACAACTCGGCCCGCTTCGAAGATCGCTGGGTGCACCTGCAGGCCGGCGACGCCGACTGCCCGTGGTTTGTCCCCGGAGAGCGGTACTTCATTCCGGTCGCCCACGCGGAAGGCCGCTTCGAGTGGTTCCCCAAAGAGGGGGCGGCGCCACTGGAAGAGAACCGGATTGCATTCCACTACACCGATGAGAACGGTAACAAGGCTGATTACCCGCAGGATCCGAATGGATCGCACCGCGCCATCGCCGGCCTGATCTCTGCCAACGGCAACGTCCTCGGAATGATGCCGCACCCGGAACGTTTCGTGCGTCCGGAGCACCACCCGTCGTGGATGCGACTGCGCGCCGATGGCGGAGTGCCCTCCGAAGAGGAGCTGCCGGTTCCCCTGGGGCTTTCGATCTTCCGTCGGGCTGTGGAGACGCTGCGTCACCGATCCGGTGAACTGGTGGGAGAGAGCGAGGCCTCTTGAGTTCGGGCTCTTCCGCGATTCGCCGACCCTGGATCTGTCGTGAAGTCGATGAAACCATCGCTTCCGAATTGGCCCGTCAGTTGGGGACACCGGACGTGGTCTCCCGCCTGTTGGTCGACCGCGGCATGACTACTCTGGAAGAGGCCCGTGCCTTCCTCGATCCCAAATGGAATGGCCTTCACGACCCTTCCGAGCTTCCTGATCTGGAGGAAGCGGTCGACATGATCCTCGCCGTCCGCGATGCGGGGGGAACCGTCGGTGTCTTTGGCGACTACGATGTCGATGGCATCAGTGGCAGCGCCATTCTTCAGGAAGTCTTCCGCCATCTGGGAATCCAGGTGACCTGTCGCCTGCCCCATCGGGTGAGAGAGGGCTATGGCCTCAGCAAGGTCGCCGTGGAAGAGTTCGCTGAAAAGGAAGTGGATCTGATCGTCACCGTCGATGGCGGCAGTAACGATGCAGAAGCGATCCAGCTCGCTCAGGAGTTGGGTCTGGAAGTGATCGTCACCGATCACCATCAGGTCATGAACCCTTCCGAGGGAATTCTGCTGGTGCATCCGGATCGTCCCGATCAGGAGTGTCTCTCCGTCGGACTTTGCGGTGCGGGAGTGGCCTACAAGCTGGCCTGGGCTGTGGCCCGGGAAGCAGGAGGGGGGGGAGCCGTCGACGAGGCGACCCGGGACCTCCTCATCGAGATGGCGGGATTTGCCTCTCTGGGTACGGTCGCCGACGTCGTTCCTCTGACCGGTGAGAACCGGATCATCGTTCGGCATGGACTGAGGATTCTGCAATCGACCCGTCGACCGGGGCTCGAAGCACTGATGGACCAGTGCAACATCGATCGCACGAAAATTTCCTCCACCGATATCGGATTCCGCATCGCTCCGCATCTGAATGCGGCGGGACGCATCGACGATGCCACCGCGGCTCTCGAACTGTTGACCACTGCTGATTCCCAACGGGGCAAGGAACTCGCCCGTGAGATGGGGAATCTCAATCGACGCCGCAAGGAGATCGAGGATGAGATGGTCGAGGCGTGTGTGGAGGAAGTGGAAGCAGGAAAGCACCCTGAAGAGGGGCCTCTGGTCTTTGCCCGTGAGGGCTGGCACACCGGAGTTGCCGGAATTGTGGCGAGCCGCATCAGTGAACGGCAGGGGAGACCCACCTGGGTTCTCTGCATCGACGGCGATGAAGCCCGTGGATCGGGCCGGGGATTCCCCGAGTGGTCGCTGGCGGAGATGTACCCGCTGATGGAACCGATCGTCGAAAGGGTTGGTGGACACGCCGCCGCAGGGGGGACCACCGTGGCGGTCGATCAGATTGATTCCCTGCGTTCCGCCCTTCTCCAGAGTGAGGCGGATCGGGAGCAGGAGCGGGACGTTCCTCCCCGGTATTACGACGGAGTTCTGGCTGCCGCAGATCTGACGATGACTCTGGCGGAGCATCTGGAGTGCCTGGCTCCCTTTGGAGAAGGCAACCGCGAGCCGGTCTTCCGCATCGAAGGGTTGCGACTCGATGGTGATCCCCGTCTGGTCGGTGAGCAGCAGGCCCACATCCAGGCCCACTTCCGGGGAGAAGGGGTCCGCATCCCTTCTATTTGGTTCCGTGCCGCAGGCCGTGCCCATGAATTGACCCGCGGGGGAGAAGTGGTGCTGATGGCCCGTATCGGTATCAATGATTTCCGCGGCCGCCACCTGCAGTTGCAGATCGTCGATTGTCTAGAAGACTGAGACTGTTGAAAGGTGACGGAAATCGTCACTTTGACACAGAGGGTCGTCACAAAGTGACACAGAGCGTCACATCTTCCCCCTGACGTCAGCATCCGGCTTCCCCCCTGTAGGCCGGATTGGATACTCAAGTCTCTCCAATACAATGACTTATGAAAAAGACCCGGAATTGGCCCCGGTCTGGCCCGCCCCTTGCCATAGATCCCCCGTGACGCGGATCGGGCTTCGGAGCAAAGCTCTTCCCCGCCGATCGGGCCAGGTGGCCCTCACTGATTTTTGATTTTCAACACGCTCCGGGACAGTCATGGGAGGAAAAACCATGAACAACGTAAACAAGAACAACAACCAGGGATTCACCCTGATCGAACTGATGATCGTCGTCGCCATCATCGCCATCATCGCTGCTATTGCGATTCCGAATCTGCTCAACGCCAAGATGGCGGGTAATGAGGCTGCAGCTGTTTCCAGCTTGCGTACTCTCAGCACTGTTTGTGAGCAGTCCCGTAATCGTGATCTGTCCGGTGCCTACCCCGCTTCTCTGGCCGAGTTGGGTTCTGAGAACTACATCGACGTCACTTTTGCTGCAGCGGACGATGCTGCCAACCTGAAGAGCGGCTACTTCTTCACCTATTCCGTCAGCGGTTCCACCTGGAACTGTGTGGCCTCCCCCGGAAGCGTGGGAACCGACGGCGGCCTTTACTTCCGCGTCAGCCAGACCGGCGTGATCGAGAAGTCTGCCGATAACACCAACTGGGTTCCGATCCAGTAACCAAGACCTGTCTCGGAGATCGGGGAGGGACTGCAGGGCAGTTCCTCCCCTTCTCTCCATCCAGATGTATTCACAGGGTTTTTTCAGGGATGAGGTGAAAACATGAAGAATCCAGAAAACGGCTTTACGCTTCTCGAGCTCATGATCGTGGTCGCTGTGATTGCGATTATCGCCGGAATGGCGATTCCCAATCTGATTACGAGCATGAATGGTGGCAGGGAAGCCGCGGCGATCGGTTCGATGAGAACCCTTTCGACCGCAGCGGAGCAATATCGATTGCGCCAGGGTGTCTACCCAACCGACCTGACCGATTTGGCAGCCGTCGATCCCGCACTGGTGGACTCGGAACTCGCCAATGGCCTGCGAAATGGTTACAACTTTGAACTGACCGGTCAGCAGAGCACTTTTGACTGCAACGCCAATCCCACCTCTGACAACGGCTCGCGATACTTCTTCGTTGACGAGTCCGGCGTGATTCGCCAGTCCGCCTCCGAGGCGGCAGGACCCACCGACAACCCCGTCGGCTAGGTTTGGAGGAGCCGCAGAGTTTCGCGGCTCCGTTGACTCCACGGGGTAGGGGTCTACGATGCTTCCAGGGTCACGGGGGTGATCCTGGAAGGGTCCGCATGTCCTCCGATTCGTCGATCTCCCTCTCTGATTTCGCCACGCGCCGGCAGGCACACGGGGTCGATCCCCGATCCGATCAGCCCGCCGCTGGACGTCTGGCTCCCAGCATCCTCTCTTCCGATTTCAGTCGCCTGGCCCGGGACGTGGAACACGTCATCGGTGCGGGAGCAGACTGGATCCACGTCGATGTCATGGACGGGCACTTCGTTCCCAATCTGACCATCGGCGCACCGGTGGTCAAATCCCTGCGTCAGGCCACCGACGGATTCCTGGATGTGCATCTGATGATCGATGAACCGGATCGCTATATGGGCGACTTCATCGATGCCGGTTCCGACATGGTCACTTTCCACATCGAAACCGGAAAAGATCCGCGACCGATCCTCGACCAGCTGCATCAGGCCGGCCGTCTCGGCGGTCTGGCGATTCGTCCGATGACTCCGGTGGAAGAGATCCTGCCCTACGTTCCCGAGTGCGACATGATTCTCGTCATGACGGTGGAGCCCGGATTTGGCGGCCAGTCCTTCATGGAAGAACCGCTGAAGAAGATTGCCGCGATCCGTGAAGTGGCGGCACCCGGTTTGGAAGTTCAGGTGGATGGCGGGATCACCGTCGACACGCTGCCCCATGCCCGCGATGCGGGAGCCAACGTCTTTGTCGCTGGCAGTGCCGTCTTCAAGGGGGACGATGTCACCGGTAATGTGGTCGCTCTCAAGGAAGTGATCTGTGAGGGGAGACCCACGGTATGAACGACGTCCCACGCCAGGAGAATCGCCCTTCCCGCCGCCGCGATATGCCCAGTGGTCTTTGGACCCGCTGTCCAGGCTGTACCAAAATGATCTACAAGAATCTGGTGGTGGAACGGGGGAATGTCTGCCCCGAGTGTGATTTCCACTTTCCCATCACCAGCGATGAGCGCATTCGCAATCTTTGCGATCCCGACACCTTCGTCGAGTATCTGGCGGACCTTTCGCCGGCGGATCCTCTGGGATTCGTGGCCCGCCGTTCCTACGAGGAGCGGGTCAGGGAAACCCGGGAGAAGACCGGTCTCAAGGAAGCCTGCATCGTTGGTCGTGCCGAGATCGGCGAAGTGCCGGTGGTGATCGGCGTCAGTGATTCCCGTTTCCTGATGGGTTCGATGGGTTCGGTGGTCGGCGAAAAGATCGCCCAAAGCATCGAACTGGCCCGCGAGGAAGGGCGTCCCTTCATCTTCGTTAGCGGATCCGGAGGCGGAGCGCGCATGGACGAGGGGATGTTCTCGTTGATGCAGATGGCCAAAACTTCTGCAGCGATCCAGCGATTGCATGAAGCGGGGGGACTCTTCGTCAGCATTCTCACCAACCCGACGATGGGTGGCGCGATGGCGAGCTTCGCGGCGCTGGGGGATGTGATTCTGGCAGAGCCGAAGGCGCTGATCGGCTTCGCGGGTCCGACCGTCATCAAGCAAACGATCAACACCGATCTGCCCGAGGGCTTCCAGTCCTCCGAGTTCAACCTCGAGCACGGCTTCATCGATCAGGTCGTCGATCGTCAAGAGATGCGCAGCACCCTGATCCGGCTTCTGGCCTATTTTTGCCAGGAAGCCTGATTCAGGACGCTTTTTCGCCTTTTTTCTCAAGTTTCCCGGTTTCCCTGCCGAAGTATCAGCATGGGCAAAGAAAGCCCGCCAGCAGAAGGGGAAACCGACATGCAACGCCAAAGAATCCTCGTCCTCGGACTCGACCGTGATGCGTCTTACGCCATTCGCAACATCTTTGAGTTTGAGCGCCACGACATCGACGTCTGTACCGAAATGGAACTGGCCCGGGAAGTTCTCATCGAGAGAAACTACGACCTGGTCATCGTCGATGCCCGCGTCTGCAAAAGCGAAGAGTTTGATCTGGTCGATTTCCAACTCGATCGCGGCCTTGATACGCCGATCATCGTTCTCGGTAGCGAGAACACCGGATTGCGTCGCAGTCTGCGCAGTCGTCAGGGGCTGGAAGTGGTCCATGTCGATCTGGACGGGCACCAGTTGCTGGAAACGGTCAATACCTGGAGTGAGCGGGAAACCGCTGAAGTCAGCGGCTGATCCTGCTGTCGCCCTCCAACCTGAATGATAGAATGGCCTCCGGGTGCGCATGCATCCGGAGGTTTTTTGATGTCCTATCTGCAACGGTTCCGCGATATGGAAGCCCAGGGGGTCGATATTCTGGCGCTCCTCGCCGGAGACCAGACCCTCGATGATACCCGTCTGGAGACCCTCTCCCGACTGCTGGGGCCGCTGAATCAGGACTATCATGCTGATCTGATCGAACTGCTCACCCATGAGCGCCACGATCCGGAGCGGGCCAGAGACCTTTGGCGCGGCATCGTTCAGCACAAAAAGGAGATGGAGCGCGCTCTCGGACGCCCGGTGGGGGTGCGGGTGGCTGCGGCCGATTACCTCATTCATGACCGGCAGGTTCTGGAAGCCCCGCGACTGATCTCCCGCAAGCCTCTGACCGACATGATGAAGCAGGTGACCCTTGATCCCCTGACTCAATTGCCCAATCGCCGTCAGCTGGATGACATCCTGCGCCGTGAGCTGAAACGGGCCCGTCGTTACGGCGGCCGTTTTACGGTTCTTCTCATCGATCTTGATCTTTTCAAATCCATCAATGATGGCCATGGGCACATCGCCGGCGATATGGTTCTTCAGGAGATATCCCGTCGACTGCAGTCCGCCATTCGTGAGACTGATACCCTCGGTCGCTGGGGTGGAGACGAGTGGCTGATGATCCTGCCGGAAACCGCTCCCGAGGATGCCCTGATCCTGACTCGAAGGTTGCGCAAGGATGTCCGTGAAAATTCGGTGATCCTCGGCGATGGAACCGGCGTTCAAACCAGCATTTCGATTGGCCTCAGCGGCTACCCGGGGCAAGGCCGAACGATTCAGGATCTGGTGGGCGAGGCAAGTGAAGCCCTGCGCAGCGCGAAGGGTTCCGGTCGTGATGCGGAAGGATACCTGCCTCTCAAGGGTTCATCCGGTTCTTCCCAGTCAGGATCGGTGACCGATTAGCCTTCACGATTTCGCCCTGTTATCATCCCTTCAGGTTGTCAGGCCTGTAGATCAGGAGTCAGGGATGAAGTCTGAAGGATTGAGAAACTTCTTGCTGTTGGGTCTGCTGTTTTTGTGTTCCTGCAATGCGGAACTGCATTCCAGTGGATTCGGAACGATGGAAATCGGCCCGAATCAGACAGCCTGGAAGCAAAATCTGGGAAAAGGCCGAGTCCTGTCCTTCGAAAAAGGGATCCTGAAGCTGGATGCGAAAGTGATCCGCCATACCCAGAGCGATGGAACTCAACAAGTCAGGTACGAATACACCAATGAAGAAGTTGAGATCTATGTCGATGGTGAATTGGCCTATAAAAGCAGGGCCAAAGATTAGAGTTTCAGTCTTGAAAGACCTGGCGAGTCGATTCGAGCCTTGCATTCTTAGTAAGGGGAGCAACCGGTGATCCGGGTGATTCTGCAGGTTTTCAAAAACTACCTCTTTCAAAAAAGTATCAGCCCCAAGGATTGGGCCCGATACTTTTTTACAAGCAAGGGGCAGTTGATCCAGATTCGCATCAATGGGATTCCGGTGTGGATTCGCAAGGGGAGTCCTGACCTCTATGTTGCACTGGGGTGTCTGTATGGAGAGTTTGAGATTCTTCGCAGAGCCTGTCCCGCAGATTACGACGGTGTCATCGTTGATGCGGGAGGATATACAGGCCTTTCTGCACTCGCATTGAGAAAGCTTTTTCCCGAAGCACAGATCATCGTCATTGAACCCGCCCTTGAGAATCTGGATCTGCTGAAGAAAAATCTGTCGACGATGAAAAACCTTCGCATCGTTCATGGGGCTTTGGTCGGTCGGGACAAGGGACCGGTCCAGTTGAAAAATCGGGGAACCGGTGAGTGGGGATTCACCGCCGTTGAGCGCCCACTCGATAACGCAGATGCTCCCACGATGCACTCGGTTCCGGCGGTCACTCTGGGATCTCTGGGGCTGGAACCTTCGGAAATCGGTATTCTGAAACTGGATATCGAAGGTGGGGAATTCGACCTGTTTTCCCACGATCGCGAATCACTGAATCAGGTGGGGGTCGTCTATGCAGAACTCCATGACCGGATCATCACCGGGTGCAGTGATCTCTTTTTCGAATACTCCAAAGAGAGAACCCTGATCAAATGTGCCGGAGAAAAGTTTTTGTCGGTCAGGGAAGGTGAGGCTGTCCGCGGATAGCCCAGAGTGTCCCTGCTGATGACTGTTGAGACTACTTGGGCAAGACCGATCGATATTTGGCGGGGACTGCAGCCCTGTTGACCCACAGATTTGACGAATCAGACCAGCTGATCAGTGCCCACTCCGGAGAGCGTTTCAGAATCAATTCCAACGATCTTCGTCCGGGCTTTCCGGGATGAACCAGAATTGCTGAGGCTTTCTCTGTCAGAGTTTTCCTGAGTTCCTCATTTTCACCACGTAATGCAGCTTCGTGCGCGAGGAAAAATTCGGGGGTATAGACCGTGTTGCGGGAATCCATCGTCGGTCGCAGTTTCCCCCCAGAGATGTAACTGGCAAATCCGCCAAATTCATATTCACACAGGAGGACACCTGAGACTTCCCATTGATTCACGAGGGTATCGATGGGAATGACCGGAGTCTGGGGTGACCAACCACTACCGATGGATCGCCAACGCCATTGTCCCTGGGCATCGATGCCGGCGGGGTATCCCTGGAAGCCGAGCAGGAGTAGCAGAGCAACAGGGAATGCCAGTACAGCCTTCTGGAG
Organism: Planctomycetota bacterium; assembly: GCA_013911165.1. Taxonomy (GTDB): domain Bacteria; phylum Planctomycetota; class UBA8108; order UBA1146; family UBA1146; genus UBA12191. The sequence goes on along the minus strand of JACETR010000076.1, from coordinate 3,051 downwards.
AAGGGGGGAGATTTTCCAATTCAGAGAGGACCAAAGAACCCCGATCAACGGAGCCCAAAGCAGGGAAGCCAGAGCCAGATGTCTCAGTTGGCGAGAGGCGAGAAGGGTTGCGGTCACGGCGGCCAGCAGGGAAAGGGCAAAACCGGGTCGCTTCAGCAGTCGGTGCAGGCCGGTGGTTTCTGATCCCCAACCCTGCAGGGCGCTTCCCAACACTGCCAGAGAGAAGAGCCCAATGCCGCTGATCGCCGCAGGGGTCGACATGAATCCGGGGGCGGTCCATGGGGGAAGCCACTCAAAGACTCCGGCTGTGAAAACCGGATCGAGGGCGAGCTGGAAGGGGAACAGGTAGAGGGCCACACCATGGGGATTGATCAGCGTGGCCAGAATGCTTCCACCCGCAATCATGAAGCGTTGCTTCCGTGGCAGGGTATGTCCCTGACTGAAGAGGCACAGGTCAGCAATGATGTAGGCGATCCCCAACAGGAATGATCCGTGAAGATTGGCCCACAAGGTCATCACCGGTATCAGAATCCACAGCCAGCGGGGTGATTGACGTCCATACCGTGTGATCCACCAGACCAGCAGTACCAGGTTCAGGGCCAGAAGATGGGGCCTGAGCATCAGCCGTCGTCCCACCGCCAGCCAAACCGGCACCAGCAGCAACATTCGCCAGAAGGCGGGAACACCAAAACTGCGCTGGATCAGTTCCAGAAGTCCACCGAGAGAGGCAGACAGCAGCACTGCTAGAGCAATCAGGAAATTCGGATGACCCAGCGACTCGACCGACTTGAAAAGTGTCGCGGCCAGCCATTCATGGGCGACCCAGGGGCCTCCATGACCTGTCGCCGAGAAGGGATCGCTCTTCGGGACCTGTCCGTTTTCGAAGATCCAGTTGCCGACCGCCAGGTGCATCGGCAGATCATTGTTGGCAAGGGGATGGGCAGCGATCAGCGCCGGGATCAGCAGGGCGAGAGCGAGTGAGAATCGGGCCAGCAGACGAGAATCGCCTGCGGGGAGTGTTCCGGGGTGTTTCTCTTTTTCGGCCATGCTCCCTGTTTCACAACTGCCGGGGTGAACTCTCCCCAATGGCGGACTATTGTGTACGAATCAGCGGCCGAAGGGCAGGCCCTGATTCAGTTTTGAGAGCATTTTCGGATGGGGGAAGAATGAATTCGAAGGACTCCGAACCGTTGCCATCGATTCCCAAGGGTGAGCGCTGGGAATCACTCGATCTGATCCGCGGGTGTGCGGTACTCGGAATCTTCGTCATGAATATCCAGGCCTTTGCCATGCCCGATGCAGCCTATTTCAATCCGACCGCCTATGGAGATCTGAATGGGGGGAACTACGGAGTCTGGCTGCTCAGTCATCTCTTCTTCGACAGCAAGTTCATGGCCATCTTCTCCATCCTTTTCGGGGCAGGGATCGTGCTCTTCACCGAGCGTGCGGTGAAACGGGAGCGGTCTCCCTTCTGGGGGCATGTCCGCAGAAATGGACTGCTCATTCTGTTCGGATTTCTCCATGCTCATCTTCTCTGGAGCGGGGACATTCTTTTCAGTTATGGAGTCTGTGCACTGTTGATGTATCCCTTCCGCAGGCTTTCCGCGAAAGCACTGCTGCGCTGGTCCTTTGGATTGCTTCTGGTCGGCTCACTCATTTCAGTCTCTGGAGGGCTGTCCTTTCAGCAATGGCCCGCGGCAGACCAGCAGGAGATGGTGGATTTCTGGAATCCCGGCGAGGAGGCCATCGCAGAGGCAGTGGCGATCCACCAGGGGACCTTCACCCAATGGCAGCCGAAGATGAGTGAGGATTCCTGGTTGATGCAGCTGGTGTATCTCCCCCAATCGATTATCTGGCGGGTCACCGGGTTGATGCTTTTGGGAATGGCTCTTTTCAAATCCGGTTTTCTTCTCGGCAGGGGAGCGAAACAGACTGCCAAAAATCTGTTTATTCTTGGCGGTTTCATCGGTTTGGCGATGGTGACCTGGGGTGTGTGGGAGAATGAGCAGATCGGTTTTAACCCCGTGGAAACCAGTTTCTTCCTGTTGTCCCAGTGGAATTACTGGGGAAGCCTCGCGCTCGCCCTGGCCTACATTGGAGCGATCCTGTTGTGGTTTGGCAGTCCCGCATTGGAGGGATTGAAGAACCGCCTCATGGCTTGTGGTCGCATGGCCTTCACTCTCTACATTTTGCAGACACTCTTGGCCATTCTGGTGTTTCGCGGAACCGGTCTCGGCTGGTTTGGCGAAACCTCCCGTATGGGGCAGGCCGGCGTGGTTCTGGGGGTCTGGGCTGTCATGTTGACGTTGGCCCCCCTGTGGCTCTCACGATTCAGTTTCGGCCCTTTGGAATGGCTGTGGCGCTGCCTGACATACGGCAAGATTCTGCCGATACGCAAAGAGGCATGAGGCTGGTTTTACTGAAGTGAAGAGAGTTGCTGCAGTCGGATGTATGCCGTACTCGAGTGAATCGACCGGTTGAGACGGGCAAAGTCCATGGCTCGACGGCCTTCCTGATCTCTGGCGTGGACGTCGACACCCATATCGAGAACCGTGTCGAGCACTTGCGGGTTTGCATTGTAGCCCGCCGCAAGCATCAGCACGGTCCAGCCATCCCTTTTGGGGGAGTAGGGATCTCCACCCTCATCGAAAAGAAGTTGGGTGATCTGGGGATTCGGATTTTGCGCTGCTGCGATCATCAGCGGGCTGAGTCCGTCTCGGGCGCACAGGTCCACGCGAGCTCCACACTCGATGAGCAATCGGGTGACCTCCACCGCCGGGTTGTCCCGGACTGTTCGTATAAAGATGGTCCACCCCTGATAATCACGGGCTTCCACTTCCGATCCCTGTTCGATCAGATAGCGAATATTTTCCAGTGAGGGGGTGAGGACTGAAGCCAGCATCAAGGGGGTCCAGCCTTCGTCATCTCGACTGCGAAGGTCAGCACCATGGTTGACGAGAATTTGGAGGATCTCCAGATCTGCCCCGCTTCCAGCGGCCAGCATCAGCGGGGTCATGCCGTCAGCATTCCGGGAATTGATCGGATTTCCAC
>JACETR010000075.1 GCA_013911165.1 Planctomycetota bacterium | reverse complement strand
GCATTGGCAAGATTGAAGGAGGAGTTGGTATCACCGGTGACGGACTGTCTGGCAAAGGAAACCCTTTGTTGCGAAACCACTTTCAGGGCATCTCCACTCGAAAGCTCACTGGCAATCAGGCTCACAAGGATCGGTCCGAGATTCTCTTTGTCTGCGGGATCGGTGATATTCGAAAAACCGACGACCGCCACTGTGGACTGCCCCAAAGAAACGGAAGAGTTGCTCAGCGATTGGGGCTCTCTCTTCACTGGTCCCGATTGCTGCTGCATGAAAATCAGGTACCAGACAAGGGGTACAACAGCCAAAACCAGAATTGGTACCAACAAAGCGACTTTGCTGCGAGGTGCACGAATTTCGTGAATCCCCGACTCGAGAATGTCCGGCTTGGCGAGAACCCCTGATTCGATTTCAGATCGCAGTTGATCGAGATCATTTCTGAGATCCAGGGCGGTCTGATAGCGACGATCCGGTGATTTCTCCAGACAACGGGAAATAATCCGCCCCAGATAACGGGGCAACCCGGGTTTCAGTTCATGGGGTGGGGGTGGGTCTTCCCTGAGCACTGAGGTGATCGTCGAAATCGGGGTATCACCCTTGAAAGGACGAATTCCTGTCGCCAGTTCATAAAGGATGACTCCCAGACTGAAAATGTCCGTTCGCCCATCCACGGGCTTACCCTCTGCCTGTTCCGGTGACATGTATGCGGGCGTGCCCAAAATCTGGCCTTCTTGAGTGACACCGACTGCGTAATCGAGAGTCATGTCATCGTCAGCCAGGTCATTGCGAGAGGTTGGGCCGGTCACCTTGGCCAGACCAAAGTCGAGAACCTTGACCTGTCCATCGTCACAAATCATGACATTGTCAGGCTTGAGGTCCCTGTGAACGATTCCGGTTTTATGCGCCAGAGAAAGGGCCTCGGCCATCGGCAAGGCGAGATCAAGGATTCGGGTCAACTCGATTGAGCCCTGTGCGATGTGCCAGGACAGAGTTTTTCCCTTCACCAACTCCATAGAGAGGACTCGGTGCTGATCCCACTCTTCAATCGCAAAAATGGTGACAATGGCAGGGTGATCCAATTGAGCGACAGTTTTCGCTTCACTCTCAAATCGAGAAAGTCGCTTTTCGTCGCGTGCAAACTCCTCTGGCAAAACCTTCAGAGCAACCTGACGGTCGAGTCGGGTATCTAGGGCGCGGTAGACAACCCCCATCCCGCCCCGTCCGATCAACGCTTCGATACGGTAAGGACCAATTTGGTCAGGGATGGTGTCATTGTGTTCAGGCAAAGTACTCTTCCCCGCAAAAGCAACTGGGTTGATTTTGCAAAATCCCGCTGATGAGCCCACTGGACCCAATGCCGATTGTTATTGCCGAAGAAGACAATGAACTAACATGGGCAGGCCGCTTAACAAAGTCTAGAGACTAAAGTGGCTCGACGCCAATTTTTATGGATTGCCCCTCAATATCGAGCTCTCGGACTTCACCACCGAGGACTTCGGTGAAGGACAGTTCTGTTGCCAGTGTTTCCGACTGAATATGTCCGGAGTGCTCACTCAGTGCCTGTGCCAACTCTCCCTCAGCCAGCAGTGAGAGTCGAATTCTCTGGACATATCCAAGGTCCAGATCTCTGCGGATCCCCTGGATATGGCTGGTCACCTCTCTGACGAGACCTTCCCGGTGAAGCTCCGGAGAGATTTCAGTGGAGAGAACCACCACCACCCCCTTCGCTTCCGCCGCACTCCACCCCTCTTTCTGGTGGATGCGGATGTCGAGGTCGGAACTGGTCAGTTCAACCTGCTGATCCCCTTCGATGGTGAGCTGGATCGATTCGCCAGAGTTCGCCGCCTCGACGAGGGCTGCGGGATCGCGATGGGATGAGAGCGCTGCAGCCACATGACGGGCGGATCCCCCAAACCGGGGACCAATCGCCTTGAAGTTGGGTTTGATTTCGTAGGAAACGTACTCGGATGCATCTTCGACAAATTCGACGCCCTTGACGTTCAGTTCCTCGGCAATCAGATCCGCATCCTTTTCCAGGCTTTTTGCCCAGGCAGGATCCGCAAGAATGATGCGAACTGCCGGAAGAGGCTGTCGCACCTTCAACTTCTCTCTTGATCGGCAGGATCTTCCCAAAGAAGCGATCTCGCGAATCAGGGTCATACGCTGACACAGTTCCTGATCTGCGAAACGATCACTGATCTCGGGGTAGTCACACAGATGCACCGACTCGGGAAAACCTTCTCCGCGTGGACGCACCAGCGCACCGTAAAGATGCTCTGTGATGAATGGTACAAAGGGTGCTGCCAACAGGGTCGTCGTGACCAAACAGTGATACAGAGTCGCCTGTGCAGCGGCTTTGTCGGCATCGATGCCTTCACTCCAGTATCGATCCCTTCCCCTGCGGACATACCAATTGGAAAGGCCGTCGACGAATGAATTGAGAGCGGAGGCTGCGGTCAGATTGTCATGGGCATCCAAAGCTTGTCGCATGACAGCAACCGTTGAATTCAGCTCCGCCAAAACCCAGCGATCGAGATCGGAGAGTTGCAAATCCTCTCCGGGCTCCGCAGTGAGTCCCCCTTCCGGGGCCCAACCATCGATACGGGCGTAAATGGTGAAGAAGGAATAGACATTCCAGAGCCGTAACAGAAATTCCCGCTGGCCCTCGGTTATTGCCTGTTCCTGAAAACGGAGGCTGGTCCATGGAGCCTGACCCGCATAGAAGAGCCAACGCATGGCGTCAGCACCTTCATTCTCGAAGATGTATTCAGGGGTCTTGTAGTTCTTGAGGGACTTGGACATCTTGGCGCCGTCTTCCCCCAAAAGGTGGCCAAGAACGATGCAGGTCTTGAAGGGCATCGGCCACTCTTTGAAAAGCTCTTCAGAGATACGACCATCTCCTCTGGCTGCCCCCTTCGGGCCAAACAAAATCGTCGATATCGAGAGCAGGGCGTAGAACCAGCCGCGAGTCTGATCGATGGCTTCACTGATGAAGTCTGCAGGAAATTGGCCTTCAAATCGATCGGCGCCCTGATGGGGAAAACCCCACTGGGCAAAGGGCATGCAGCCGGCATCGAACCAGCAATCGATGACGTCCTGAACCCTCTGCATTCTTGCACCCTCGGCAAAGGGGGAGTCATAGGTCACTGAATCAATGTAGGGTCTGTGAACCTTCAGGTTGTCGTCCAGATCAGGCTCTTCCGCTTTCGCTTGCTCGAAGACTTCCTGACCACTCACGCCCGGCTTGGCAAGGAGCTCGTCATAACTTTCGATCGCTTCCATTTTGCCGGATTCAGAACAGACCCAGATCGGTAAAGGGGTCCCCCAAAACCGTTCGCGAGAAAGGGTCCAGTCCACATTGGACTCGAGGTATTTTCCAAATCGGCCATCCCGAATATGCTCCGGCAACCAGGTGATCTTCTGGTTGTTGGCCAACATGTCGTCCACAAATTCAGTGGTGCGAATGAACCAGGAGTGTCTTGGATATTGGATCAGTGCGTCCTTGGGAGCACGGGGACAGAAAGGGTAATCATGGCGGTACATCTCCTGATGCACCAACAACCCTTTCTCACGTAACCCCCGGGCCAGTTCCTTGTCGCAGTCCTTGACCCAGCGGCCGGCGTATTGGGAGCCCGCTGCCGCATTGAACTGGCCATTCGGATCGACGGCACAAAGAAGTGGGATCGCACCGTTATCCTTGAAGCGTTTGCGCTCTGCGAGGAGAACCTCGTGATCGATCTCACCAAAAGCCGGTGCCTGGTGAACGATACCGGTGCCACTGTCCGTGGTCACAAAGTCTGCGGAGACGACACGCCAAAGGAGCGGCTCTGCTTCTCCGGACTCCAACTCTGAAGTTTTGGCTCCCCACTCTTCACGGTAGTGATCGAAAGGTGGCTGATACCTTTGCCCCACCAACTCTGAGCCATTCACGGTCCCGAGGATTTCCAAATCCCGCTTCCACTTTGCGGAAAGGGGTTCCAGCAAGTCCTCTGCAAGAATCAAGACCTCTCCCGAATCCTTGTCCTGAACACGGCAATACTTCACATCAGGATGCACTGCGAGGAACTGGTTCGATGGCAATGTCCACGGTGTGGTGGTCCATGCCACGAAAGACTCATTTGTTGGCTCACCGGCTGCATCGAGGAGGGGCATCTTTACGTAAACGCTGGGATCATCAACTTCCCGATAACCTTCCCCCACTTCCCCTGCCGAGAGCCCGGTCCCTCCCTGGGCCCACCACCAGACGATCTTTTCTCCCTGATAAAGCAATCCTCCATCAAAGAGTCTCTTCAGGGCCCACCAGACACTTTCGACGAATGACTTGTGGTAAGTGGCGTAACCTTCATCGAGATCGACCCAGAATCCGATGTTGCGAGTCAACGATTCCCATTCCTTGACGTAACGAAAAACGGACTTCTGGCAGCGGCGGACGAAAGGCTCGATGCCGTAGTCTTCGATCTCTTCCTTCGAATGGATGCCCATGTCTTTGCAGACTTCGATTTCAACCGGCAAGCCATGGGTGTCCCAGCCCGCCTTGCGTTCACACAGGCGACCTCGCATCGTCTGGTATCGGGGGAACAGATCCTTCATCGCCCGGGTCAGTGCGTGACCCGGGTGCGGCATTCCATTGGCGGTGGGAGGCCCCTCGAAGAAGACGTACTTCTCAGCCCCTTCACGAGCTTTGAGGGATTGCTCATAGATGGCGTTTGCATCCCAAAAACTGCGAACATCCGCCTCTATTTTGGGGAAGTTTGGAGTACTGACCGGTTCGGGAAATTCAAAACCCTGATTCGAAGAATCCGCTGCTGCAGACATGCCATTCCTCACCGGGTGCTCCCTGCGAGCGACCCGTCGAAATGGTATCAGAACTCCGGGAATCTCACACCCGATCCGCAACCGTCAAGGGCGACTCCTGCGAATCTCCGGAATAGCCTAGGGGCACCCGGTGGAGTCGCAGGTTTGGCCATCCGCAGTGGGATCGTCACCGCATCCGTCACCGATATTGGGGAAAGGCACTGGAGCGGAACCAGGGACAAAGAGGCTCGACAGCAGGAAGACCGCGTCCGCCACATTGACTCCGCCGTCGTCATTGACGTCTCCCGCATCACGACAACCCAGCGGGGTCGCTCCGGGAACGAAAAGACTGGACAGCAGGAAAACCGCATCCGCAACATTGACTCCCAGGTCGAGGTTGCAATCACCACGAATGAACAGGTTGCCCGAAGGTGGGCACGGTGCCTGAAGCGTGATCACGGCCAAACCATTGATATCGTGGTCCGCATTGCCGAGCAGAGTCACATCGCCACTCAGACTCAGGAAATAGATCGACCGATCGACATCCCCCATGACCCAAATAAAGCCCTGCTCTTCTTCCCACCAGGTGATCGTCCTCACCGGGTTATCAACCAGAACCGGGTCCAGAGTGCCAATCGTATCCAGGTCACAGGGAGTATTGCCCGTGGGATCCGGAATCTGAAGGCGTGCACCAAAAGCGCAACCACCGACTCCGCGGTAAAGGTTGCCAGTCCCATCGATGGCAATCGAATCTCCGCAGTCTCCGTCATCAAACTGGCACAGGTCCGTGGGCCCTCCAGTCAAAAGATTGAGATCGCAAAAATTGATCTGGGGATTCTGTCCAGTGGGAGAAAGATTGTTGGTGATCGCACGAATCTCTCCATTGGGCATGAAGGCCAGATCGTTGAAATCGAGCAGGGTCGATCCCACCGGAGAACTGAAGAGTCCCACTGGGTCGTAGAGGAAAAGGTAAGGAACAGCAGAAGGTGGATTCGGGGGCAGAGTTCCGATGCCGAGCATGTAGTAAAGCCCTGTCACCGGATCGATCGCCAATCCAAGTACACTGTCCAGATCAAAAGTTCCGGGCAAAGACAGCGAAACCGAATCCTCGACCGTCATCGACGAGGCCTCAACGGTCCTCAAGACATCATCGCTCTCTGAAACTGTCAGGAAATAGGTGACATCACACGTACCCTGTCCTTGAACACTGTTCAGGCAACCGAGCACGAGTAAGAAAGCCAATCCATAGCGTAGATGAGTCATCGTAATGCTCTCCCTCATTTTTTGACCGCTGAAGCGACATGTCAGCCCGGGAAATTCCTCAAGCTTCACGGCCTGTACATCAGCCGACGACCGCAGGGATCCTGCACTATCGTCGAAGAGTACTCTTCAGGGATTTTTCGAGGTCTGCGAAATCCTGGTAACCTGGACTTCTTGATACAAGAACGCCCTTTCGATCGACGAAATAGACCGTAGGCATCCTCTTGATATGATACTGCTGAAAACCGACACCGTCCCCCCGCAGAAGCATTTTCTGCTGGAGACCCTCTTCTTTGACGTATTCGCGAATCTTTGAACGACCATCGTTGTCGGCATTAATTGCCAGAACCACGACTCCCTGGTTTTTATATTCCTTATGAATCCTGCTGAGGTGCGGAGACTCCGCACGACAGATCCCTCACGAGTAGCCCCAAAATGCCAGCATCACCGTCTTGCCGAGGTAATCACTGAGCTTGACCTCATCGCCATCGAGATCTTCGAGAGTGAAGTCTGGAGCAGCCTTGCCCAGAAGCTTCTTGGCTCGTTCATCGGGATCGAGGGGCTGCGAAGCTATTTCGCGGATCTCCTTGAGCATCCCCTCCACGTCCTTGACCACCTCACCCAGGGGGCCCTTCGCAAACTCCTTGCGATCCTTGTTGAATCTTTCCTCCGCCATTTCAACGGCGACCAGAGACATGCCCTTGCGCAACACCGAAACGACAGGCTTGAGAAATTCAAAGCCTCTCTGAACCTCTTTGCCCTCTTCTTCTTCAAGAAGAGCAACTTCCTTGCGAACCAGATGAAGCTCTCGACCGGGATAGGCTTCCCCACCGCGCGTCATGCTTGCAACCCAGTGAGCCTCTGTCAGTCCACCTTTTTCATCGTAGTGCAGCTCTTCTTCCAAAGAGGTCAGTACGAGGGGTTTCTTGCCTCCACGAATCTCCAACTTTTCCACGCTCAGGGATCCCTTGAGTGAAAAACCTGTTTCGACCGCCACGTCCTGGCGCTTGACCGGCAAGTTGCGACGAATTCCGACAGCACTGCCGTCCGCCCAGCCGTCCCCCTCCTGCGCAGCCACAGCGGCATGGATGGCAATCAATGCCTGGGTCACTCCGGGAGAGAGGGGGTCGAAGAGCTCTGGCCTGGGCTTGCCACGCTTCTGCAATCGGACAGAACCGATCGGGAAGCCGCCAGGATAGGTTCCGTTCTCAGGGTCAATCGCACGCCAGATCCAGCGAGTACCACCAGGTGCTTCCACCTGGTAAATGGTCACGGTGTACTTTGATTCGTCGTCCCCCTTGAGCTCGCGCACCTCCCAGGTCGCTGTCGCTACCGGAGGCTCCTCACTCCAACCCGTCGTGGGGAAAATCAGGAAAAGGAACGATGCCCCCAACACGGCGAGGATCGTGGCAGATCGCAAACTGGCAAAAATGCCAGATCGGGTCAACCACGATTCAACTCTCAGATGCTTCATGCAAAGAACCCCTTCACTCACAGAAATTCGCCAAATCCCGGATGAGCAGCAGAAATTTCCCCTGCAGGCTGAGGTGAGCCGAATATCGGCCAAATCCGGAAAAATCACGATTCTCAGAAGGTATCCGATCCATGGACCGTGGCAACCCGCCGCAAACGTCCTAATTTCCACGAAATCGGGCCTAAATTCCCTCTGAAACTCAAGACTGGCCATGCGGGGGTGGATGTCGTATTCTGGATACAGGTCTCCGGTGTGCTCCGGTTTCCATTTGTGCCCTTCAGGGGAATGAGGGCTCGACTCTCGGGTCTCCCCCCCCTGTTGGCGAAGAAGACGAGATGGACCCTGACCCCTTGAGGAAAGCAGGTCTCTGAATGAACCTTCGCTCAATCCTTGTATTGCTTCTGGTTCTCGCCGGACTGTTGGTGGGCGGATACCCCATCACCGACGCTGCCGATGGACTTCGCAAACCCCTCGACCTTCCTGCAGGGGGTGCGGGAGATGATGATGAAGAAGAGGACTCTCCTGAGAGTATCAACTTCTACGGAGGCGAATTCGAAGGTGACACCTTTGTCTTTGTCGTTCCTGCTTATGGATTCTGTGGTGAAACCGACATCTTCGACAATATTCGTCAGGAAGTCAGTGGCACTCTGAATCAGCTTTCAGCAGCAGTGGATTTCTCCGTCGTGGCCTACAACTCCCAGACCTACATCTGGAGGCCCGATTGCTGCAGTGCCAACACTGGCAACAAGGCTTCTGCCCAGGCATGGCTCGGAGGCCTCACCCCGATCGAGAACCATTGCCTTCTCGATGCTGCACTCGTGGCACTCGGCCTTGCGCAACAGTCTCCCGGTAACCACAAGCAGGTCATTATCTGCGGTGCACGCGAGCCTTACTGTGGTGGAGAAGCCGGCGGCAGTTACGCCGACCAGTGCCTCGATTCCATTACCGCAGCCAACTTCGAAAACCTGCCGATTCATACGATCTACTTCACGAGTCCATTCTACTCGGGCGAAGAGTCCTTCTACGTGAACCTTTCTGCCATGAACGGTGGAAACTTCCGTCAGGTTGACTACTAGATTCGAAGAAATCACTCTTCAAAAAAGTCCCCGCAGGTGAAGACCTGCGGGGACTTTTTTTATGAAGAGTTCCGACTCAGCCCCCTGTCGAACAGGCCTGATCCAGAAAGCCCTCTTATCGAACCTTCAGGCAAATCACCAGGAATATAGGAGTGAGAATCGCCTGCATGATCACCATTCTCAGCAATACCTGAGTGGGTGACCATTTCTTCTCTTTCATGAAATGATCGTGGAGCGGGCAAGTCACCTTGATCGGACTTCTCTTGAAGATCCGCAACATCAGAACCTTGACCAATCCCGTCCCACCATTGGCCAGAATCAGGAATGCCACAAAGAAGAAGATCAATGGGTTCCCTGTTTCCAGCGAAAAGATGCCGAGGAGCAATCCCAGGGGTCTCGATCCCGCATCACCCATCAATAGTTGGGATGGATGTGCATTGAACCAGAGATAAGCCATCAGTGCGCCCAGAGATGAGGTCACCACGATCGCCCAACTGGCCCCCATTTCATTGAAGGGAACCAGGAGGTAGCGGGCAGACTCCACATGCCCCACGACTCCATAAAGAATTCCTCCGAGGGCGATGAATGCAATCACGAGCAGGCTTCCCGAAAGTCCATCGACACCATCGCTGCAGTTTGTCGTGTTGATGGAAACAAAGAGCAGGAATGTGGCTCCAGCCCAGTAAACCCAGCTCGACAAAAGAAATGGCGCCAACAATCCCATGGTTCCATCGAGAGCAGCCTCTGCCCCCATCTTGGGCGCATAGAGAGGCCACCAGACCTCGATATGTGATTGCCCACGGATCAGCGCCCATGCGACAAGCCCTGAAATGACGACATCAAAAGTGCCCTTCTTGAGTTCTCCCCAAGAAGTAGAACTGCGGTCATCCAGATAACCCGCCAGCATCGCCAGCATGACTGAAACATAGATCACTCCCATATAGGGATCCCAGGGAACAGTCAGCAGACTCACCACGAGCAGAACCGGAATGAACAGGACTCCGGCACCGGTGGGTTTTCCCTTTGAAACGGCTCCCTGAGCGGCATGTTCCCTGCCCTTGTCGGTGGGTAACAGCATTGAGCGGGATCGCAGAATCCAGAAAGTGGCCAATGCGGCGAGAAGTGCACCAATGGAAGCCAACATGAGATGTGACTGAAGCAAACGCAGAGGACCCCAGAGATCTCTGAAGTTCTCCCCTAACCAATAAAGCAATGTGATTCCCCCCACCTGGACGAACTGCGGCAAGCCTCGGGGAGAGGCGTCGTCAGGTTTACACAGAGTATCCGTGTGGAGTTGATTTCGAAAGAGAGAAGTCGGGGCTGGGGATTCAGTCTTTCGAGGAAGGTTTCTCGGTGGGCTCGCCCGGCTTTTGTAATTCCTTGAGGGCTTTTTTACGGGCCTCCTCAAACTCCTTGCGGCGGACGTCTTCTACCTTGCGTGTCCGAATCGCCATGCCATAGGGTTTGTTGTAGGCACCCGGTGCCTGCTCGCCAGCCAGAATCGCTTTGAGGGCATTATCGAGAAGCACGACCCTCTCCATGTTCTGACCCCAGATATCGTCATCCAGAGCTCCGTGGTAAGCAACTTTTCCCTTGTGGATCACCACGTAGGTCGGACTCACACGGACACCCAGGGATTCAGCAAGCTGCCCCTCTTTATCGAGAAGGAACTGATGGTTCAGTGAATATTTGGCTGCCCAATCCCTCCAACGCTGGGGATGAGCAAAAAAGGTGGAATCGACACTCACCCATTTCACTCCGCTTTTGCCCCACCGACGAATCAACGGCTGAACCCTTTTCTGGATGTAAAGACGCTTGGCGAAACTGCAACTGGGCAGAGCGAACTCCAGAACCAGAGTTTCATCCGTCAACTTGGAGAGGTCGACGACCTTCTCCTCCAGATCCGCCACCTGAACGGAAGGAAACGCTTTGCCGATCATTTTCGCGGGATCCGCGGCAACGGATTGAGGGGCCTTGTCACTGACAGGCGCTTCCTGAACCGCTGGAACGGTGGAAATAACCAGTGTCAAAAATGGAATCAGAAGTGTGTGAATCGACATGACTCTCCTCCGCGAGACTGAACAACAAAGAATACCATCGAAGGCCGGAAAAAGTTCCACCGGAGTGGCTGTTCAGCCTGATTACGAATTTCTTTGCCGCTATGGTACCATTCCAGTGGTTTGGACGATGTTGTCGCGTCTGACTGCCGATAATGCCAAATCCCGAGATCTCTGATCCGGCAGATTCTCCCTGCCGGACCGGAAAGGAATTGAAATCGATGTCTGCTGTAGAGACTTCTCTTCAATCAGGATCAGGTCGATGGGCTCCTTTTGTGAGCCTGTTGAATTGCCCTCTGCTGCCCCTCCTCTTGATTCTCACTGTTCTGTTTCTGTTGCCCGCCACCCTCAGTGCACAGGCTGAAGAAACACAAAGTGATGATTCAAAAGCTCCTTCCGTAACTGCCGCCGATCAATCTGCTGAACTGGCCAAGTTGGTCCGCGAAAAATTAGCGGCGATTCCGGATCCACGAACTCTGAAGCGAGAAGACCTTGCTGCTGTCTTTATCATTCTCGATGAAGGCATCGATGCCGGCCGTGACTACGTCAGCCAATACGAGGATGGCGGCAAGGAGTTTTCCAGAGTTGCAGTGGATCTCGGAAGATTACTGATTCTGAATGTCGACCGCCATGTGGGCATGCTCGCCCAAGCCGCCAAAGAATCCGGGTCCCCCATGACCGCGGCCCAACGTCTGGGTGAGCAGATTTACTATCTGCAGGAAGTCGTGGACCTGGCGAATTCTGCTCTCGCCGCCGGAGATCTCTCCCAGGCTCAGCAATGCCGTGCAAGGGTGGTTCTCGGAGATGCGCTACTGAAGTGCAGGAAACAGAAAGAGGCTGCAGCGCAGTTTGGAGAGGCACTCAAACTCGATACCAGTGAGATTGACGTGGACGAGCTTCGAATCAAGGAAGTGGAAGCCCTCGAACTTGCTGAAGACTACGAAGCGATGGTCAAGGCGGGAATGAACTGCCTCGAAAACCACCCTCGCTCCCCCTACCTTCCCCACCTCGTCTACTTCACCCACAAAGCCTGCAGACACCTCGGCAAGTTGACCCAGGGGCGCGATCTTTGGCGTAAATGGGGACCAACCCTCACCGCTGGCAGCAAGGCAGGAGCGAAAATCACTCTCCCTGGAAGGGAAGAGGAACCGCCCTATGTCGTTCCTGAAGGCAAGGAAACTGATTTTGCCATGATGGCGGACCGTCAGGGATTTTATGAGGGCTTCTACCAGTTGGCCCTTGGAGAAAAGGAAGCAGCCCTGCAGGCGATGCTCAAGTTCAACGATGACCTTTATGAACGCATCAACACTGGTGAAACACTGGCGATGCCGACCAAAACCTATTTCGAGTTTCAGTCGGTCCCCATGGCACAGCGAATCGATGTGCTTCATGACAGGGAAGCTCCCTCCCTCGAGGGCATGACCTGGGTCCAGAAAAACCCTGCTGACGAGAACTCGAAAGTTGAGCTACGCATCTTTTGTGACAGCAGTCGGGGCAACAATCGTCAGAACCGTTTTCTGGATGTCGCCAAGGAACTGGAGCAGGAGTTCTCCTCTGAAGGGCTCTCCGTCGTATGGATCAGCGGTATTCTGCGTGAAGACAGGG
>JACETR010000074.1 GCA_013911165.1 Planctomycetota bacterium | reverse complement strand
CCATCGTTGTCGTCGTCGGGATCGCCCAAGTCACAGAGGCCATCACCGTCAAAGTCGAAGCCGTCGTTGGAGGTGTCGTCAGAACCACTGCTGCAGTCGTCACAACCGTCCATGTCGGCATCGCGGCACTGGGTGTTATCGGTCGGATTACTGTCGTCACCGTCCGCCACACCGTCGTTGTCGTCGTCCGTATCGGTCAGGTCGCAGGTGCCGTCAGCATCGGTATCGGTGCCGTCGTTGGAAGGATCGTCGGATCCGCTGGAGCAGTCATCACAACCGTCCATGTCGGCATCACGACAAACGGTGTTATCCGTTGGATTACTGTCATCACCATCCAACACACCGTCATTGTCGTCGTCCGGGTCGCCGAGATCACAGAGTCCATCGCTGTCCGTGTCTGTTCCGTCATTCGCAGGGTTGTCACTACCACTGGAACAATCGTCGCAGCCATCCATGTCCGCATCGCGGCAAACGGTGTTGTCCGTCGGATTGCTGTCGTCTCCGTCGGGCACACCATCGTTGTCGTCGTCGTCGTCACAGTCGTCTTCGGTACCGTCAGTGTCGGTATCGGTCTCACAGGACTGCAGGACACCGTCGGTGTCGCAGTCGAGAGCCGGGTTATCGGCAATCTGACAAACGTCGAGAACGCTGTTGCTGTCACAGTCGGTCGCTCCTCCGGCGAGATCACAGGAGTCGAGAATACCGTTGCCATCACAGTCGAGGGATGCATCTCCACCCAACTCGGCACTGTACTCACAGAGGTCGAGAATACCATCGACGTCGCAGTCGTTGGCGGGGTTGGCGGTGATTTCACACTCGTCAACCTGACCATTGGAGTCACAGTCGGTTTCACACTCATCGGGAATCAGGTTTCCGTTACAGTCCGGAGCTCCCAATGCCACTTCGCAGGGGTCAAGAAGGTCGTTGTTGTTGCAGTCTGCACCGGCCAGGAACTGACAAATATCGGGAACCCCGTTGCTGTCGCAGTCCTTGTTGGTGCCAGCGGCAATATCACAACTGTCGGGGACTCCGTTGGTGTTGCAATCCTCGCTGGTGCCGTCGGTGATATCACACTCGTCGGGCACACCATTGTTGTTGCAGTCCAAACTGGTGCCATTGGTGATATCCGTACTGTCCTCTATTCCATTGCTATTGCAGTCAAGCATGGGAATGGTCGGCAGAACGGGAATCAACAACGCCGCAGAGGCGGTGGATCCAACTCCCAAAGCAACCAAGAGAACGATGGCGGATGCCAAACATCGCCATACGGAAAGTGATCGTGAATTGGAATTGAGCGGTGACATATACACTCCTCCAGAAAAATTGAAACTCCGGACAAAACCCGGTGTTGAAAAATCAAAATGGCCTCAATGAAAGCCGGCTCTTCCCCCGAATGTGTGACCAGGAGCTTCGCGGACTTGCATGAATCCAATAAATCTGATCAAAAAATACCCATAGGTCCAAAATGCAGGCGGGACGCAGGTCAGTTACCTGCGGAGAACCGGATTGAATCGGGAACACACCCCCCCGAAGCAATACCTACAAAACGGAATCAGATCGGTTTTAAACACACTCACACAAAAAAATAATAGCGAGGTCATGATGGTGATCAAAAGAAAAAATCGCCAAAGCACGAAGTGTCCCTCGGCATTCAAGCTTTTCCCGAACTTACAAAAAAACATGCTTTAATGAACAACCATGACATTAAGAACTGTTGTCAGGTCAAGTTGAGCCGGGCATTCAAAACTGTCTTACCTGCATATCAAGACATGCTTGTTTTCCAAAGCACTGTCCGCCATGCGACTTACGCTCAATCTCAATATCTCCACTCTTCTGGGAATCTTTTCATGCCCTTGAAGAGAACCACGGTACTCCAGAAAGATAAGAATTAATTATCGCCAATGTCTGTTTATTGGATCGATGTAGACAAAGGTTTCGACCCAATCCTATTTTTTCGCCTATTTTTTTGGGGCCTCAGACGTTGAAGGACTCACCCGAAGTCTGTTTTTTCAGTTCATAAATCAGATCAAGAGCCTCACGGGGTGACAGTTCGTCCGGCTGGATTCCCTGAAGTTTTTCCAACAGCCGCCTCTCCATCTGATCAAAGAGACCTGGCTGTTCGACAGGTTGAAGAGATTCATTTGGGAGACTTCGGTTCTGCCCCACCTCTTTGGGAGTCGAGGCGTGCGATTCCAGATCGGAAAGAATGGAACGGGCTCGGCCCAACACCGGTGAGGGAACTCCTGCCAGACGAGCCACATGAATCCCGTAGGATTTGTCTGCTGACCCCGAACGAATCTTGTGAAGGAAGACTATTTCATCTTTCCATTCCTTGACTTCGACACACAGATTGGTCACTTGCTCTGGCAGCAATTCCTCCAGAGCCACCAACTCATGATAGTGAGTGGCAAAGAAGGTTCGGCAACGGACCCGTTGAGCCAAATCTTCTGCGATCGCCCAGGCGATGGAAACACCGTCGTGAGTACTCGTCCCTCGTCCCACCTCATCCAGAATCACCAGAGATCGTTCGGTGGCATTGTGGAGAATCCGGGCCGTTTCGACCATCTCCACCATGAAGGTAGATTGTCCGTGAACCAGATCGTCCGCGGCTCCGACACGGGTGAAGATACGGTCCGCCAATCCGAGAACCGCCTTTTTTGCCGGAACAAAAGCACCCATCTGGCCGAGAATACAGATCAGGGCTGTCTGCCGAATGTAGGTCGATTTACCCGCCATGTTCGGACCCGTGATCACCGACAGGGTTGCGCCTGCTCCGCTGGAAACATCATTGGGAGTGAAATCACTGCGTGCGGCGCCGGCCCCCACCACCGGATGAAATCCCTCCTCAATTTCGAGGATCGGCTCCTCGACAATCTCGGGAGCACACCATTCCTCTTCCGCTGCAACTTTGGCCAACGATTGAAAGACGTCAATTTCTGCAATGATCGCTGAAGCAGTCTGGAAAGCCTTGATGTGACCCAAAAGTTCTTCCCTGAGTTGTTGGAAGATCTCCAGTTCCAGTTGGTCTGCACGTTCCTTGGAACCGAGGACTTTTTCCTCCATCTCTTTCAGCTCAGGAGTGATATAGCGCTCGGCATTTTTGAGAGTTTGCTTGCGGATATAGGTTTCGGGGATGCGCTCAGAATGGGTATGGGTGATCTCGATGTAGTAACCAAACACCCTGTTATATCCCACCTTGAGGTTGGGAATCCCGGTCTTGGCCGATTCCTCCGCCTCGAAGGCCGCCATCCATGAAACCCCATCCCTGGAAACAGCCCTCAGTTCATCCAGAGCAGGGTCGAACCCATCACGGATCAACCCCCCTTCTGTCAGGGTCAGAGGCGGTTCTTCCACAAGGGTGTCATGGATCCGCTCTGCGATCGATCGGGCGAGATCACCGTCCAGATCCTTTTCCAGTTCGATCAATCTTTGTGGCTCGAGTCCCTCAAGGCAGGACTTCAGTTCCGGAAGTGCCTGCAGAGAACGGGACAATGCCCGCAAATCACGGCCATGAATCCTCCCCATTGGCAATCGGGAAGCCAAGCGTTCGATATCCCGGACTTCCGAGAGAGCAGAGCGAAGCTGATCTCGTAATTCCTTATCGCGAACGAGGCATGAAACAGCCGATTGCCTCGACCGTATTGGTGCCGCATCGGCGAGTGGCGTCTGAATCCACTCCCTGAGCATACGGGCACCCATCGCAGTTCGGGTCTTGTCGAGCAATCCGAGCAGGGACCCCCTGCGCTCGCCGGTTCGGGTCACCTCCAAAAGGTCGAGGGCCCTGTGAGTAGAGGCGTCCAGACCCAGTTTTCGCTGGTGGCCAGAACTTCTCAGGGAAGTGATGTGCATCAGGGACTGCCGCTGGGTTTGCTGAAGATACTCCAGCAATGCCCCTGCCGTCCCGATGGCACCCTTCAAATGCTCGACCCCAAAACCATCGAGAGTCGTCATTGCAAAGTGGGCCAGCAAACGCTGGCGCGCCGATTCCAATTCGAAGTGCCATTCGGGCCAGCGGGTCAGAGTGCACCCCGGAAGGTAGGCACTAAGCCAGTCCAGTATGGGATCACCGGTGGGATCAAACCCTTCGGGAATCAGGATCTCACGGGGCTGGATTGCCAGCAGGCTTTCGATGCCCTCCCCGGAATCGAGATCCTGACAATGGAATTTTCCGGTCGAGAGGTCGACCCAGGCGAGCCCACCCAATCCGTGTTCTGCCGGACGGTATGAGGCCAGATGGATCGGGGAGTGATCTTCGAGACTCTCCTCAGGCACAAAGGTACCGGGAGTGACGACGCGAACCACTTTACGATCGACGATGCCCTTGGCCTCGGCGGCATCCTCCACCTGTTCACAGATGGCGACTCGATGTCCCGCCTCAACCAGCCTCTGTATGTAGGAATCCACACTCTTGACCGGGATTCCGGCCATGGGAATTTTTTGACCGCTTTTGTCCTTTGATCGGGAAGTCAGGGTGATGCCCAGCAACTCTGAAACGAGTCGGGCATCATCGAAGAACATTTCGTAGAAATCGCCCATACGAAAGAAAAGCACCTCATCCGGGTGTTCTCCCTTCGCAGCATGAAACTGACGCATCATGGGTGTTTCGGCAGTTGCCACAGAGTGGTCCCTTCCAGGTGCTTTTTCGACTCCCAGCCAGATCGGGCATTCTAGCCGCTCCTTCGGCTCAGGCGAGACGCCGTTGCCACAGATTGAGGTAGAAATTACCTGATTAGTATCGTTCCACTCCGAAAGATTCAGACGTTATGATTGTAGGTGGGATTTCGTGCTTAGAATGGATCTCTGAGAAGAGTCTGGTGGGAAATCCCCGGCATTAATTCCTCCGAATGAAACAGGAGTGTCCATGCACCCCTTTATCAAATCTCTTCGGTTTGCATTTTCGTGGCTGGTGATCGGCCTCGCAGGCACTTTGCATGCTGATATTGTGCAGTGCACGAATCTGCCCAACGCACTTCCCATCTCTGAAGATGCGGCCAATCCCACCGAAGTGGTCATCTCTGTGACAACGGATGAGCCCGTCACCGACGTCGATATCCTTGTCGACATCGCCCATGACTACATCGATGACGTCATCGTTGAGATCATCTCCCCCGCAGGAACTCTGGTGCGCCTTCATGATCAGGGTGGTGGAAGCAACGACTTCATCAATGTGATCTTCGATGATGGTGGAGCTCCCAATGGAAACATCCCCTGGGACTCCGGTTGCAGGGTTCAACCCTCCGGCCCCGGCGCCCTTTCCGATCTCGCTTCGGCCAGCTCTGTTGGAGACTGGACGCTGCGTTGTCAGGATACTTTTGCCGGTGGAGCGACCGGTGCTCTCAGTGGCTGGTGCCTGAACACCTTCGATGCCACCGTTTCGGGAGCAGTCCTCTCGCCCACCAGCTTCCTTTGCAGGGATCTGGGCGGTACGGGCACTATTGAGATGACCTGGTCCAATCCACAGGTTTATGACGAGATCCAGATTTTGTCTGCAGGCGCCATCGTCGATATCGTCGCCGGTGACACGACCTCGTACACCCTGGCGACCGGATCCGTGGGAGGACTCGTTGAATTGTGCCTTTTGCCGACAGTCGGCGGGGCGATTCCCTGCACGACGACCTGTGCAAATATCACTACCCAGGCAATTACACCCTCCCTCGAGCAGTGCAACACGCCCGGTTCTGTAGTCGGCAACACCGTCACTGAAACGCTCGATGTTATCAACATTGGTACCGACCTCGAAAT
Source organism: Planctomycetota bacterium (assembly GCA_013911165.1). Lineage (GTDB taxonomy): Bacteria > Planctomycetota > UBA8108 > UBA1146 > UBA1146 > UBA12191. Next base: position 6,540 of record JACETR010000074.1, on the reverse strand, counting down.
CGGTGATTTGCAGGTACAGGTCGACGTCCAGCATCCCTTTGTCGGCGACCTGGTCGTCGATCTGAGCCATGCGGGAACCACTGTCCGCCTGCACAATGAAAATGGCGGAGCCGCCACGCAGATTGAAGCGACCTTCTGGGATCTGGGTGCAGCTCAGGGAACGACGGGGATCAACTGTGGTTGCCCCCTGCAACCCACCGGGCCTGGAGTTCTTGCAGACTTCAATGGCAGTTCATCACTCGGAGACTGGACTCTGCGATTGGCGGACGTCTTCTCTGGAGGTGGGCCACGAATCGGCTCACTCGACTCATGGTGCTTCCGGGCCTTTGAGCTGGGTAGCGTGACGGATCTGGTTTGTGACACCCCATCGGGAAGTACCACGTCCACCCTTTCATGGACCAATCCCCAAGACTTCGATGGCTTTGAAATTTACGCCAACGGTGTACTGGAAACCGTGATCTCCAATGGAACAGCCACCAGTTATGTGACCGCCCCGCAAACATTGCCAGCACAGGTGGTCTACTGCATCGTTCCGCTACTGACCGGTGAGATCGTGCCGCAGAACTGCTGCGAGGCAAACTTCCTCGTCCAGCCGATGACAGACGTTCTCACCAGTGCACAACCGGGAACCGGTGTGATCACTGCCAGCTGGGTCAACGCAATCGCCTACGACCTGATCAACGTGTACGTGGATGGAAACCTTGAAGCCACGCTCCCCGGAGATGCCACCTCCTGGAGTGGTGGGTCAGCGACTGCCCCCGGTACAGCGGAGTTTTGTCTCGAAGCGTCGCAAAACGGCTTTGTTTCCGATTTTGTTTGCAAAAATATTGCTCTTCTGCAGCAACGGGATTACTCCGCGTGCAGAACTCCGGGGTCGCCGATCAATCAGTCCGTCAGCCCGGTTACGGACATCATTTTTGTTCCAACCAACAATCTCATCGGTGACATCGATGTCCTCGTCGATCTCCGCCATCCCTTCGTCGGTGACTTGACCGTGGACCTTGCTTCTCCCGGAGGTGTCGGCATTCGATTGCACGACCTTCTCGGTGGAGCAGATGCGGACATGAATGTGGTCTACTCCAACGGTGCTCCTGCCAATGCCGGTCCTTACAACTGTGGCTGTGCCATGGAAGCCAGTGGCCCCGGTTCAATGCAGGATTTCATCAACACGCCAAGTATTGGTCCCTGGTTGATGTCCATCTCGGATATCTACCCAGGTAACATTTCAACCTTTGATCGCTGGTGCCTGCAGATTGATGCCGGTTGCCAAACCCTTCCGCCGCAAGATGTCACTGCTGTTTCTGACGGCACGGAAGTGACCCTCAGCTGGACCAATGCATCGCCCTACGATGAGATCCAGTTGATGCGAAACGGCGCCATTGTGGCTACCGGAATCTCAGGAACCGCGACCAGCTATGTGGATACCCCTCCCCCGGGTGCCTACGAATATGAACTGATCGGCTTTGATTTCGGGCAAGGTTGCAGCAACACCAGTGACAAGATCATTGCGGGTGTCGGAATCACCGACGTGGTCTGGATCGGTGAAACCGGAGGAAATGTCCTGAGCGGCGCCCTCCTTGCAGACAGTCTCTTCCAGTTGGGAAGAATGGTCATGACGGTCGATACCTTGACCCCTGATCTGATGGATCGCTCTGGAGTCCCTGAAGTTCTATGGGCATGCCTTGGAACCTATCCGGAGCGTTATGAACTGACCGCTGCTGACGGACTTCTGTTGGCAGAGTTTCACACCGGAGATGATGGTCTCAACGGCTCACAGGAACGGGCCCCGGTCTCCATCTACATCGAAAGCAACGACGCCTGGGGCTACGACCCGCAGACCATCTTTGCCAACTACGATGGAGTCGAGGACACTTCTCTGGGCAATGTCGAAAATGGTGATGACTCACTGGTCAATCTCGTTGGATTCGACTCGGGCTACGGCCTCGACTGCTCATTCCTCGATGCGCCCTACACTCAGGACTCTGCAGGCAACGACTACACCGATCGCCTCTTCCCCTGCAATCTGAACCCCGATCTGGGCGGAGATCGATCCGGAGTGATCTGGCAAGGCTCCGATCTCTTCGGGCCCTACACTGTCGGTATTCACTATGACAGTGAGATCGCTCCGGTGATCAGTCAGACTTGGGAAATCGGCGGTTACGGAAATGACCTCTTCCAGATTCTGCCCCTTTACCTGGCAGCGCTGGAAAACAATGCCGCTCCTCCCCCTGTTGACCCCGAGTTCATCCGTGGCGACGTCAACAATGACGGTGGCCGCAATGTGGCGGATGCCATCTTCCTGCTTGCAAGCCTGTTTGTTCCCGGAAGCCCTGCGGCCTCCTGTGCCGATTCGGCCGATTGCAATGACGATGGCGGAACCAATGTCGCAGATGCTGTTTACCTGCTGAACAATCTGTTCATTCCGGGAAGCGCACCGATTCCAGCACCGGGTACCAATCTTGATTGTGGTCCGGATCCAACCGCCGACAGCCTCGATTGCCTGAGTACGGGGGCCAGCTGCCCCTAGACGCCTGAGCCCAAGTCTCTGCGTCCTTTGCGAAGAATGAAACACGCCCCCGGAACCAGTCGTTCCGGGGGCGTGATTTTTTTCAGCTCATGAAAAGCGTGCGACTCAGGGAAGGGCCTTGATCAATCTTCCCAAACCCAAAACGAGGATCGCTCCAAAGATCGCCCCGAGGATGATCTCTCTGGCGCCCCCTCCCGCTCCACTGACCGGATGCTCCTCGACAGGGCTTTCTGGCTCAGGGCTTTCTGGCTCAGGGCGATCTGTGTCCCCTGCGGGTCGAACAGTGATCCTTTTCCCGGATTCAGTGGAAACAGTGGACTGCTGATCAGCAGGTTTCAACAACTGCGGTTTTTTGCCCGGAGGAGTGGTTGGATCCACTGTTTGCCCTTTGAAACTCGCAGGAATGATGGAGACCTGTTTTTCCAATGTCCGGGTGTCAGCTCCTGAAGCCGGAACAGAACTTTTTGCTGTCGAATCGACACCAGCCAACTCGGTCGTTTCCTTGAGAAGCAGCACAGGGTTACCGAGGGAGTCGAGTCCGTCTGCACATGCCATCTCGAGCGATTCCAACTCACCCAATCTTTCTTCACACCGAAGAATACGCTGGCGGATCCTGTCGATGACCTCCGGCAGGTCCCGAACCTTCAGATGGCCCTGCCCCGTCTGTTCTCTCACTCGGACGATTTCTTTCAGACGAGATTTCAAACTCTTCTTCAGCGATTCCGCCGCCTCGACAATTGAATGCGACTCGCTCTTGAGGGCATGAAAAACCCGTGGCTTGGAATCACTCTCCTGACCCCATGATTTGAGATGGGAGACAAAGCCCTCACCGGAATCGAGAACCCCTTGAATGCGCCCCTGCATTCCTTCGACCCTATTACCGAAATCTTCCAGCAGATTCAGATACCCCTGCTTGCCAAGTTCGCGGGAGACCTCCTCATGAATCACGCCTCCAGTGGCTGAGCTTGATCCGACTCCAGAAGAAGATCTTGAAGTGGGAACGCCTCTTTCGGGATCTGTTTTTTCAGCCCTGGCTTTTTCCCGTCGCTCAGCCCTGATGATTTCTCTTTCGCGAACCAATTCAGATCTTTGTTGAGTAATCTGTTCAGAGACTACAGAACCCAGGGGTTGGGTTGAGATCAGATCGGCGCTGGAAATTTTCACCGAGTAATAGGAGGCGAGCTTTTCATTGAAGAGCCTCAGATGATACTCGTCTCCCTCAAGGCGAATCTCGGCAACACCCTCTTTTTCGTTTCCGAACAGGCGAAAACGGACCTTCTCCAGCATTCCGTCTGCTGGTGAGAGCCCCGAATCAAATGCGTCCAATCCCGGCTGGAAACAGAGGCACAGGCAGAGGAGTGTCAGGCCACAGAAAATGGACCGGATTGGGTACATTCGCGAAAGCTTTCCAGATGATGAAAAAAGGACCGCAGACTCGGGATTTATCCCCCGAATCTTGAATTTTGCGGTTGAGTGTTCCCCGTTACATTTCTTTCGAAACTCCGATTTTACATCATTGCGGGCTCGATTTCCGCAATGTTTCGAGGGCGTTGAACCGTGCTAATATCAGGTCAGTCCCTTTTCAAACGGAATCGAGCAAACGGTGATCCGCCTCATCATGGTGTCCCATCCCGCAGAAAATGCCCAAGGGTTGGCCCATCAACTGGTCGAGCAGAATCTTGCAGCATGTGTCCACCTTCTCCCCAAGGGAACGTCTGTTTACCGATGGGAAGGCAACGTCTGTGAAGAAAAAGAAACTCTCCTGTTGATCAAGACCGCCGCAGAACCGGATCAGGTAAAATCCGCCGTTCTCAAAGCTCATCCCCATGATTGTCCTGAAATCATTTTCCTCGAAATCAAGGATGGCCACCGGGATTATCTCGACTGGGTCATCCAATCGACGAAGGAGACCCCTTGATCTCTCTCGAAGAAGTCCGTCGCAACATTCTGGAACGGATCCCCGTTCTTCCCGCCGAGAAAGTGGAACTTTCCTCCGCCAATGGGAGAACTCTTGCCAGTCCGGTTCAATCCGCAGACGCCATCCCTCCCTTCGACAATACCGCCATGGACGGGTTTGTCGTCAAGAGTGAAGACATTGCCGCGGCCACCGAAGATCAGCCGATCTCTCTGCCGGTGACCGCCATCGTCGAAGCGGGGATGCCCGGTGATCAACCGCTGGGTTCCGGAGAAGCGATGCGGATTTATACGGGTGCGGTGATTCCTCCCGGTGGCACCGCCGTGGTTCCTTTTGAAATCTGCCAACAGGAGGGGCGTGAAGCCGTGACCTTCACCCGCCCAGCGGCTGAAGGAGTACATATTCGCAGGCGGGGAGAAGATGTCGAACAAGGTGGTGAAGTTCTCGCTGCCGGCACAAGGCTCAGTCCTGCCGGTATCGGATTACTGGCAAGCATCGGGGCCACTCACGTTTCGGTCTACCGCACGCCCCGAGTTGCGGTTCATTCGAGTGGTAATGAATTGGTGCCGATCGAATCTCCGCTGACACCGGGAAAGATCCGTAATTCAAACCTCTATTCACTGTGTGCCCGTCTCAAGAGCTGGGGAGCGATTCCGGTTCCCCGCCCCGTCCTCAGTGACGATCTCGATTCTATCCGTGACGGACTCCAGCGGACTCTGGCGGAGAAACCGGATGCCATCATCACGACCGGTGGAATCAGTGCCGGGGACCTGGATTACATCCGGGAAGTCGCCAGAGAGATGGGCGAAGACGTTCATATCCGCAAAGTCGCCATGAAACCTGGAAAGCCTCTGGTGGACGGAACTCTCGGGGGAATCCCCTTTTTCGGGCTTCCGGGAAACCCTGCAGCATGCCTCGTTTCATTTGAGATGTTTGTGCGACCTGCCCTTGCCCATATGGAAGGCAGAAAAGATGGAATCCCCCCCATGAGACCCGGGGTTCTCGCAGAGGGGTGTCATTTGGGCCCTGGTCAACGGATGCGTTGGCTTCGGGGAAGAGCCGTTCCGGACCCCCATGGAGGGCCAGATCAAATCAACCTGCCCTCGGGGCAAGGGTCGCACCTGCTGACAGGATTTGCGACAGCGAACTGCCTGGTCCACGTTCCAGCCAGCGAAACCGAACTCGCTGCCGGATCGCCTATCGAGTACTGGTCACTGACAGAAGAAGAAGCATGAACAAAAAAGCCAAACTTAAACTGAGCATTCAAGATCAACAGGGACTCCGTGAATTCTCACTGGATGGAAATGGCCCCTGGACCATCGGTCGAGGTGAAGATGCGGAAGTGACTCTACAGGAAAAGCGCTCCTCGAGACGCCATGCCCGCATCACCGCCGAATCAGGAACCCTGCTGATTGAGGATCTCAAAAGCACCAATGGAACCCTCCTCAACGGCAAGCCTTTGACAGAAAAAACCAGGCTTCGATCCGATTCTGTCATCGCCATTGGTGAATCCCGAATTCAAATCGTCAAACCTGCTGAAAAGGTGATGCCAAAGGAAGCAGAGACCCCTGACCGGAAGCCATCGTCACGGGGAGCCAGCTCCACACGCCCTTCTCGCAATAAGTCGCGTAGAAAAGAATCCTCTCCAGCCGGCACTCTCCTGCTGATCGTTGGAGCTCTCCTCGCAACCGGTTGGTTGCTGAGTACCCAAATGGGAGGAGATTCCGGGCAAGAGACCACCGAAGTTTCCAGCCTCACTCCTTCCACAGAAGAGAACGTCCCCGCTCAAGTAATGGGCGATTCAGAGTTGTCGATTCCGACACTTCAACCGCTGGATGATCTGACCCAAACCCAACCCGCTTCCGCTGTGAATCTTGAAGAGGATAGTTTCTCCGTCCCTGCGAGGGGTAATTCCTTCGATGCGGATTCACGATTCGATGTGGATCTGGATCAATTTCATGACGCTGCGGATTCAGAAACTCCTGTCTCTGATGCCAAGATCATTTCTCCCGAGACAGAATCCCGGGGGGCACTGGAACTCTTGATCCTCGATGAAGCGTGGCCGCCTTCTGAGCGAATCATCGCCTATGAGTTTCAC
>JACETR010000073.1 GCA_013911165.1 Planctomycetota bacterium | reverse complement strand
GGTCATCGTTCGACATGGTTAAATAAAGGCGGGTGAGGTGCATCCCCGACGCACCTCACCCGTTTTCCTACTCGCTGGTGGGATTAAGGAACTCGGAAAGCTCCTTGATCCGCTCTTCCTTGACCTTCTTGAGGTCGGATCCAAACACTTCGCGCTCTTCCTTGGAATCACCTTCGCCGGAGAGTTTGCGGGCTTCCGAAAGGAAGTCCTTCTCCTTCTCTTCGAGCTCCGCCAGGACGACCTTGTCCTGAAGAATCTCCTGAATGACGATTTCCTGAAGATCGGTGGAGGTGGTCTCGATGAGCGGTCTGGCACCGCGCTTGAGTTCCACCATGCGCTTTTGCATGAGAGCGGTCAGCTGAAGCTTCCCACCCGTCTTTTCCACCAGCTGGTCCTCGATATCGACGTCCAGCATCATGTCCTCCATCCTTGGAGTGCTCCCTCAGGAGTGACTCCGCATATTTTTTGTTACTGACCGACTCTGCGTTGCCACTCTTCCTCAAGGATACGAACCAATCGATCCGCAGCCTGCTCGAGGTCGTCGTTGACCACGCAGTGGTCATAATTGTTTTTCTGTTCCAACTCCGCCCGGGCATTTTCCAGACGCAGTTCCATCTCTTCACTTGTTTCATCTCCACGATCGGCAAGGCGACGCTGCAACTCTTCCAGCCCAGGAGGCTCGAGGAAGACATGCAAGGCGTCGACATCCTGCTCTCGCAGAGTCTTCGCACCCTGGACATCGATCAGCAACAAAACCGCATGTGCCTGTTGCTGCTGTTTCTCGATATCCGCCCGCGGGCTGCCGTAGAGGTTGCCATGCACCTCTGCGTATTCGAGAAACCCTCCCTGGCCGATGCGCTCTTCAAACGCTTCCCGACTGAGGAAGTGGTAATCGACTCCGTCCTGCTCCCCATCCCTGGGTGAGCGGGTCGTTGCGGTGATCGCACGGACATAGTTGCCCCGCTCGATCACCTTCTCACTGATCGCCGTCTTTCCGACCCCGGAAGGTCCAGAGAGAACGACCAGAACACCTGAAGCCGGCAATGATCCCATCGACACGGCTCCCTCTCTCACATCGCGCCCGAGTCTCGACTCGAGTCCCTATTCGATGTTTTGCGTCTGCTCTCGCAAACGGTCCACGTTCACTTTGATGCCGACCACTGTGTGGGCGAGATCATGTCGGGGAAGTTTGGAGGTCATCGTGTTGGCCTCGCGAAACATCTCCTGTGTGAGGAAGTCGAGTCTTCTGCCGACCCGGCCACCTTCGTTCACCACCTTGCGGTATTCGTCGACATGGCCACGGAGTCGCGACAACTCCTCGGTGATGTCGGACCGCTCGGTCAGTACACCGACCTCGCGAACGAGATCCTTGGGGTCGATATCGCCACCGGCGGAATCGACCAGTTGCTGGATCCGATCGCTATAGCGATCCCGGAGCCATTCCATCGCCTCGGGAAGGGCGTTCTCCACCTCATCCAGGGCCGTTTCTGTATCCTTCAGCAAGCGGGAGAACTCCTGCCGAAGCCGCTCTCCTTCGCTCTCCTGCATCTGGCGCAGGTTTGCGATAGCCGCTTCGACCGCTTCCAACAACTGTTGGTCTGTCTCGTCGTTCGCTTCCGATCCGGAGGAAGATGACGCCTCATGCAAGGCCACCACATCCATCAAACGGACCTCTTGTTCCGGTGCAACCTCGTCACGCAATCGACAAAGCTGCTCGTATCTTGCCGCAATCGCTTCGCCGTCAATCGGCGCCACTGCGGTGTTCATTTCTTCAACAAAAACCGAAAGGTGAATTGCACCCCTCTCGATTCTTTCGCGCAGGCAGGCATCCACTTTGCCCTGCAAGGACGAGAAGCGATCCGGCAGGTGAAAGGAAGCCTTGAGGTAGCGGTGATTGACCGACCTCAACTCCACCTTGACCCGCAGGTCATTCCCCTTCACGTCTCCGGATCCAAATCCGGTCATGCTGCGCAATGGAGAAGCCAAGGTCTTATCTCTGTCCCGCTCCACCGGCAGGGGTTGATCCCTCTGCAGGAGTGGTCTCTGTTTCCGTGGAGGTGCCAGCCGCATCTTCTGCAGCAGCATCTGCTTCACCAGTGGTCTCCGCGGGAGCGGCCTCAGCCGCTTCTCCTTCTGTGGAAGTCGCTGCAGCATCGGTGTTCTCCGTAGCCACAGGATCGACCACCTCGATGACAGCTCCGCCTTCACCGGCCATGTCACCTCCGAGTGCGTCACCGAGATCGGTACCGGCCGTCTCACCGGTGGTCACCGCCGGGTTGGTAGGATCATCTTCGAGCATCGATGAGGAACCTTCTTCCTTGGCGAGAATGCCAACTCCGAGGCACAGCGCAAAGAAGACCACTGCCAACAGGCGGGTCAACTTGGCAATGCCACTGGCCGGACTGGTTCCCAGCATCTGATTGTCGCCACCGAGTCCAAAGGCCCCGGAAAGGCCGGCCTGCTTGGGCTCCTGCAAGAGGATCGCCAGGCCCATCAACACCGAAACAAACCCGAGAAGAACGTAAAGAACCGAAATCAACACGGCTTCACCTCATTCAAAAAGTTTCCGGCTTGCGGCCACTTCGACACGCAAATCCGGCATCTACAATCCCCAGGAAGCTCTCCGCTTCCAGACTTGCTCCCCCGACAAGGGCACCATCGACATCGTCGAGACCCAAAAGGTCTGCGGCATTCTCTGCCTTGACGCTGCCGCCATAAAGGATCGGAGTCGCTTGCGCGCCCTCTCCCTGAAGTTCGCAGAGCCGGTTTCTGAGAAACCCGTGAACCTCTGCTACCTGTTCCACTGTCGCCGTCACCCCCGTACCGATCGCCCAGACCGGCTCGTAAGCAACGACAGGAAACTCTCCCTCTTCGCAAAGGGAAAGCCCCTTCTCCAACTGCTCGCTGACGATCTGGCGGGTCTCCCCACTTTCACGCTGCTCGAGCGTTTCACCGATGCACAGCACCGGTTTCAGTTCATGATCCAGCGCCTGCCGAACACGGCGGGCGACACTGTTATCGTCGACCCCGAATAGGGTCCTGCGTTCCGAGTGGCCAACCAGACACCACTGCGCACCAAAGTCACGCACCAGCTCTGCACCGACTTCACCGGTAAACGCACCGGTCGTGCACTCTGAAACACACTGTGCACCCCAACCGACTGCTGCGGCCTCTTCGGCACATCCTGCAATCCAGCCCAGCCAGGGCAGCGGCGGAAAGATCAGCACTTCCAGTTGCTGACGATCGACGTCGGAATGGTTGCGACGATCCTCCACCCCTCCGATGACTCCTCGCCAAAGCGACTCGCCAGCGGAACGTTTTGGATTGTGCTTCCAGTTCCCCGCAATGATGGTCGGTCTGATCAAATCTCTCCCGTGGGTCTTTCACCCGTCCCGGACAAACACTCCCACCGCCGGAATCACGACTCTTCAAGCCGTATTCCGGGGTCGATTTCCCGAACTCACATCCTAGCCGGATCGAAGGGAAAGTGGAGCCAAACTGAAACCGGGCACAAGCAGATCAGAGTACCGCTCCCGCGAAAATGAGTCAACCTGTTGCCATTATTGGGTTTCCGTCATTTGGCAGGGGGCAGGAGGGGACGGATTTCGACCTCGCTGAGGACCGTCCCGGGAGGGGCCTCGAGCAGCTGGATCAGCACCGAAGCCACTTCCGCGGGGTCGAGCGGATCTGACACAGAGGCCTTCTCAGAGCCGATTTGAGCACTTTCGGCAGCAATCGATCCTGGATGAATCAGGCTCACCCGAATCCCTTCACGGCGAAGTTCCGAAAAGATGGATCGGCACCAGCCCACGAGGGCATGTTTGGCTGCGGCGTAGGCGGATCCTCCCGGGAGAGGCTGAATTCCTGAAATCGACGAGATCTGGACGATGGAGGCGGATTCCTGCTGCTGCAGCCAGGGCAGGGCTGCCTGCGTCGAATGGATCGCCGTCATCAGGTTTTGCCCGATCACCTGTGAGAATCGTTCCGCACTCATTTCAGCGAATGCCTCGAAGTGAACCTTGCCGGCGTTGTTGACGATGGCATCGAGTCTGCCCATGGAAGTAACCAGGGCATCGATGGCCTCTCTCGCTTCCTGATCAGACGTGAGATCCGCGGTGGCAATCTGAATTTCGGGATGCTCGCTGGCGAGTGCCTTGAGAGCTTCTCCGTCACGGGCGACGGCCCCCACTCTCCATCCCGCTTGTGCCAAATGAATCGCCATGACCCGGCCGAGACCGCGGCTGGCACCGGTGACGATCACACAGCGATCCTGATGTGAATTCGAACTCATCGAACAACTGCCTCTCCTGAGCGGGGCGGGTGTCTTCCCTGAAAAGCCAAGCACAACGATGCCCCCCACCGCTGTCAAGGGTAGGATACCTTTCTTCGAGAGGAGTCCCGATGAGTTTTCCTTTTCCTTGCGGCTCACGCGCGGTGATCGGCGTCGTCCATCTTCCCGCCTTGCCTGGAAGTCCCGGGCACACCCTCTCCAGAAGTGAGATCCTCGACCACGCCCTTGCCGATGCCCGCGCCCTCTTCGATGGCGGCGTATCAGGAATCATCGTTGAAAACTTTGGCGATGCCCCTTTCTACTCCGATCAGGTTCCCCACCACACGGTGGCCGACATGACCGCCATCGTGCAGGCGATCACCGATCTGAACCAAACTGTTCCTGTGGGTGTCAACGTTCTGCGCAACGATGCCTCTGCTGCACTTGCCATCGCTGCCGCAAGCAACGGCTGCTTTATCCGGGTCAATGTGCACACCTCTGCAATGCTCACAGATCAGGGCTGGATCGAAGGCAAGGCTCACCTAACCCTGCGTGAGCGCAAGGCTCTCGGTGCCGAGGCCATCTCTATCGCCGCGGATGTTGGAGTCAAACACGCCCTGCGCCCTGATGGTTTTGATCTCAGCCAGGCAGCTAAAGATGTGGCGCTGCGCGGTCAGGCAGGGGCGGTCATCGTTACCGGTGCTGCGACCGGTGCTGCAGCGGACCTGCAAGAACTTCAGGTGGTCAGGGATGCGGTTCCCTCAACTCCCGTGCTGGTCGGATCCGGTGTCGACGAAAACAACATCGGCGCCATCCTCGATATTGCCGATGGAGTGATCGTCGGAACCTCCCTTAAAAAAGCGGGAGGCGTGACGTCACCGGTGGATGTGGAGCGGGTCAAGAGACTCGTCGATGCCGCAGGATCCTGAAGGTCCTACTTGTTGGGAGCGGGAGCGTATTCGCCATCCGGGAGCCTGCTCGCCCAGCGATAACGGGGATCGGTCAACAGTGTTGTCAGCCACGGATCCCTCTCGTGCATCAGCTTCGGAGTATTGAGTTGCCATTCATGGGCGATTTGACGGCCCCTCCGGGGATCGGCCTGGGCACCGAGAAGTGAGGTCAATCCCCAGTAGAGGTACTCCACTCCCATACAGCCGTATTCACAGCTGCGGTCGTCATAGTGAAACCACGCTTCTTCCGGGTACTTGCGTGGAACCCGGGCGAAGTGACCTCCGCGAGCCCGGTCGAGACACTCACTGAGTGCGGTGCCCGGCAACGTACCAAAGATTCGCGGATAGGTTTCTGCATAACCCATCGTAACCAAATGCAGCACCTCTTCGAGGGTGGCATCAAATTCATCTTTGGGGAGAGTCTCTGACTGAAATTGCCCCTGCAGATAACGAAAGTCGTAGGCTTCCATTCCGGAACGGTCGAGACGCTCCATATCCCGTTCCGATTTGAAGAGCACCATCGCCATACTTCGGGAAGCCATCGCCTCGACTACCTGTGGATTGTCTGCCTTGCCATCCTCATCGTTGTCGAGGTACTCGGCGAGAACCGCCGCCACATGCCGGTGCCGGGCAGCATCAAAACCCTTGACCGCCAGGACATGGACACCAAAGACCGGAATGGAGGTCTCAAATGCGGTGGTCACTCTGCGAAACTTCTCGGGGACCGGCCCCGATTTCAGATCAGGAGTCACCCGCTCCTTTACAGAGGGATCTGCGACCTCCTCATCTGCCCACAAGGGAAGATTGGTGAAGAGCAGACTTCCAAGCAAAACCACCAGCCAACGACAACTCATTCGGTCTCCTCCGGGGGATCGATCCCTTGCAGATCGGCAAGGTTGGTTTTGTCTAATCGCAATCCACGGTCGATAAGATCAGAACTGATATGCGCAATCATTTGCTGAATGATGGGGCCCTTCTCAAGATTGGGATCATCCACGCATTTGACCGTGAACGATTTGCCCTTGTCCTCGACCACAGTAAAGAAGGTCTGTGTGACCCCCAGATCACGGGCGATACACCGAAACAGCAACTGCTTGGCGTCATTGCGCATGAAGCAGGCGGACCAATTCTGAACCCGGGCACCCTCGACCTTTTTGTGCGGAGAGAAGGCTTTCCAGACCTCCTCCAGATCCAGTTGCCCCGCCAAAATCGCATGTGGCATCCGAACTCCTCTCTTCGCAGGCGTTGCCGCATCCCCCGGTGTTGATTATCGTGAGTGATAGCGGTCTTGGGCAAGGGCCCCGTTTAATGCCGGGGAGACCCGGGGTTAATGCCGGGGAAACCCGGGGGCCAGGTTCACGATATTCCACAACGGGAAAGCACAGCGATGACGGAGATCAATCAGGGGAATCTCTCCGACAACCCTCCCCGGGATTTGCGCCTGGGTGAGCGGTTTCACTGCCAGGACGACTGGTACCATGCCAGCAGCGCCACCATCGTTGGCGATGTGCACCTTGGGGCAGGCTGCAGCATTTGGTACGGCGCAGTGCTTCGGGGAGACGACGCCCGCATCACTTTAGGAGAAAGGGTCAATGTGCAGGATCTGACGATGATCCATGCCGACCCGGACAAGCCGTTGACCATCGGCAACGACGTCACCATTGGCCATGGAGCCATCATCCATTGCGTCAGCATCGGCTCCAACACCCTGATCGGAATGGGATCAGTCCTGCTGGAAGATGTGGTCGTTGGAGATCACTGCCTGATCGCTGCCGGTGCGGTGGTTCCGCCGGGGAGTCAAATCCCGGATGGATCACTCGTGCTCGGTGTTCCCGGAAAAGTGGTTCGTGAAGTAACCGATGAAGAGCGCGAGAGTTTCGCATGGTCCGCTCGCAAATATGCTGACAATGCCCGCGACTTTTATCAGCGATACGGAGACAGCAACTGATGTCAGAGAGTTCTGCACAAAAGATCCCCGCTGATGACCGCTGGATCCTGATGATTGAAACGAGTCAGAGGCAAGGCTCCATCGCACTCGGAACCGTCGCGGGTGAGTTCATCGACGAACAACTCTTCAGTCCTGGACTGGTCCACAGCAAGGAATTGATGCCTCGCATCGATGACCTCATCGGTCAGCATGGTTCGCGATCCCAATTGGGAATCGTCGCGGTCAGCCGAGGCCCAGGTTCCTTCACCGGAATACGAATTGGAGTTGCCGCAGCCAAAGCGATCGGCTGGGCACTCGGAATCCCCGCTCTCGGTCTTTCATCTCTCGAGTGCATGATCCACGGATTGGGAGCAGAAACCCGCGGGCGCTGGGCCGCCATTCTGGATGCCAGCGGTGGAGACCGGGATCTGGGCATCTTCGATCTCAAAGACGGGAAAATCGAAGTCATCGAAGATGAACGAGCCGTAAGAGTGGAGGAACTTCCTTCGCTGATCACTGAGGGAATGGGAGTCGTCGGCAGTGGTTGCAGGGATGTGGATTGGCCTGAAAGTAATCCCGTTGCCAGCATCGAAAGGGACCAGCCCCCTGCCAAATCCGGTCTGATCCTCGCCTCACAAATGGTACAGGCAATTGCTTCAGGGACTCCGGCTCCCCCCGGTTGGGACAACCCCCACCAGCTGCAACCGCGATACCTTCGAGTCAGTCGAGCAGAAGAGGTGCGTCGCCAGAAACTGGCGGAACAGGGTCGTTCATGAGAAGCGAACGCGCCTGGGCACGGATTGACCTGAATCGAATCTCTGCCAACCTCGCGGAAGCCCGGTCACTGCTTCCCGGACAAAAGATTCTCGCTGTAGTCAAAGCAGATGCCTACGGACACGGTGCCACTGCGGTCTGTAAAAGGCTACAGGAAGAGAAGGTTGACTACCTTGGAGTCGGAACTTCCCGTGAAGCCATCGATCTCCGTAATGAGGGTATCGAAGCTCCGATACTCGTTCTCGGTGCCCTGCTTCCCACCGAACTTCCAGAAGTCATCGATCGTCAGATCACCGTCACGATTCATTCTCCTGGGCGGATCACAGAGCTGGAAGAGTTGGCCAGCAGCCTGGATCGAAAGGTCAAGGTTCATCTCCTGGTCGATACAGGGATGGGCCGACTGGGGGTCAGCCACGGAAATGCCGGCCAACACGCCAGCCAAATTGCCGGGAGTCCATGGCTTCATCTGGAGGGAGTCGGCACCCACCTCGCCAGCCCTGCAGATCACGATCAAACCGACCTCCAGCGATCCCTCTTTCAGGATTTCCTCACGGACCTGAAAGCCAGAGACATCACTCCGGAACTGATTCATGTCGATGCCACTCATTCGGCCCTGGATCATTTCTCCGGGAGCACCAACATGGTCCGTCTGGGGGGCTGGATTTATGGAATTACCCGTCAATTGCCTCCTTCCGTCAGCCTGAACCCTGCCCTCTCCCTCCACAGTCAAATCGTCTACCTCAGGGATCATCCCGAAGGGCGACCCATCGGTTATGGTGGAACGTTCGTCACCAACCGCGACTCACGTTTGGCGACGATCAGCATCGGTTATCACGATGGCTTGCCGACGACACTCTCCAACAAGGGAGAATTGCTGGTCAGGGGACATCGGGTCCCCGTCGTGGGCCGCGTGACGATGGACTACACCATCGTCGATGTCACCGATGTTCCGGGAGTTTCCGTCGGTGATCTGGTCACCTTGCTGGGATCGGACGGGGACGACGAGATTACCGCCCGGGAGATGGCAGACTGGTGTGGACTGGTTTCCTATGAAATCACGTGTCTTCTGGGAAGAAGGATTCAACGGATCGCTGTCAGTGGGGAGCACACCAGGACTGCCCGGCACGAATCGAAAAGTGGATCTGAGTTGGAAAAGGGACCTGAGTTGGAAAAGGGTATGGAGCGGTGAGTACACCTCCCGAGATGGACTCCACTGAACCGGCCCCCTTGCCCAAGGGGGTTTCCAAACCGACACGGACGCGCCAACTGGCTCGCCGGCGTCACCGGACCATCCTGTTTCTGATTCTCCCCTTGTGTCTTGCCGGCGTCGTTTTCTGGGTTGCAGAGCGGGTCTTGAGCCCTGAGCAACTCTATCTGAGGACACAAACTCTCCTTGAAGATCGAATCACCACCGGTTTCGGAATCGGAAATGTACAGTGGCAATGGCCCGCCACCATCCTCGTCAATGATCTGGTCATCTACTCACCCGCAGGTAGTCGTTTCCCCGAACTGATCCGCATCGGTCAACTCGATCTGGACCTCTCGCTTATGGGTATGGTCAAAGGCGACTTTGAAATCGACCGCGTTGAACTGGATGGATCCACCATCGTTCTTGAGCGTGACGATTTTGGTGATTTGACTCTGCTCTCCTTCTTCAGAAGTTCAACTGCACCGATGCAGGGGCCGCTGACCTTTGAACAGTCGCAAATCACTCCGACAGAATCAGCCCTGAACCCGCCCGAGTTTGCCATAACCAATCTAGAACTGCAGACTTGCCCAGAGACGGTGGCTCACAGTCCCGGTGGACTCGACATCAGTCAGCTGCGCTTTGAGGTTTCAGCCGAAGATCCTGAGCTCTGGGTGATGGATGGTGTGGCTTTTGATTCGTCAGTGAAGAGTATTCGCCTCGACGGTGGAGGACGCCTTGCCCTGGGTGACTTTGAGCTGGTTTTTGAAGTCGACGAGCTCACCCTGAATGAAGAACTCCGACTGCGCATGCCACCCGCACTGCGACAGATCTGGGATCGATACAACCCCAGTGGAATCGCCTCCCTGCGACATGAGTTATTCTTCAGGGACGCCCAAGAGATCCGCAACTCGATGACGGTCAACATCTCCCAGGGAAACCTTCAGCTGGCAGAACCTGCTGTCACGCTTGAATCTCTCTCCGGTGACTTGACCCTGACTCCCGAAGCCATCTCTTTCAGAAACCCTTTGACCGGCAAAGTGTTCGGAGCGGATGCACGCCTTGAGGGTGAAATCAAACTGGACACACTCCAGCCTGGAGCCAGTGAGCTCAAAGCTTCACTCAAGGGACTTTCTTTTGAGCCGCAGATTTATGAGATTCTCCCACAGGCAGGAAAAGACGCCTGGGAAACGTATAACCCTTCGGGAAAGTTTGACTTTTCCATTTCTGCGGCAGGTGAAGAGTTTCCACCAACGATCAACCAGATTTCTCTTACTCTGAACAAGGTCGATGGAAACTATGCACCCTACCCCTACCCCCTTCGCGACATCAGTGGGGAAATCCGCTACACCCCGAATCTTCTGGAGATCGATCTTGCAGGTGGACTGCCCGAAACTCCCGTCCGCGCACGTGGGTCCTTCGAAATGGTTCGCCAGGGAGCACGTTATCTGCTGATCGAGGGAATGGGAATTCCAGTAGATGACCGCGTTCGTACCGCATTGGGTGATCGGTTTTCCCCCTTCTATGACGATTACAACCCTTCGGGAGTTTCAGACCTCGCCATCACCATGGAACGCTTGAAACTGGGCGATCCTCTCGAACTGAAAGTGATCATCAAACCCAATCGGGCGAGCCTGTCGCACAAAGCTTTCCCCTATCGCATCAATGATGTCCGCGGAGAGATCGTCTTCGACATCGGTGCGAAAAAGATGCTGCTCCGTGGCCTTACAGGAATGCATGGGGTCAGCCCTGTGGATTTGAAAGCCGGGTATGTCGACCTGGCAAATGGGGATATGGAACTCCCCTTTGAAAGTTCCAGACTCGTTCCCGATGAAGAACTTCTGGCGGCACTGCCAGACGATGTCGAAGCAAGATTGCGTGCCCTCGACATTCTCAACGGTGGAGGGGCTCTCGATACCGTAGTCGAACTCTATCGCAAGGACGCCGCGGACCTGAGTGTCTACGTTCGCTCAAGAGTTGTTGAACCCCTTCAGCTGCGATACGACGCCCTTCCATACCCATTGGTGTTTCATGGCGGACAAGTCGTTTTCTCCAGCACCGAGAAAAGGGTTCGTTTGGACGAGCTCTATACTGACCCCACTACTTCTCCCGTGATCCGTGTGTCAGGGGAAATCGGGCCTGATGATTCTGAGGTCCCTTTGGGCGAAGATGCTTCCTTGCTGGCCATCAAACTGTTGGTCGAAGAGGGACCGGACAAGAAAGGGTTACCGCTCAACGACGAGAAGTTTGTTTCAAACCTTCCTGCAGATCCGAAGGCATTTTTTCAGCGAATGAATATCGCCGGTGAAGCCACTGGAACCCTCGATATTCTGCACCGATTCGGTGTGAACGCTTCCGGAGAAAACATTCAGGTCGTGCAGTATGACGCCCAGGGAAAACTCAAAAATGGCGGACTCGATTTCGGTATCAATGCAGACCAACTCTCTGCTGATTTTGAACTGCACGGCGGTATCGAACCAGGCAGCGGACACACCTTTTATGGTCAACTGCGAAATCTTGAATTAGATTTCAACAACTTCCTTGCCACGGTTCCTGAATCCAGAACACTCGACTTCAGTTATGGAAAAACTCACCCAAGGCTGACCGACGGTGGCGCAGACTCATTTGAGCTCCCGACCAGTTGGGTGCTGGAGAAACTGCCCGAGGACCGATCGCGTCTGTTCCAGGCCGAGATTGGTCCCGCCAGTATTTATGGGGGAACACTCGACGGCTTTTTCTTTGTCGACCTCAATGATCAGGCGGGAACCTATGCCGGTGAGATCCGTGTGGATGGGCTCAAACTGGAAGAAGGTTCCAGCAATCTGTTTGGCAGACCGGACATTGCGGGAACAACCGGGATTGACACCCGATTCGCAGGTAATGTCGGCGAAGGGGGCTCAACCTTCGGTGACGGATCATTCCAGATTCGCAACGGCAACCTCGCGCGAATCCCATTGATTGCCGGTGCTTTGATCAACCCTTTTGAAGGGCTCAATCGCAGGAACAATAAAATCAAAGAGGCGGACGGTATCTTCACCATCGCTAATTCCGCTTTTGAGTTCAAAGGAATGGGATCCCTGAAACTGGACAGCCCTACCGGTGAGATCTTTGGCAAAGGCAAGTTCAACTTCGATCGCACTATCGATCTCGTTTTTGAGCCACAAACTCTCGGTGGAACCCCGCTCATCTCCGACATTGCCAATCGATTGCTGAGATTCCGGGTGATGGGAACTGTCGACGATCCTGAAATCACCGTTCGAAAGGTGAAACAACAGGAACTCTAGGAGAACTCGATCATCTTTAGGAGAACTCGATCATCTTTAGGAGAACTCGATCATCTTTAGGAGAACTCGATCATCTTTAGGAGAACTC
>JACETR010000072.1 GCA_013911165.1 Planctomycetota bacterium | reverse complement strand
CCACTGCTGCTTTCCGCAAACTGGCAGTCCTTGGAACCATGGAGGAGTTGGGGGCCGACGAGGCGGAGTATCATCGGCAAATGGGACAGGCCTGCGCAAAATCGGGGATCGACCATCTTTGGTGTGTGGGGCGTGGGGCGCATTGGTTGCATGAAGGCGCCCAATCTGCGGGAGGATCGTCGTCGATCCTTCCCAGAGATGACCAGGGTGTGGCCTGCCTGCAATCAGAGTTGCAATCCGGAGACCGTGTACTTTTCAAGGCTTCTCGCAAGGAAGCCCTGGAGACTCTGGCCCACGATTTGAAGAATCGTATGGAAGAACGGACAGCCATGGAGAAGGGGGGAGCACGGGAATGAGTTCCTTCACCCAAATGACTTCCATCGCATCGGTCGATGATCGATTGCAGCCTGCCAGGCAGAGAGTGCCGATTTTTGTTTCTCTCGTATTTTTGTTGATCATCGGTTCCATCGCCCTGTTCAGTTCCACCAGTTATCGATCAGAAGTCCAGCACGATGACGTCTGGCAGATGTGGGCAGGTCAATTCAGGGGATACACTCTCGGTCTGCTGTTTTTTATGATCGGTTACTGGGTATCCCCACGTCGCTGGTTGACCTCTGGAGCGAGTGTGAGCCTGGCAGTGGTTCTGGTATTGCTTCTTTTGGGTACCGCATTTTCGCCGATGGGAATTGAACGGAATGATGCCCAGCGTTGGCTGAAGATCGGCAGTCTTGTTTTTCAGCCGTCGGAATTGGCCAAGTTTGTTCTTCCGGTCTTGCTCATCTATCTGACTGGGCCATGGAAGTTCCAGGGCAATTCCCTGACCCCGGCCAGCAACACTCCCCGGTACATCCTCTCTGCTGGCCTGATCTTACTTCCCCTGTTTCTCATCCTGATCCAGCCGGATGTCGGAACCACCATCGTGGTCGGGGGCCTCTGTCTGATTCCGGTTTTCAGATCCCGGCGGCTCAGCCGCCTGGTCATAATGGGTTCGGTCGGGCTCATGGGGATCCTCCTGTTGACCCAGACTTCCCGATTCCCGGAGTTTCGAGAGCGATTCCGGGCGATGTGGGATCCGCAGTCAGTGGATCAGGTATGGGCCGGCTTTCAGTCCATTGGCAGTGGTGGGCTCTTTGGCAGGGGACTTGGGGAAGGTGCAGGGAAATTGGGTTATCTGCCTTCGGCATACAATGATTTCATCTTCGCGGTCTACGCGGAGGAGACCGGATTCGTCGGAGTGACTGTGGTGGTGCTGCTCTTCGGCACACTGCTGTGGTGTGGCCGCAAGCTCTGGCAATCACTGGAAGACGACGACCTGTCACTGCTGGCGATGGTGTTGACTTTGGCGATCACCGGACAGGCTGCACTGAATATTATGGTCAATCTGGCCTTGCTCCCGACGAAGGGGATTGCATTACCCTTCTTCTCCCATGGCTCCACAGGGCTGGCTGTTTTCATGGGCATGTCAGGGGTGCTGTTGGCTCTGACACGTTGTCGCGGCAAGGAGGTCTTGCCGACATGAATCGCAGAATCCTCATCGTGGGCGGCCATACGGGTGGGCATCTTTATCCGGCAGAATCACTCGCCAGAGAGTTGATTGCCGGGGGAGTGGGGACTCCGATCCTTCTGGAGCATCAACGTCCCCTTGAGCAGCGTGTGTTCAACGAAGATGGAATGGAAAAAATTCTCGCTCCCTGGCATGCAAAGGGACGATTTGCATTTCTCTCATCGGTGCCAGCCGCCATAAAACTTTTGCGTCAGCATGAGATTTCAGCAGTGATAGGGTTTGGAGCATTCCCCAGTGTAACAGCCGGTCTGGCAGCGAGGTGTCTCAGGATCCCCCTTTATCTGCATGAGCAGAACCGGGTGATGGGAAAGGCCAACTGGTTTCTGGCCTTTCTGGCCGAGAAGGTTTTTCTATCCTCTCCCATCGTTTCCCCGTCCAGAAATCTGCGATCAAAAAGCGCCATTCTGGGATGCCCGATCCGGCCAGAATTTCAGCCTTGCGAAGTCCCTGACGCACCTCTGCGTTGTTTGATTCTTGGTGGAAGTCAGGGAGCGGAAGAGGTCAACGACCGGGTTCTTGCCGCAGCAGATCTCCTCAAGCCAGAGTTGAAACAGAAACTCGAGATCGTCCACATGGCGAGCGAACCGAACACTCAGCAAGTCAGGAAGGCCTGGAGTGACAAAGGCTTCAGTGCCCGTGTAGAACCTTACCTTCCCGAGATGTTTAAAGAGATGTCACAATCCCATCTGGTGATCTCGCGAGCGGGCGCGTCAACATTGGCGGAGTTGACAGCAGTGGGGCGTGGGGGAGTCTTTCTTCCTTACCAGAAGCATGCGGATCAGCACCAAGTTCATAACGCCCGGTACCTTGAAGAACGGGGTGCCGGGATCGTATTGGAGTCTGATGCCACAGCCGAACAGTTCGCAGGGATTCTGGAAAAATTATTGTTGAATGGCCTATGGCGTGAGTATTCGAGTCGGGCTGGCGAGTTGGGCCGCCCCCGGGCAGCAACGACCATCAGTGAAACGATTCGTATCCATCTGGACGCGCGAGAGGGCCGATCCTTTTCCGACCGTCCTGGTGAGCCAACATTGTTGCGGAATGAGGTGGAAGCCTGATGGGTGCGTTGATTCGGTGGGCCCTGGTTTTGGGAGTGCTCTTCTTCGGCGTTACAGGGACCATCGATTGGTGGACTCCCCCGGTAGTGCCTTCGTCGAATGCCATCAGTGATCGCTCCGTTTCAAGAGTCGATCTGGTTTGGGTTTCCGATTCCGGGACCGGTGAGGTTTCAACAGAGAGTGCGGAGCAACGAGATTCTCTGCCGGAAAGGTCGGAACCCGGGGTGGGTCAATCCCGGAGGGAATTCGTCGATTCATCGGACGAAGCTTCTGGCGCCATGATTTCCGGGGACCATCAGCATGCGCAATCAAGGGTCTATTCCGTTCAGCAGGGGGACACACTGGGAGAGATCGCACAGCGATTTTTGGGCTCGGTGGGAGTCGGCACCCGAAAGATCCGTGAACTGAATCCCGGGATTCCCGAGAACGGCATGATCAGGGTCGGACAAGAGCTGTTGATTCCAGCGGAAGTTTCCGCGCCTTCTCCCGTTGAATCACGGATTCCCGTGCAAACCCCGATTTCACCAAAGATTCATGTGGTTCAGGAGGGGGATACCCTCTCTTCCATCACCCGCAGATATTTGGGGCATGAGAACTTCAGCGGGATTCTTCGAGCCAACAAGGATATCCTCCCCGATCCAGACCGACTCAAGCCAGGATTGAGATTGAGGATTCCGAATGAGTGAATCCGATGAGAGGCGCATAGTGATGCCGACACAAAATGTCCATGAGACTGATCAGCCTCCCAGAGAGCCGATTCATATCATTGGTGTTGGCGGCAGTGCGACCCGAGGTCTGGCCTGTTTTCTTCGATCTCTGGGGCATGCTGTTACAGGCAGTGATCAGGATCCGGATTGTCGCAGCAACCTTGAGGATCATGGTGTGACCTTTCACGAAGGGCACTCCGCGTGCCATCTCGCTGACGACGTTCGAATAGTCGTGCACACTCGTGCGATTCGCCCTTCAAATCCGGAGTTGCTGGAAGCCCGCAAAAGGCCTGAGGTGAAGATCTACACCTACAGCGAATATCTGGGTTTGATCTCCGAACGCATGCCCACGATTGCAGTGGCAGGAACCCACGGAAAAACTTCGACCACTGCTTGTTTGTTCAGCGTTTTTCAGTCAGCAGATCGAGATCCCTCCATGATCGTGGGGGGAGAGGTGGTACAAATTCAAGCCGGTTGGCATCAGGGTACGGGAACTGAATTTCTGGTTGAAGCCTGCGAGTTTGACAAGGCCTTCCTCGATCTGAAGCCGAAGGCTGCGATCATCACCAATGTGGATCTGGATCATCCTGAGATTTACAAGGATCTCGAATCGGTCCGTCAAACCTTTCGTGAATTCCTCGCAAATCTGGAAGACGGTTCATGGGTGGTCTGCCCTGTCGAGGTCAAGAAGGCTCTCAAAGTCGATGATCGATTGAGGTGGCGCACCTTTGGTGTGGAAAACAATGCAGATTTGCAGCTGAAGGAAAGTGACAGCGTCGCAGGCTCTTCAAAAGTTCTCTGGAGATGGACAGATGGCAGAGAGTTTACAGCCACCCTGCATGTTCCTGGCGCTCATACGAGATCCAATGCTTCTGCGGTGGTGGCAATGTCAGAAGTGCTGAATCTCTCTTTTGAAGACATCGCTCGTGGCCTTGAAAGCTACCGGGGAGTTTGTCGGAGATTTGAGAAGCGAGAGGTTCTCCCGGGGATTGAGTGGATCGAAGACTACGCGCATCATCCTGAAGAGGTTCGTGCCACGGTCGAGACCGCACGGGAGGTGTATCCCAATCAGCGCATTCACGCACTCTTCCAGCCGCATCAGGCCACTCGGTTGAGTGCTTTCAGGAAGGGCTTTGCTGAGGAGTTGTCCCGAGCAGATCAGGTGACTCTGTTGCCGATTTTTTCTGTTCGCGAAGAATTGGACCAGTTTCCAAGAGACCTTGTCGATCAACTGGCTGCAGAGATTCGTCAAATGGGCAAAGAGTGTCAGGTTACGGATTTTGAAAATGCGGTTTCAGAATTGCCCAAGCATCTCCAATCGGGAGATGTCCTGATCTCCATCGGTGCCGGGAATGTATATCAGGTCGGTAACCTCGTTCGCGAAAACCAGCGCAGTCAGGTGACACCATGAAACCGCCGACCAACATTCAGGAAAACAGAGCGATGGGGGACCTGACATGGTTCCGTAGCGGTGGTCTTGCCCGGTTCTATCTGGCCCCCTCTTCCGAAGAAGAATTGATCGAGGCCGTGAAGTGGGCACAGCGTGAAGAAGTTCCGTTCCACCTGATGGGTTTAGGCGCGAATTCCCTTTTCCCGGATGATGGTTACCCCGGTTTGATCCTTCACATGTACAAGTTTCGACAGAGGGGGGATTTCTATCGGAACTGCTCTCCGTCGGTGGTGGAGGTGGACGCCGGGATCAACCTTGAAAATTTGGTGAAAAAACTGAACGAAGCGGGTCTGGGTGGCTTTGAAGGATTCGTGGGTATTCCCGGTACTGTCGGTGGATCTGTTTGGGGAAATGCCGGTGCACAAAACTCCAGTCTGGGAGACCGGGTCGAAGCTCTGAAAATTCTCGACTCACGGGGTGAGGCCGAATGGGTCAATGGAAATCAAATATCCTGGAAATACCGTTCATCAGGATTGGGCAACCGAGTTGTCCTTGCCGCACGATTTGCAATTGAACCTGACCAGGACCCGGAAGAATTGAAAAACCGGAGTGCAGCATTTTTACGGTATAAAAAGAGTGTTCAGCCCTACGACGACAAATCGACCGGATGCATTTTCAAAAATCCCGGAGCAGGACTCAGTGCTGGTCAATTGATCGACGACTTGAACCTCAAGGGTTTATGTGAGGGGGGAGCGCAAGTTTCCGACTTGCATGGGAATTTTATCGTCAATGCTGAACAAACCGCAACGACTGCGGATGTTTTGGCTCTTGTGAGCAAAGTGCAGAAAAAAGTCTACGAAGAAGAGGGTGTGAGACTGGAACGGGAAGTCATCATCGTCGGGGAGGACAGTAAATGAATGCCTCCACAACTACACAGGGCCAGTGGATCCCCGCATTTGTTTTTATCATGGTCCTGGTTTTTGTGGGATTGTCTCTCAGGCATGCCCGTAACGAGGTTGACCTTCAACGAGCTGCGGATGCCGGTTCCTGGAGTCTGACACAGGACAGTTTTCCGGATTGGTTTCCTGATTCACTGACGCCGGCTCTCGAAAATTTGCAGCAGATCCCATCCATGATTCCCCATGACAGTGTTCATTGGCGTGATCACGTTCGAAGTCAATTGTTGGAGAATCCATGGGTTCACTCTGTGGGTTCGATTGAACGACAGATGGGCAGGATTTCTTTCAGCGCGCTTTTGAGAAGACCTGTCGTCGCTGTGCGATGTCCTGGAGGGCATTTGTTGGTGACTCCGGAGGGAAAAGTCATCGATTACGCTGAGGGGTATACGCTGGATCCTCACTGGAGGATTCCGGAGTATTCATCCATGGGGGGCAATGCAAATGTGGATTCCTCCCTGAGTATGTTGCCGTCTGGAGAAGAGTGGGGACAACTGCTGACTCTGGTGGGGGACCTCTTCGATCACGGGATCTTGTCCGATCACTCCGGGTTTGTGGAGGAGCTGCGCTGGACCCCTCAGGATGAGGGTGGCTTCTGGTATCTCATTTGTGAGGGGGGACTGCGTTTGGCCTGGGGGAAGGCCACCGGTTCCGGGTCCCGATTGCCCGGGAGCGTGCGGGATAAAATCACTGCCATGAGAAAAGTGATCGCAGACAAGGATCGTTTGGTCCCACTGGCCAGTTCCATCGACGAAATCAGCCTCTTCGCAGGCCCCAACCCGATCGTCACCCAACGCTGAATATGACCCTCGATCCCTCTCCTCCCTCCCCGGAGAGGTAGCGCCTCGGGGGCCCGGGGATTATCCTGAGGGCTGTTCAGAGGCAAAATGTCGAAAAGGAGCCGGAGTGTCCAATCCGGATCGGTATCGCAGGTTGATCGGGGAAGTCGCCCAGGAAATGGGTTATGTTTCCGCCGAAGCTGTGGACGAAGCCTTGTCCGTTCAGGAAAAGCGCCGTTCAGAGGGGCTCAAGGTTCCCCTGTTGGGACAAATCCTGGTCGAACTGAATCATTTGACTCCGGAACAACTTCAGCAGCTGATTGAAGTGATCTACCCCGTCGAGAATGACGAAGGTGAAGATCCAGGCCCCCTCTCAGAGAGCGGTGAGGAAGACTGATGTCCGCAGACGACGGCAAGAAAAAACGCAGAGTACCTGCGCCAAGAAAAAAAGCCGGTGGTGGGGAAAGCTCCCGCAGAGTTCCACCAAGAAGAGTTGCCCCAGGCAAGAAGCCTGCAGCTGCTCCTGAAGAAACAGTGGGTTCGTCCGCAGCGGAAGAGGCTGCAGCTCAACAAGCGGCAGCCCAGCAAGCCGCAGCCCAGCAAGCCGCAGCCCAGCAAGCCGCAGCCCAGCAAGCCGCAGCAAAGCAGGCCGCAGCAAAGCAGGCCGCAGCAAAGCAGGCCGCAGCAAAGCAGGCCGCAGCAAAGCAGGCCGCAGCAAAGCAGGCCGCAGCAAAGCAAGCCGCAGCAAAGCAGGCCGCAGCAAAGCAAGCCGCAGCAAAGCAGGCAGCAGCAAAGCAGGCCGCAGCTAAGCAAGCCGCAGCACGTCAGGCAGGTGCTCCCACTGGGGATACCGGAAAGAGGCCTGCAACACCGGCTCGCAGAGCAAGGGCCGGGTCGCCGGCTCCTGCAGCCTCAGGAGCCGCTGCCAGATCCAAGCCGACAGGTCGCCGTGGCGCACCCCCGAAGGGGGGGGCTGGCGGTGGACGCCGAAGGACAGCCCGAGAGAACGACAGTGATGAGTTTGATGAAGCCGAGAAAAAGTCTCCCCTGATGTGGATTCTCGGTGGAGCTGCAGTGGTTCTGGTCGGTGGATTGGGCGTCGTGATGTTCTCGGGTGAGGACCCGGCACCTGAGCCAGCACCCAGCGTCAATACCGCCGCAAATAAACCCAGTCCCAAGCAGCAAGAAGAGATTCGTGAGGAGCGGGCCCGAAAAGCTCTCGATCGCGTCGAGAAAGCGAACTCTGCGAATCCGACCGAGCGCTATGAATGTGCAGCCCGATTGCAGATGGTTGCGATCGATTACTCCAATACCCAGGCCGGTGCTGAAGCAGGTGAGTTGAGATCCCAATTGCTCAGGACCTGGAATGACGAGGTCGTCGCTGCATGGAATACGCTCCGCGGGGACGTTCTGACTGCTTTCAGTGAGGCGCGTTTTGAGCAGGCAGAGCGCATGCTTGAAGAATTGCCTCCGGTGTTTTTGGGGGCGGCAGACGTTTTGGAGTCTGCATTTGAAAATGAAATCGATCGTCTCCGGAAAGACGCCAAGGCGCAGGCGCGTTTCAAGAAGCGGTTGGATGAGCTCTCTACCAAGGCCGGAGTGTACGCCCGGAAAGGTTATGAGGACATTGCGATCGCCGTGATCGAAGCCCTCCCCGAAAAAGTGGAGGAAGATGCACCGGATGTCTGGCGTTTGAAGGAAGAGTTGATTCAGAAGATTCAGCGCGACGGACTCGCCCTGTTGATTGAACAGGAATCCGCATTAGAAGCGGAAATTGCGGAGGCTCGCCGTCTGGAAGAAGAGCGCAAGCAGGCCGAGCGTATCCGGCGTTGGCAGGAGATGCGGGATTCCGTCGCATGGAAACCCCTGTTGAGTCGCTTCAACCTTTACAACTGGGTGGCCTCCAGTGACAAGAGACTGGAAAAACCGCTATGGAGGGTTCTCGACCGCAATGGCGCAGGTGTCATGCTGGTGGATAACCGTTCTGGCCGTGACGCATACACCGGAGTCTATTCGAATCACTGGGAAGATTATGTTCTCGAGTTTGAACTCAATCTGAAGGTGGGGGCATTGCGTATCTCACCCAGAACCCAGGCGAATGCCCAAGTGGGTGCAATCACCGATGGCACTTCACCACCTCTGGAGTTGGGAGATGATTTCCCGAAGAATCGCTGGCTCAAAGTCACCATGGAGGTCAATGGCAACTCTGTGGACCTCCGCTATGGCGACGCGGGTACCCGAATCAGTATGGACCCCGATACGACTCGACTTCCCTCTACAGGTGGGTTTGTGTTTTACGCCGGTGACGGTACCCGACTCGAGATTCGGGGAGTCAGGGTCAAGCTGGTCAATGACACCCGTGAGGGGGGAATCTTCGCCAAATAGAAAATGACACGGAACTGTCACTCTGGCAGGCCTGTGCTGAAGAGTCAGAGGAGGGGCTGTCACAGTGGCAGTCCCTCCTTTTTCTTTTCGAGAGGGATTTTCTTAAGTCGCTTTAAAATAGGGGTTTAGGGCGGCGGTTTCTGTGCCATATGGCCCGCTCTTTGCTGTGTTCCCCATGGCCGCCCATTGTCTGCGCAGGCTTCCGGCAGGTTGATCGCCCGCGATCCACCCTCCGGAGCAGGTCAGGAGGGGGTGCCCGGCTTTTGCACGGGGCTCCCGGGAATCAGTTGTTCCCTTTTTGTGGCGGTGTCCAACTTTGCGAATTCGGAACAAGAGGAAGAGGCTCCAATGGCCAAGGAACTGACGTTTGAGGACTCCGCCAGAGAAAAGCTGCTGAGTGGAGCGGACAAGGTGGCCCGTGCGGTGAAAACCACACTGGGACCGAGGGGACGAACCGCCATCATCGACCGATCCTGGGGTGGACCGAAGGTCACCAAGGACGGTGCGACCGTTGCCGAAGAAATCGATCTCGATGATCGAGTGGAAAACATTGGTGCTCGACTCATGCGCGAGGCGGGCTCATTGACGGCTCGTGAAGCAGGAGACGGCAGCACCACTGCGACCGTTCTTGCGCACGCCATTTTCTCTCAGGGAATGAGGCAGGTTGCGGCGGGAGAAAATCCTGTTTTGCTGCAGCGCAGCCTTCTGTCCGTCACCGGCAAGATCGACCAGTTCCTCAGGGACATGGCTGACGAGGCGGTGGACTATGATGCCGTGACCAACATCGCCACCATCGCCGCGAACAATGACGTCGCGATCGGCAAATGCATCGCAGAAGCTCTTGAGCGAGTGGGTGATGACGGCGTTTGCAGTATCGAAGAGGGCAAGAGTACAGAAACGGTTCTCGATGTCGTCGATGGACTGCACTTTGATCGCGGTTACATCTCACAGCAGTTCGTTACCGACGCCGATTCCGCCTCCATCACTCTGGAGAATCCCTACATTCTGATCATGGAGGAGAAGGTTTCCAGCATCTCCCAGATCCTTCCAGTTCTTGAAAAGGTGGTCGAAAAGAATCAGCCGTTGTTGCTGATTGCCGAGGATGTCGATGGTGAAGCTCTGTCGACCCTCGTGGTCAATAGCCAGAAGGGGGCCCTCAAGGTGGTGGCTGTGAAAGCCCCTGGCTACGGTGATCGTCGCAAGGCGATGCTCGAGGACATTGCTGTCGCCACCGGTGGCCGTGCCATTTTCAAGGATTTGGGAATCGAGCCTTCCGGTCTTAAGATTTCCGATTTGGGTAAAGCCAAAAAGGTAGAGATCAACTCCCAGACCACCACTGTTCTTGAGGGTGGCGGGAAAAAGAAAGACATGAAGGAGCGTACTCGCCTGATTCGCATGGAAATCGACAATGCCAGCAGCGATTACGACCGAGAGAAGTTGCAAGAGCGCCTTGCCCGCCTGGTGGGAGGAGTCGCTGTGATTCGTGTCGGTGGAGCAACGGAAGGTGAAGTCAAGGAGCGCAAGAAGCGTTTTGACAACGCCTTGTCCGCTACCCGGTCTGCACTGGAGGCAGGTGTTCTCCCTGGCGGTGGTATCGGTTTGATCCATGCCAGCACTGAAGTTTCGCTGTCACGATTCAAGAATCCTCTCGACAAGATGGCATCGGTAATCCTTGCCAAGGCTCTCGAGGAGCCCTTCCGTCAACTCGCAGTCAACGCTGACCTTGAGCCTTCTCGTATTCTGCGAGAGATCAAGGCTGAGGAGAGCGAAAGCTACGGTTACGATTTCGCCTCCCTGGATTACTGCGACATGTATGAAAATGGAATTATTGACTCCTGTGCGGTGATTTGCAGTGCCCTGCAAAATGCGGTGAGCACGGCAACGATGCTTCTGACATCGAATGCGGTCATTACCGACATTCCGAAGGAGACCGAGGAAGACGATCACCACCACCATGACCACGAAGGCGTTGGCGCATTCTAGAATTAGAGGAGACTCAAAATGAGCAAGCAGATTCTTTTTGATGAAGACGCCCGCCGCCAGTTGCGCAACGGCATCAAGACCCTGGCAAAAGCAGTGAAGGTGACCTATGGGCCTTCCGGTCGAAATGTGTTGCTGGGCAAGAGCATGGGCAAGCTTGAGATGACCAAGGATGGCCAGACCGTCTCCAAGGAGATCGAAGTCGAGCAGCGCTTTGAAAACATGGGAGCACGGCTTCTCAACGAGGTGGCAAGCAAGACTAACAAGGAAGTGGGAGACGGTACGACTTCTTCCATCATCCTTGCCGAAGCGATGATCGAAAAAGGCAGTCGTTTTGCCCTTTCTGGTGTCAGCCCTGTGGAACTTCGCAAAGGCATCGAAAAGGCCGTTGCAACCGCTGTGAAAGAGCTGGAGAAGGTTTCAGCACCAGTCGAGAAAAAGCAGGAAATCGTTCATGTTGGAGCGATTGCTGCCAATGAGCCCGAATTGGGCAAACTCTTCGGTGAGGCGATCCACAAGGTCGGCGAAAACGGAGTTGTGACCGTCGAGGAAAATGACAGCGTCGGTACCCATCTCGATCTGGTCGAGGGTCTGGAGATCGACAAGGGCTGGATTTCTCCCTACTTTGTCACCGATCGCATGAATGCCATCTGTACTCTCGAGAAACCCCTCATTCTCTTTACAGATCACAAGATCAGTGGTCTTCAAGACCTTCTGCCAATCCTAGAGCAGGTGGTTCCGACGAAGAGGCCTCTGGTGATCATCGCCGAGGATGTCGAAGGAGAAGCCCTTGCGGGTCTGCTTCTCAATAAATTGCGTGGTGTCATGGATGTGGTGGCCATCAAGGCCCCGGGTTTCGGAGATCGACGCAAAGCCCTCCTTGAGGATTTGGCCATCGTTACGGGTGGGCAAATGGTAGCCAAGGATTCTGGAGTTTCCTGGAGTCAGGTGGGCAAGGCACAGTTGGGAACGGTGAAGAAGATTGAGGTCAGCAAGGACCGCACGATTTTCTTCCGTGGAAATACCAACAAAGAGGCGATTGCGGATCGCTGTGCTCAAATTGAGGCTCAGATTGAGCAAACGAATTCAAACTACGACCGCGAAAAACTGGAAGAGCGCCTGGCACGAATTCAGGGCAAGATTGCCGTGATCAGGGTCGGCGGAACGACGGAAGCCGAAATCATCGAACGCAAGGCCCGGGCAGTCGATGCTCTCAGTGCGACCCGCGCGGCGATGTCCGAGGGCATCGTTCCCGGAGCGGGAACCGCATTCTTGCGGATCGCTGAAAAAGTTGCTGCGACTCGCGTTTCTGGTGACGCACGTTTCGGTGTGGAAGTCGTTGCCAACGCCATGATGGCCCCGACAACCCAGTTGGCCAACAATGCAGGCCTTGATGGTCCAGCAGTGGTCTCTGAAATTCTCGAGTACGAAGACTTCGAAATGGGATTCGATGCCAAAAAGGGCAAGGTGGCAGATCTGTTGTCGAGTGGTGTGATCGATCCGGCGAAGGTATTGCGAGTTGCTTTGCAGAATGCCGCCAGTGTCGCTGCACTCTATCTCACCTCTGACACGACCATCACCGAGTTGGAAAAAGACGAGGACGCCGTTCAGGGCGCACTCATCTAGGGGAGTTGCATGGCAACCAGGGATTACTACGACGTTCTCGGAGTCGATCGCGATGCGAGCGACTCCGAGATCAAAAAAGCCTATCGAAAGATGGCTCTCAAGTATCACCCGGATAAAAACCCCGGAGATGAAACTGCAGAGAGGCATTTCAAGGAAGCGGCTGAGGCTTTTGAAATCCTCAGCGATTCCGAGAAGAGAAAAATCTACGATACCCACGGACATGACGGTCTCAACGGCATGGGGGGTGGAGGAGGTTTCTCTGACATCGAGGATATATTCCGCAATTTCGGAGATATTTTCGGTGGAGGCGGCGGTGGAATCTTTGGGGACATCTTTGGTGGAGGCCAGACGGCTACCCGGCGAGGAGAAAGTCTCCGTGCCCATGTCACGATTTCTCTCGAGGCCGCTGCCAATGGAATCAGCAAGACGATCAGATTGAGACGCAAGGTTCACTGTGGAAGCTGTTCCGGTAGCGGAGCAGCAGCGGGG
>JACETR010000071.1 GCA_013911165.1 Planctomycetota bacterium | reverse complement strand
GGGGAAGGAGGACCCTTGGCACCGGACAGCGAAATCATCTGCCAGCTCAAGCAGCAGATTATCGATTCATGGCATGACCACGACGGGGGTACCCCGGCCGAGGCGGCGCGCCACTATGCTGAGGAAGCCCGACTGAATCCGGTGTTTGACGATTCAGGCGCTCTCGAGGGCGAAGAGCAGATACAAGCCTGGTTTGCATTTCAGAGGCAGAGGTTCTCCGCGGAAGACCGGTGGGATTTTCAGCATCGGGTCATGGGTTTCCGGTTTCAACTGCAGGGGCAGCTGGTGAAGTCGCAGCAACAGTTGTTGACGACGGGTCAAAAAAGGCAAGAGGATGGAGAAATCCGCACCTTCATGGTGCCGGGAAATGGGAGCGATGTCTGGATTATGATTGATGGTGCATGGAAAATCCTCTCCCGGACCATCGAAATTGATTTCGCGTTCTATCGGGACCCCGCCTTGATGAATCCCCTCGGGTTTTTGAAAAGCAAAAATGACAAAAAGGAGGAGCGCTGATGGATACCGCTCGAGCACAAGACGTCTGTGATATCGAACACCTTCTGACGGAGTATTGTCACCGTGTGGATCGGGGTTCTGCAGCAGAAGTGGCGGAGCTCTTCACCGAAGACGCCACCCTCGTTCCCGAATTTGATGGGGATTATGAAGTAAAGGGCGATTCAGAGATTCAGCGATTCTTTGATCACTACCACACCCATTTTCGTGCCAACGTTCGTCACCTCCAGCATATGACTACTACTTCCAGGATTCAGGTCAGTGCAGGAGTGGCATCGACCCACAGTTATCTGCTGGCCACTTTTGTAGACGGTGAATCCGGTGCAGCGATGACCGTGACGGGAACCTATGTCGACGCGCTGAAGAAGGAGGGGCAGGACTGGAAGTTCCTGCGGAGGGCAATTCGGGTGCACTTCGTCACTTCCAACACCGAGGTCATCGAGCAGCTGGAGCCGATGGGTTTCGATCCGGAGGCGGGCCCGGGTGGCAATAATTGACCGTTATTGCCCCAATTTGAGCCTTTCTGACTGATATTCAAAAACGGAACGTGGATTCCAACGGACACAGCCCGGATAATAAATGATCACGATTATTCCGTCGGTCCGGTTTTTTGTGTCCGATCCGCGGTCGGTTTCGTGATTCTGTATTAAACCGCCATCTGCCCGGCAGCGGGGCTCGCTAATCTGGCAGACCTTTTTATCCCTATTGGGGAGTATCTCAGGAGGATCTTCATGAAGCCGTTTTGTACATGGTTCATGTGTGTCGTTGGACTTTGCGTGTCTTTGGGCACCCCCAGTCTGACTTTTGCCCAGGAGTTGCCGGTGCCCGCTCTTCTCGATAAGGGTCACCTTTACCTTCAAGCGGAGACAGTGAACACCGCTCGTGAGGCAAACCTGCTGGAAGACCCGGAAACACTTTCGCAGACGGATCGGGTGCGTGTTCTTGTACTGGACCGCCCTCTCGATCTTCGTCTCAAGACTGAACTGCAGCGATTGGGCGTCGAGTTGCTCGACTATCTGCCCCGACACTCCTTTACCGTTCGGCTCAAGGGAGTTGACGGCACTGGGCTCTCTGCCGTGGAGGGTGTGGTTCGCGTGATCGATTACCGGGATGCATGGAAGTTGCAACCGGGAATCATCGAAAGACTTGGCACTCATCAGCAGCCGAGTCGCCGTGAACTGGATGAGATGGGACTGCTTGGTTTGATCGTCTCACTGCACCCCGGTGAAGATCTGGAAATCGCCATCACCTCAATTCGTGAGACCGGTGCGACAGTGGAAAGGGTTGAGAGGGTGGGAACCCATGATGAACTTTCTGTCATCACCCTTCCGCAAGATCTCGAACTTCTGAGCCGTATCGAATCAGTATTGTTTGTCGAGGATGCCCCCGATATCACTCTCCGCAACGCCACCACCCGCTGGGTGATCCAGACCAACGTCACCAACCAGACTCCGGTTTACGACAATGGCATTCATGGTGAGGGCCAGGTGATCGGTGTTCTCGACGGCCGCGTGGACCAGGGGCACTGCTCCTTCCCGGCCGGCAAGATCCTCGCCTACAACAGCAGCAACGGCTCCGACACTCACGGCACCCATGTGGCTGGAACTGCCGCAGGAAACAACGGCGTCAACAATGACACTCGTGGTATCGCCTACGAAGCCAATCTGGTCACCAACACCACGCCCAACTTTACGGAAGCGGGCATCACCAATCGCCTGAACCTGCACCACAGCCAGGGCGGGCGCATTCACACCAACAGTTGGGGCAACGACGGCACGACCGCTTACGACAGTCTTGCCCGCGGTTTTGATGTGTTCCTTCATAACAATGAAGAGAGTTTTGTTTGCCTCGCGGTGACCAACGGCAATGTGCTGCGAAACCCTGAAAATGCAAAGAACTTGCTCGCCGTCGGTGCGAGCCAAGATTCTCCCAATGAGGAGAACCACTGCACGGCAGGCATCGGTCCCACTTCGGATGGGCGTCGCAAGCCGGAGGTTTACACCCCGGGCTGTTCGACCCAGTCCTCTCAGGCGGGAACGGCCTGTGGAACGACCGGTCTGACCGGAACTTCGATGGCGTGTCCGGCAGTTGCTGGAGCAACGGCACTGATTCGTCAGTACTACGTCGATGGGTATTACCCGAGTGGAGCGCCGAACCCTGCGGATGCCATCGTTCCCAGTGGGGCCCTGCTCAAGGCGACCATCGTCAACTCCGCCGTCGACATGACCGGCATTACCGGGTACCCATCCAATCTGGAAGGTTGGGGAAGCGCACGCATCAGTGATCCGCTCTTCTTCACCGGCGACAACCGTGCATTGGGTGTCCTCGAAGACGTCCGTAATGCTTCCGGTTTCAGTACTGGTCAGAACACCAGCTACAACGTTAACGTGATCGATTCCACGCAGGATCTGCGAATCACTCTGGCTTTCACCGACGTGGCAGCCACAGCTGGATCGGCGGCGGCAGCGGTCAACAATTTGGATCTGGAAGTGGTCGCCCCGAACGGCACCACCTACTTCGGCAACTTCTTCAGTGGAGGATTCAGTGCTTCCGGCGGTAGCCGCGACAGCATCAACAACGTCGAGCAGGTTCATATCAATAACCCGCAACAGGGATCATGGACCGTGCGCGTGGTCGCCACAGCGGTCAACAGTGGAACTCAGGGATACGGAGTCATCGCCACCGGCGGAATCCAGCTGGCTCCCGCTGACTGCAATGGCAATGGAGTCCCCGACGATGCCGATATCTCCGGCGGTACTTCCTCCGACTGCGATGGCAACCTGATTCCGGATGAGTGCCAGGAAGACTGCAACGGCAACAACATTGCTGATGCCTGTGACATCATCATCGGCACTTCTGTAGACTGCGACGGCAACTCGGTTCCCGACGAATGTCAGCCGGACTGCAATGGCAATGGCATTGCAGACGCCTGTGATATTTCTTCCGGACTGGCCACCGACTGTGAAGGCAATGGAGTTCCCGACAGTTGCGATATCGCTGCAGGAGC
This sequence comes from Planctomycetota bacterium, assembly GCA_013911165.1. Lineage (GTDB taxonomy): Bacteria > Planctomycetota > UBA8108 > UBA1146 > UBA1146 > UBA12191. The sequence continues at coordinate 9,415 of JACETR010000071.1, read as the reverse complement.
CATCGACTGTGATGGCAATGGCGCCATCGACAGCTGCGAGATCGCCAGTGGAGGTGGAGACTGCAACCTCAATGGCAGCCTCGATTCCTGTGATATTGCTGGCGGAGTCAGTTCTGACTGCAATGGCAACGGGGTTCCCGACGATTGTGATGCGGTCAGCACTCAGACCTACAGTGCCAGTCCCTCTGCGCCGGTACCGCCCGATGTCAATGACACCATCGTTGTCGCGGATACCGGACTCATTTTGGATGTGAATGCACAGATCAATATCAGTCACACCTTCATCGGTGATCTGATCGTCGATCTCACCAGCCCCGGCGGTACAGTGGTTCGCCTGCACAATGAAACCGGTAATGGCGCCAATGACCTGATCACCACGTATGATGATGACGGTACGGGAACAGCTCCTGCACAGCCGCTCTCCGGCTTTGACGGGCAATCGAAGCAGGGAACCTGGTCACTGTTTGTGACCGATGTCTTCCCCACTGCCGACGACGGCGTCGTCAACTCATGGGGTGTAGTGGTAGAAGCACAAGGCTCAGGGTTTGTTGACTGCAACAGCAACGGAGTCGATGACACCTGTGATCTCTCCTCCGGAACCGCTTCGGACTGCAATGCCAATGATATTCCGGACAGTTGCGACATCGCTGCGGGCACCAGTACCGACAGCAATGGCAATGGTGTTCCGGATGAATGTGACACTGCCGACTGCAACGGAAATGGCGTCGCGGACGATCAGGATATCGCCGGCGGAACCTCGCAGGACTGCAACGTCAACGGGATCCCCGACGAATGTGACATCACTTCCGGTCTCAGCGACTGCAATGGCAACGGAGTCCCCGACAGTTGTGAACTGGCGAGTGGTTCCGGTGCCGACTGCAATGGCAATGGCACTCTGGACAGTTGTGATCTCAACTCCGGTTCAGCCAGCGACTGTAATGGAAACAGTGTTCCCGACAGTTGTGATCTGGCGAGTGGGGCAGAGGATTGCAACACCAACGGAATCCCGGACAGCTGTGACATCGCCAGCGGTGCCGAGCAGGATGCCGACACCAACGGAGTACCGGATGTCTGCGAGCAGGTGTCGTTTGTTCGTGGAGACGGAAACGAGGATGGCTCGCTCGATATCTCGGACGTGGTCTTCATGCTCGTGATGCTTTTCAACAATGGAGCACCTCCATCCTGCGGCGACACCGTCGACTGCAATGATGATGGCAATCAGGACATCTCTGATCCGGTGCAGTTGCTCTCATACCTTTTCGACAGTGGAGTAACACTTCCGGTCCCGTCACCCGGATGTGGTCTCGATCCCACCGTGGATGGTTTGACATGTGATGCCTATGCTCCCTGCCCCTGAAGAGGGGTGGGCTTGTTGACGGAAACCGGGTCGCTGGCAATCTGCTGGCGGCCCGGTTTATTTTTTGACCTTTACGTCTGCTATTTGAAGAAGCCCTCGCATTGAAGTCAGATCTTTCTCTTAGATTCATTTGGAGTTGTCCCGAGGTGCGACCACTCAAAATGACTCTTGAGTTTGGGGGGCGCAGATTCTAACTTTGGATTTTTCATCCCTGCCCCTCGGTCGGGGGGGCGTTGTCCATCCAATGGAGGAGTCTGCCATGACCCATTTCTTTCGAACCATCGGACTTGCCTGCCTGGTTCTTTCACTTTCCGCCTGTTCTTTCACTACCAACATCAAATTCGGATCTTCAAAGTCTTCACCTGCTGGAGAGATCACTCTCAACGCGGTGGAGAAGCAGATCGATCGAATTCGCGGCAAGTGGAATGGTCACGACGCCGAAGGCCTTGGCGAAGAGTACACCGCCGATGGATTGTCGATTCTGGGCTCGCAGGATCTGGCTCTGATCGGTCGTGATGCCATCGTTGAAAACTTCGGTGCCGTTTTTGGAGAGGGCAGCCCTTTCAAGGGGGCGACCGCCAACATCACCACGGAGTACGTCAAGGACCTTGGGAATGGATACGCAGTTTCTGATGGCACCTTCGAAGTCTTTGGCTCCGATGGCGCTTCAATGATGATCGGCAAATGGGGTGATGTCATGAAGGCCACCGCCGAAGGTCCGCGGATGTTGCAGGAAGCGGTTTTCGCCACTCTGACAGAAGCGGACAACATTACTCCTCCTGCAGGAGATAACGCTCACGCGGGCTTGAAGTCGGTGACCAACGACCCTGCCATGATGGAGATCGTCAAATCATTTGAGGAGAGTTGGGCGACTGGCAACAGCGAGGCCCTCGCCAATCTGTTTACCGATGATGCCGTTCGCCTGGTCGATTCCGCACCGGATGCTCTTCGTGGACGTGATGCGATTCGCGAGAGTTTCGCCGCAGGCTTTGCGGATGATTCCCCGTTCAAGGGTTCCCGATTGACCGGGATCGTCCTCGGCATGCGCGACCTCGATGATGATTACCTGATCGCCCACGGAATTTGGCGAGGAGTGGATGCCTCTGGAGCCCCTCTGGGAAGAGGGCAGTGGGCTAACCTCTACCGCCGGGAAGGCGGCAAGATCCGCATCGTGATGGAGAATGCCGGAGCGATGGTCTTTCAAGGGGAGTAGTCCTCAAGCTCTTTCAAAGTCGAACTGCAGGGGCGTCCGTTTGTGGAAGCCCCTGCAATCTTTTATGGGCCTTGAAGGAACAAACCTGACTCGGTGGAACACTTCTTGAAACTTCCACCTTCAGACCCAAGGATACGCACAGCACCATCCCAAACCGGAGCGCAGGGCTCCGGTGAAAGACACCCCTAAAGACTGTTCAGGAGTCCGCCATGAACAAGACCCTCCAGGTCATCGTTCTTTCCCTTTTGTGTCTCACTCTTTCCGCCTGCGCCAACATGAACGCCAAAGACGACGTCATCGGCATGTGGCAGGGGGGAGGCAAGCTGCTCAACATTTACCCCGGCAATCCCGATTACCAGCAGGTCTGGATCGACTACATCGAGGCGCACAATGCCCGCGATCTCGACAAGATCGCATCGATGAATGCTGAAGGCTGGATCGGCTACACCAATACCGGCGAAATCGTTTCCGGAACCGAGGCGCAGATTCAGTTCCTGGGGGAGTGGTTCCAATCACCGGCGGATCCCCGATGGGAGATTCGTTTCATGGTTGCCAATGACACTGACGAAGAGCAGTGGCTGACCACCGGGAATGACCTCACGTACATCGATGAATCGGGCCAGAGTGTCAGGGAACACCACATGCACGATGTGCAGATCGTCGATGGCAAGATCAAGACCGTCAAAATTTATGCGCGTGCGGTTCCCAACACTCCCGCCAGCCGCCTGGACAGGGCGATCAGGGAGCGCTGGTCCATGGGCAAGCCGGAAGAGATGCTCGCCTGCTACTTCGAGGATGCAGCGGAACTGTTTCCACAGAGCTTCTCTGGCTTCTTTGGTCATGAAAACATTCGTGGTCGCTATCAGATGGCCTTTGCAGAAGGCAGTGCTGCTCTCGGATCGCGCATCGACAGCAGTATCGGCGGCTACACCGATCTGGGAGATGGTTATTTTATCTACGACGCTGTTGGCAAGACCGTTTCCAGTGAGGGTGAGACCCTGTGGCAGGGGCTGATGGCCGGGATTGGCCGTGAAGTCGAGGGTACTCCCAAGCTGATTCAGTTCATGGCCCACAACCCGCTGCCGGAAGACGTCAACTTCCTGCCTCCCAATCCGGACGAGGTCAACGCCATGCTCGACTCCCTGCCGAGGGCCACGGATATGGACCCGGCTTTGGCCGCGCACCTCGGCAGAATGAGTGAAGCGTGGCAGAGCCACGACCTCGATGCCCTGATGGATGAGTTCTGCGATGACGCCCGCATGGTGACGGATGGATCACTCTTTCCGGTGAGAGGTCTCGATGGCATCCGTGCTCACCTGGGCGATTTCATGGCGGCGATCGAGGATGATTCCGAGTTCAAGCGCGGTGGCAAGCTCGATTACATCGTCACCGGCTACCACCCCATGAACGATCTCCACGCCCGCGCCTACGGCGCATGGGTCGTTCGCACTGCTGAAGGCTCCCCGGTCTTCATGGGCGGCTTCGGCAATGTATACCGTCGTGTGGGCGACCAGATGAAAGTGGTCATGGACGCCGGCGGCACCGTGCCCTTCCCGACCGCCGAAGAGTGGGAAGAGATGCAGGCTGCAGAAGCTGCCGCCCAGGAAGGGTAAAACCTTCCGCGGCTAAAGCCCCTCAAATGCAGCAGTGTGTGCATACCTTTGGGCCGTCTCCTGGGTGATCTCGTCGCTGTCGACGAGTTCTTTCAGGTGGCGGTCCATGGTGATGCTGCCCTGGCGGCGCTGGGTTTCCATCTGGCTGGTGATCTGCGCCCACTTGCCGCTGCGGATCAGATGCGAGAGGGAGGGGTGGTTGACCATCACTTCCATCGCTGCACGGCGGCCCTGGCCATCCTTTCTGGGTACGAGCTTTTGGGCGATGACCATCGACAGACTGAAGGAAAGTTGCGAGCAGATCTCGCTCGAGCGTTCTCCGGGGAAGAGATCGACGAGTCGGGTGATGGCTCCGCGGGCATCCTTGGTGTGCAGGGTGGTAATCACCACATGACCGGTTTCGGCGGCGGTCAGGGCGAGGGCAGCGGTCTCCGGATCGCGCACCTCACCGACGAAGATCACATCCGGATCCTCACGCAGCGCACTGCGTAATCCTCCACTGAAGGATGCCAGGTGTTGGCCCAGTTCCCGTTGTGAGACGAGGGCCTTGTCGCCTTCGAGGATGTATTCGATGGGATCTTCCAGAGTGATGACCCGTTCACCCCGTTCCTTGGCTCGTCTTGTCAGTAAGCTGGAGACGGTGGTCGATTTGCCGCTGCCGGTGATGCCGGTGACGATGACGAGCCCCTGATCCATCGCCATGAACTCTTTCCACGTGCTGTCGAAGGGGAAACCGATCTCTTCCGGTGGGGGGACCTTGCGGGCGAGAACTCGCAAGGCCACGCAGGTGCCTTCGCGGGCGCGGAAGACATTGATGCGGAAGGAGAGATCCTTCTCCGGCCACTCCCAGGAAGCATCCACATCCTCCCCTTGCTGAACCCGTTCGAGGGTGTCATCGCGCAGGGCGGGTTTGATGAGAGCCTGAACCGTGTCGTCGTCGAGGTCGGCACCGCCCGGCAGGGGAATCAGCTCCCCATCGAAACGGTAGTGGGCCGGTTTGCCCGGTCGCAGATGCAGATCACTGATACGCAGGACTCCACCGGAGAAGAAGCCGGGATCGGCAAATCGCTCCAGCAGGTCGAGAAGGCTCCAGCGCTGTTCCTTGACGCCATAGACAGGGCGGAATCGGTCGGTGGCACTCATGAGACACTCTTTTCAGGGGAACAAAGTCAGGGCCGGTTGCAGGCCCCGAAATCGAGTCTTATCCTCGACAATATAGGTGTCAGGAAGGCTCCGTCGACCGCTGTCCCTGAAGGGGTCAGGTCCGGAAATGTGGTTTCCGGGTCGTTTTCAGGGAGAGAGACAGGGTTTTCCGGGCTTTTGCGGGATTCTTCAGGAATTTCGTAAGGCGGACAGCAAACAGTGCCGAAGTATCCAGTGTTGGCCGGTGGCCGGCTCGTATGCGTGACCTCCGGGAAGTACGCCCCCCGGGGGACGCATCCAAGCCCGCGATCGTTCCTGGAAATCAAGAGTCATGGTCGGTCCTCGCGGATTTGAACACGAAAATATTGCCCCTTCCGATCTCAAGCGCCTGGAGGTGTGTGAGAAACGGATCGGTTACCACTTCAAGGACCCGAACCATCTGGTTCAGGCTCTGACCCATTCATCCCTGAAAACCATCGACAACCCCTGCAACGAGCGCATGGAATTCCTCGGTGACTCGGTGTTGGGAATGGTCATGACCGAGTTCCTCTTCAACTTCTTCCCCGAGCGACCGGAGGGTGAGCTGACGCAGATCAAATCTGCAGTGGTCTCCACCAATACGCTGGCGGAAGAGAGCATGCGTCTCGGTCTCGATGAGGCCTACGCCGTCGGCAAGGGTGTGACCAGCCGTCGCAAGTTGCCGAACAGTTTGCTTGCCAACGTTTTCGAAGCAGTGATTGCGGCCATCTATCTCGATGGAGGCATCGATCAGGCGAAGGAATTCATCGTTCGCAACCTTTACCACCAGGTCCTCGCTGTTCACCAGAAAGAGCACTCGGTGAATTACAAATCCTTCCTGCAGCAGCATCTGCAGAAGGAGGATGGCTCGACCCCCAACTATCGGGTCAAGAGCGAGAGTGGTCCTGATCACGCCAAGGAATTTGTCGTTCAGGCGATGCTGAAAAAGGACATTCTCGGCGTCGGCGAAGGCACGACCAAGAAAGAGGCGGAACAGGTTGCGGCCAAGGCCGCTCTCGACAAACTCGGGGTCGATCCGACCCAGAGTTGAAGCCACTCCCGGTTTTTCTTCACAAACTGACAACTTCTGACCCGCTGATTCCCTGCTTCAGATGAAATTCTGCCCCCAGCGGCTATCCTGATGATCTCCGGATGGTTCAGGGAAGCCATTTCGGCTTTCGGACTTTGCCGGAACTGAGCGGAGAAACGGTGACTGCCTCTGCAGGGAGTGCCGCAACAGATCGTGATCCATTGATCGAAAGGGTCCTCTGCGACTCATCGGTCCTGGGGGAGGTCTGTGCCCGTCTCAGGGATGAACCGGTGGTGCATGTCGGCCGCTGTTCTGAAGGGGCCGTTGGTCTGCTGCTGACCGCCCTTACCGAGAATCAGAGTCGCCCCCTTCTGGTACTGACCTCCAGCCCCGATGCTGCCCAACAATTGCGACAGGACATCACCACCTTTACCGGACAACCCATCGGCGACTTTCCGATGTGGGAAAGTCTCTTTGAAGAGGACTCGGAGCCGGACCTCGATACCTTCCGCGATCGCTTTGAAACACTGAGATCCCTCGAGTCGGGTCAGCTGAAAACGGTGATCGCTCCGGTGCAGGCGGTGTTGCAGCCGATCAGTCAGGAAATGGATGGGGACCACCGTGTGGTTCTCAGGGTGGGAGATCGCCGGGAGCGCGGGGATCTTTCCCGAAGTCTGGTGGAGGCGGGTTATCGTCGCTTTCCCCAGGTTGCCCGTCCCGGTGACTTTGCCATCCGTGGAAGCCTCTTTGATGTCTGGCCCCGGGAAAGTCCCGTGCCCTATCGCATCGATTTCTTCGATGACGAAATTGATGCCATTCAGACCATCTCTCCCCGCGATCAAAAGGTCAGCGGCGATCTCGATATGGTCGTTCTGTCGATGGCCCCGAGGGAGTCATGGTTTATCCGTGGTTGGACAGGGACCCAGAGCCTGCTCTTCGACGCCTTGCCCGAGGGATCCATCGTTGCGGTGTGGAATCCCAAAGAGGTGGAAGAGCGGGTGCACTTTCTGGTCGGACAGTGGGCAGCCCGTGACCGCCAGAAACTGTGTGAGGGATTCTGGGAAAGAGCCGGACGACATATCCGCCTGCAACTGGATCCGTTGATTCCCGAAGCCGGGCATCGCCCTCTTCAACTACCGGTGGTTTCCGCCGATCGTTATCAGGGCTCTCTGGAAGGCACCGTTTCTGCCTTGGCAGAAGTCTCTGATCGCGGTGAAGACGTCATCGTCTTCCTCAGACAGGAAGCGGAGGGGGAGCGATTCCGGGAAGTCCTGGCAGAAGCCAACGTGGGCCCCGGAGTGCGCGTCCGAATGGGCCAACTCTCCACCGGTTTCCGCTGGCATGAAGACGGCGGCGGTCTCTTTGTCAGTGGACATGCCGCCCTCGGTCGTCGGCGCAGTGTCGAAAAGAAGGAAACCCGCAAGCGGGTCGAAGGTCGGGCGGTCGACAACTTCCTCGAGTTGGAGGAAGGACAACTGGTCGTCCATGTGACCCACGGTATTGCCCGCTATCAGGGATTGCGCGCGGTGCGGGACGGAGCACGCCAGGGAGACTTCCTCGTCCTCGAGTTTGCGGAAGGGGTCACCCTGCTGGTCCCGGTGGACCGCATCGACCTGGTGCAGAAATATGTCGGTGGTGGACGTGTCGCAGGCAAACTGGACAAGGTCGGCGGCACGCTGTGGTCGAAGAAGAAGGCCCGCGCCGAGGAATCGGTCCACGATCTGGCGGCGGAGCTGCTCGAGGTACAGGCGATCCGCGCGGAGAGACCGGGCCATCCCTTCCCGGAGGACAATTCCGCTGTCTCCGCCTTTGACGAAGCGTTCCCTTATGATGAGACCGGTGATCAGCTTCACGCCATGGAAGCGATCAAGGGTGACATGGAAAAACCGAAGCCGATGGACCGTCTCGTCTGCGGAGATGTCGGTTATGGAAAAACCGAGTTGGCGATGCGGGCCGCTTTCAAGGCGGTGCAAGGGGGCAAGCAGGTCGCGGTGTTGGTACCGACCACGGTTCTCGCGCAACAGCATCTGGTCACTTTCCGTGAACGGATGGCGGAGTGGCCCATCAGGATCGAGTCGATCAGTCGCTTCCAGGGTCGCAGGAAACAGAACGAGATTCTGGAACAGGTGTCTCAGGGGGAAGTCGATATCCTCATCGGCACCCACCGTCTTCTCTCAGGAGACGTGCACTTTGAAGACCTGGGTCTGATCGTCATTGACGAGGAACAGCGCTTCGGTGTCGCCCATAAAGAGAAACTCAAACAACTGCGGCGTCTCGTCGATGTGTTGACGATGACCGCAACGCCGATCCCGCGAACCCTGCACATGTCACTGGTCGGTGTGAAAGACATCTCCAGTCTCCATGAAGCGCCGGAAGGCAGGGCTCCGGTCCAGACAGAGGTGACCGCCTTCGACGAACGACGATTCCGGCAGATTGCCCTGCGTGAGATCAATCGCGATGGACAGATCTACTGGCTCCACAATCGGGTGACCAGCATCAACGAATGCAAGAACCGGGTGGAGACTCTGCTCCCGGAGGCGAAGGTCACGGTGGCACACGGCCAGATGGATGAACTCGAATTGGAAGAAAAGATGATCGAGTTCATCGACAAGCGTGCCAACGTGCTGATCTCGACGACGATCATCGAAAGTGGTCTCGACATCCCCAGTGCCAATACGCTGATCGTCGAGCGAGCAGATCGCTTTGGTCTGGCGCAGCTGCACCAGTTGCGCGGAAGAGTGGGGCGAAGCCACCACAAGGCGTATTGCTATCTGCTGGTGCCCGATGACCAGCCGATCCGTCCTGAGGCCCGCACCCGTTTGCAGGCGATCGAAGAGTATTCCGATTTGGGAAGTGGTTTCCAGATCGCCATGCGGGATCTGGAGATTCGCGGAGCGGGTAACATCCTCGGCAAGGAACAGTCCGGTCATATTGGTGCAGTGGGCTACGATCTCTTCTGCCGATTGCTGGAGAAGGCGGTCGCCCATCTGCGGGGAACCGCCTCCGAGGAGCCGCCGGATGTCGAGCTGACGCTGCCGGGG
>JACETR010000070.1 GCA_013911165.1 Planctomycetota bacterium | reverse complement strand
ACTTTTGCCCTCTTGAACCACGAGCAGGACAGCTCCGCTGTCATGCAGCAGTTGACGATCGGCAGAGATTCTTGCTCCCGGGTCGATAACCACCCGCAATGGATCCTTCATTCCTTCGGTTCGTGAGGTCAACTGGGGGTCGTCCGCTTCGACGGTACCAATCCCCACGAGAATGGCGCCATGATGTCCCCGTCGCTCGCGAGTCCATCGGCGGGTCTCCTCAGAGGTGATCCATTTCGAATCACCGGTGGCAGAAGCGATGCGTCCATCAAGGGTCATGGCCCACTTGGCGGTGACCAGGGGTCGTCCCCTTTGGGTATGGCACAAATAGGGAGCAAGGAGGCGTGCCCCCTCGGATTCGAGAACGCCCCCGATGACTTCTACACCTGCAGCCTCCAGTTGCTGCAAACCCCTGCCACGGGTGACCGGGTGCGGATCCGGATGGCTGTAGATCACTCGTCCAACACCGGCGTCGATGATGGCCTGGGAGCAAGGAGGAGTTTTTCCTTCATGACCGCAAGGTTCCAGAGTGACAATCATCGTTGATCCACGGGTTTCGATTCCTGCGGATCGTGCAGCAGCCAGACAAGCGGCTTCTGCATGGGGACCGCCATACTGGGCATGCCAGCCTTCTGCGACCTGTAACTCGTCATTGATGAGAATTGCGCCCACCGGTGGATTGGGTGCCACGCGACCGATCCCCCTGCGTGCCAACTCGAAGGCGGCAGACATCAGCGGTTCGTGAATCTCGGCATCCCCCGGGATCATCGACTCTAGGACCTTAACTCGGGGGGAAGGATCGGTACCTCGGAAGGACCTTCCACCCGCTTGCCATAAAGTGTTGCGGCTGAGGTCCGATCCACTTCGACAACCACGAATGAACCCGGCTTCTCGTCGTCATTGGCTGGCCAAATCACGGTACGATGATCGCGGGCCCGCCCTGCCCAACGAGTGTCATCCGATTTGGATGTCCCTTCTGCGATCACTTCGACTTTTCGCCCGAGGAATCGCTCGTTACGGGATTTCCCACTCTTGCCCAGAGCCTCCAACAGCGCATGATTGCGCTCCTTCTTGATCTCCAGATCGATGTCATCCTGAAGATGATCGGCACTGACCGTTCCCGGTCTGGGTGAATACTGGAAAACATAGCCGTGGTCGAATCCGACCTCCTCCACGAGAGTCAGACTGTCTTCAAATTCTGCATCCGTTTCACCTGGGAATCCGACGATGAAATCAGTCGCCAGGGTGATATCCGGCATCTTTTCTCGAAGACGCTCGATACTCTGAAGATAGAAGCTGCGGTCGTAGGTCCGTTTCATTCGAGCGAGCATCGAATCACTGCCCGATTGCACGGGCAGGTGCAGGTAATTCATCACCTTTGAGCAATCTGCCATCGCCTGAATCAATTTCGGTCGCATGAAACGGGGATGGGAAGTGATGAAGTGGCAACGATGGATGCCGTCAATCTCCTCAACCCCCCTCAGCAGGGTATCGAGACCAATACCCGCCCCCAGGCGCTTGCCGTAAGAGTTGACGGTCTGACCGAGAAAAGTGATCTCCTTGACGCCGTCATCTGCCAATCGGCGAACCTCATCCAGGATCACCTCAGGGGGTCTGGACACTTCCTTGCCCCGGGTCGTTGGCACGATGCAATAGGTGCACACCATGTCACAACCGCGCATGACTGAGACGTAGGCGTGCCAAGGTTGAGGCCCCAGATTCCGCTGCCGGACAAATTCGAGGGGTGAATCCATATCGGTGGCCAACAGGCTTGTCGACTCACCTCTGGCTTCGTCGATGAGATCGGGCAGACGATCGAATTCCCGGGTCCCGATGATCAGGTCGATCCACGGTGCCCGATCGGAGAGCTCCTCTTGCTTGTGCTGGGCGACGCAACCGGTCAGCCCGAGAATCAGGTCCGGCTCTTCCATTTTGCGACGCTTGAAACTGGTCATTCGCATGACCGCCCGCTCTTCCGCACGTTCCCGAACGGAACAGGTGTTGTAGAGGATGACTCCCGCTTCTGCCGGATCGTGAACCAACTGATAACCACGCTGCATCATGCCCTCAAGCATCAGCTCTGCGTCCAGTTTGTTCATTTGACAACCGAAGACCTCGAAGTAAACCCTCCGGGACTTCGGGACCACTTCGTCAGTGGCAACAGTTTGCATCGAGTAAGTCGGCTTCAAGGCTCCTCTATTCTTCCCCGATGGTAGGAATTGGAAAGCCTTCGGTCAACTGGACCCGAAGAAGATGAGGATCCGAGACAACGAGACAGGGAAGCAGGCCGAATTGGGTCAATTCTTCACTGCCAGGGCGAGAGATAGCCGAAGAGAATCCTCGATAACAGAAATGCGGACAGCAAGCCACAGCCGATGGCAAAGCCGTTCATTCCGGAGATGGCAAAGAGGGCCGAGGCAACGATCAGCGCGGAGGCCACTCCCCCCTCGACCAGCCTGCGACTGGCTCCCTCAATTCTGCGTGACAGACGATCCAGTCCGGTGATCTCCGATTCGACACGAATTCTCCCCCGGGTGGCCCGCCTGAGAGCTTCCGTCAGCAGTGCCGGAGCCTCGCCCAGAGCTTCCAGATTTTCCACCGTCTGATCGGTCAGGCGACGGACCCACTCATCCGGAGCACTCTTTTCACGCACCAACTCCCGCAGCATCGGCTCCAGTTCGGACGCCATGTCAAAATCCGGGTCGTACTTCTCGACGATGCCCTCAAGCAAAACCAAAGCCCGGGTCATCCGCACAAAGCCTGGAGCGATTTCAATCCGGTGCTCGGTGGCGATTTGCAGGATGCTCTTGAGCAATGCCGGCAGATCGACTTGAGCCAATGGAAGTCCCAGATAGGGATCCAAATGCTGGGCGATGGACTGGGTCAGTGCAAAGGAGTTGGCTTCCCCGTGGCAGTGGCCCACATGGATCACCTGACGCGCCAACTCTTCGTAGTCCCGTTCGACCAGGGCCTTGAGCATCCGGGAAAGTCTCCAGCGCAGATCACTGGTCAAGATTCCGGTCATGCCAAAATCGATCCAGCCAATCCTCCCGTCATCGAGCCAGATGATATTGGATGGATGGGGGTCAGCATGAAAATGACCATGACGGAACATCATGGTGAACAGGGATCGGGAGCAGAGTCGCACCAAGTCCTGACGACGAGGATCACTCATCTCCATCTTCCCCGCAGGGATTCCATCAAACCAATCCATCACCAGTACTTCACCGGTACACAGATCGGCGATCGTTTCCGGAATTGCGACCGACGGGTCATCCTCAAAGAAGTCCCGAATCCTGTCGATGGAGTTTTTCTCCATGAAGAAATTCAATTCCCCCTCGAGGGCGTGATGCAGTTCTCGGACAACCGCCACGGGATCGAAGCCCCCGGATTCCGGCTGGCGGGAAAGGGCTTCGGCAAACTGGTCGAGAAGTCCGAGATCACGTTCGATCAGTTTCTCGATCCCCGGCTTGCGCACTTTGACAGCGACACTGCGTCCATCGAGGGTGATCGCCTTGTACACCTGGGCAATCGAGGCACTGGCGACGGGTATCTCCTCAAACTGGCGGAACAGTTGCCGGATCTCTCCACCGAGACTCTTTTCGATCACCGGTTTGACTTCATCGAAGGAAACCGGATCGACGTCATCCCTCAGCCGCTCCATCTCGGAGACCAGATCCTCAGGGAAAATATCGGGGCGACTGGCAATCAATTGACCCAGTTTGATGTAGATCGGTCCCAGTTCCTGAAAAGCAAGACGCAATCGGCCGGCAAAGGGGATGTGTGGATTTTCAAAACCGAAAAGTCGGGTACCGAGACCCGCCCCCAGTCTTGTCGACAGGTCCTTGAGTCCATGGCGTGCCAGCACCCAGGAGATATCCCTGAGCCGAGGCAGATTTCTCAGGGTCTGCAGCGGTTTGACCACAATCCCACCTTACTCAAAACTTCGCTGGCTGATTTGCTCTTCAAGGCGTTCGATACGCCGGCGCAGTTGATCCACTTCCTCGCGGCTCGCCGGAGCCATGGTTGACCACTTCTCAAAGAGGGCCTGAATCATGGGTGATTCATGCAAGCGCTGGCCCGATTCGGAAGCCGGTTCGTCATTCAGGGATTCCGCGGTATTGGAGGCCTTTTTCTTCCATGCCTCGAGGACCTTCTCTCCCTGCTCACGGGAAAGAGTGCCCTCTTCCACGAGATCATCGACGGTTGCCATCATTTGGGCACGGGCCTTGTTAAGGGAAACAAGGATTTCATTCCCCATTTCAATCCACTTGTTGACATCGTTCATGACTTCACTCCCGGCAACCTGGAAAGCTGTGTTCTCAGCGACAGGCGGAGAGGCATCGTAGCGGAAGGGAGGCTCAGGATCGACGAGCAGATCGATGGAGAAGGGGTAAAAAAATAGGGAGCCCGTTGAGAATCAACGGACTCCGCGGGAAAGGGGGGGAGTGCAAGTTTTGGAGCCTGGTCACCTCACGGGTTCCGCGGCTCACAAGGACTATGGCAACCTCCGTGCCAATCATCGCGAAGCCAAAAAAAATGTCATATCCTTCATATTTTAAAGGACTTATAGAAAACACCCCGAGTCATGTCCGACAGCAGTGGCAGGGCAGATTTTGCCGACCGGGAAGGGATTGCCGGTAAGGGTTTCTCAGGCGCCGGAAGTGGGCCCTCTGCCCATATCGAGAATCTCTCCAAGAATCTTCAGGGAGACCTTCAGCTCTTCCTCGGGAGCACCAAAACCGATGCGAACATGATGCGGTTCCCCAAAGAAGCGTCCCGGTGTCACGTTGAGATCACGTTCCATGCACAGTTCCCGGAAATGATCCCCATCCCTGGCCACCGACAATGGAATCCTCGGGAAGCAGGTCAGCCCCCCACTCGGCTCGATCAACGGCAGATCGTGATTCTTCAACCACTCTGAAAACTGGGTCCAGCCCCTTTTGGAAATCCTTCGGCCTCTCGCAGCCAAAACATCCAAATGGTCCATTGCGGCTCTCGCCACTTGATCGGTGAGACATGAAGTGTGCAGCGTCGTCGAATCAAAGATCCTTCGAGCCTGATCCGCCAGTTGAGGGCTGCCACACCCCCAGCCAAATCGGACTTGAGGCAACCCATGAACCTTGTTCAATCCCCAAACGCTGACGATTTTGGGATGACGCAAACAGATCGGTCCCGGATCAGGATCAAGGAAAGGCCGGTACATCTCATCGATGATCACTGGGCAGCCGGTCTTCTCGACGACTTCAACAAGGCCAGTAATCTCTTCTTCGCCAAGAGAGACTCCGGAAGGATTGTGAAGGTGGGTCAGCAGAACAAGGTCTGCTTTTTCTGCCTCGATCTTTTGCTGCAGCTCCGCGGGATCGAGACGGTAATTTTCCTCAAATCTTCTCTGGATCGGAACCTTGCGTACTCCCAACAGGGAGAGAGCATCGAGGAGGGGCAGATATCCCGGACTCTCATGAACCACCGTCCCCCCCTGCGGAACCATCGACGCAGCAAAACAGAAGTGTGCATGGGAGGCGCTAGCGCCCAAGACGATTCCGCCGGGATCGAGTCTCCAATCAGAATGCAATCTCTGGAAGACCTCTTCAGGTCCATAGGGGCTGTATTCTGTCAGGGCGAGGGATCCGGGATCGAGTCCGATGTCTGACCACTCCACAGGTGGAACCGCACTGGCGGTCAGCCGGTGTCGCCCCATCAATCCTTCGTATTTTGCCCATCGGATGTAGGGAACTTCTGAGAGGGCCATGACTGCTGCTCTTCCAATTCTTCCAGCCGACGCATCCTGTCGAGAGCCCGCCTTCTGCGGATTCCCTGTACCACTGCAGCGACGATCACCAGCACAGCGATGCTTTTCCAAGAGGTCAGTATATCGAGTAACAAACCGGGCCACAAAACCTGAGAACCAAAAGTTGCCTGCCATCGATCGAACGCGACCTCCGGTGAGACTCCCGATTCCATTTCAAATGCCCGGGCCCACGTTGTCGAAGGATTGCAGCGCTTCAGAATACGGGCATGAAATTCCTCACCCCAGGTTTGCCGGGTCCATTCGGTGAAGAGTGCTGCAACGGCATAGAGTGTTGTCGCCCGATCGTGGGATCTGGGCAGGTATTGATCCATTTCATGGATCGGAACCAATCCACCCCGACGGGCAAAGAGAGCGATCTCACGGCGTTTGCCGGGATCAGGAATCTGCCTGGCCAGACTCTGGGCCAATCCTTCGTGAACCCATCGGGGCAATGAAGCCCCGCTTTCTCCCAAAACAAGGTGCACCACTTCATGACGCAATGTCGTGAATCCGCGACCCGGATCGCGAATCATCGATTCGAGGTCGATCACCGCAATCCCCCGTGAAGGTAGAGCAAGAGCAGGAACCCAGGCCGGTACCTCATTCAGATTGAGATGCTCCAATGCCGCCAAAAATGCGGTACGCCCATACTCGACAAAAACGATGGGAGTTTTCTTCGGTTCGACCTGAAGCCATTGCCGAACTTCATGGAGATCACTGACAACCCGGTCGAAGAGTGCTTTGGGAACCCTGGAGATCTGTCCCCCATGAATTCGGACCTTGCAGTTTTCAAGGGCGATCTGTTCATAGCCGGGCCGGAGAGCTGGATCAGCCCCAAAGACCGATCCATCGAGAAGGACACAGATAGTCAAAAACAGCGGCAGTAAACACAGAGGCTTCCCGGTCATGAACTCCTGCCGTTGATTCCGAATCAAAAGAAAAGGGGTGCAAGGCCCAACGGCCCTGCACCCCGATCATGGCTGAAGAAGGTACGAGAGACTAGACACTCTCAGAGAGTGCAGCCACCAGACAACCCTTGGAAACGCTGTACAGCGGATCCTCGGCAAGGCGAATCTCCTTGACGGCAATCGGGAATTGGATCTTCTCAAACTCCTGCTGGAACACCTCGGTGAAGCCACCAATCATGCTGGTACCACCGGCACAAACGATGCTGATCGGCTCCGGAAAGCTCGGCATCGAAGAGGAGGACTCGAAGCGCTCCTTGATGTTCTTGAGGGTGTAGGAAATCAGGTTGCGGTAGTAGATTTCGACCGCTTCCTCTTCACGTCCCTGCGGATTGGTCAGGTCGATGCCCTTCTCCTTGAGACCACAGGCCCTCGAAGCACTGCAACCAAGAACACTGGCAACATTACGATCAATCCAGTCGCCTCCACGGGAAGTGGAGAAACTGAGAGCCGGAATCGACTTGTAGGAAACACAGACGTTGAACATTCCCCCACCACAGGAGATTCCAATGCCGGTGAAATCCTCTTCGGCCAACTCGGAGAAGACCACGGCGTGTCCCTCGACCAGAGGCTTGGGCTCATAACCGAGTCCCTTGAGAAGTCCCCCGAAAACGCCCTGGTGGTAGACCACATTCATGTCGGCGTCGATGGGCTCTGCAGGAACAGAGAAGTAGCAGATCTCACCGGGCTGCTTCGGTTTCTCAAGAAGGGTCTCGAGCAGCATCTTCTCGATCGGAAGGGCATCTGCCTCGTCGGGACTGATCATGCCCTCTTTCATCGGACGACGGGTGTTGCGATTGAAGATATTGGCCAGTTCAAAGGCGGGATCTCCAACAACTACCATACGACCATTGACCACCACGTATTGCACACCCAGACGGGTGAGCATGTTGCGAGTGTAGTCATCGCAATCGATATCGATGAATGCATTGCGCTGAATCTTCAGATTGACGTTTCCGGAGTTATCCTGGAATGAAGAAACCAGATTGGCGGTTCCCACGTCCAGACCACGTCCCAGAGTCACCGGAGTGGAACTTGTGGTCACCACCGGTGCACTTGTGTCAGTTCCTGTGGTTGTAGCCACAGTATCCTCTGCAGAAAATGCTTTCGCATCCTCCACGTTAAACTGAACATCCGCTTCCTCATTGTTGGCACTGGCAACGACGTTCTTCTTATCGAAGTCCTTGCGTGCGTAATCAGCAAAGTCTCCCATGCCCTACTCCGTTTCTTTCTGGAGGTTTTTCAGTTTCGCAAGATTTGCGGCAACTCCCCCTGCTTTTGCATTTTTGATCTCGACCTGATCGAGATTGTTTTCAACTTCCTCATCACCCTCCCTGGAGAAGAGAGCCATCAAGGCGTCTTCTGAAGGAGGCTCAACATGCTTGCTTGAAGTGGCAGCAGCTCCCTGCACCACTTTGTTGGCGAGAGCGTCAATACTCGCCTTGAGATCCTCCATTTGTGAACCGGAGGTAACTTCTGTGGGCTCTGTTTTCGCTTCGGCGACAGCCTCGCGAACCACATCACGAATCTGATCGACGTCCAAGCTTGGACTTGCAGGAACTTCCACCGTCTCAACAACGGGGGTTTCTTCAACCTGCGTCGAAACTTCATCCTTCTGACGCTCAGCCTCTTCCAGCTTTTCTTCGAGGCTGACTGCCTGAGCACGCAGGTTTTCGATACGCTCTTCGTATGCTTCCTGCTGTTCTTTTTGACGGCTGTTACGCTCCTGTACCAGTTTCTTGAACTGGGTTTTCGCCTCTTCACGCAGACGGTCACGATCGTCCGCCTTGAGTTCGGCTAAACGATCAGCAACGACCGTCTCCACCGCCTCATCGATCAGGCTCATGATGGAAGCTTTGTCGAGGACCTTGACCGTACGCATGCCGCGTTTGGCCAATTCATCAACTGCCATGGTGCTCAAGCGTTTATCCACGGCCTTCGGCACATCAAATGCTGAACTCATCGAGTTCCCGTTCTTCTGGGGTCCGGATCCCGAAGGATCAGCGGGCCTTCCTCGACTGCCCCACAGGGACAGGGCCTGTCCGGATGGGAGGCCACCGAAGACTAGCATCGGGATCGAAATGCCGGCAAATCACGGATCGGCGAGAAGTAGCCAGAACCTTCCCAGAGAGGGATATCGGTCAAATAAGGGCGAATCAGCGAAAATTGAAAGCAGGCTGTTACCGGATTCCGGTAACAGCCTGAATGATCAAAGGTCAGACAAAGACTTCGCTTCAGTTCCCCTCGTCGAGGACCTTCTGGGCGAAGTAGCGGATCCTTGAATCGATTTCCCTGCGGTCATTGTTACCGATTCGGTTTCCAAAATTATCTTTCATGCGAATCAGGGTCTCACGGGCACTTCTGAAATCAGCCAACTGCACGTAGATCTTGTGCAACTCCCAGTATTGTTCAGGAGATTGGTATTGGACGGGAGTATTGGCCAAATGGGTTTCCATGTCACGCCGGGCCAATTTCAACCATTTCTCCGCTTCCAGCTTCGATTCAGCGCGATTACGCAGCAATTCCTCGGAAGGACGTAATCCCTCCTCTTCCAAAGGAGTGCACTTTTCATCCGCCATGGCGTAGAGAACCGTATAGCCGTTTGCGATTCTGTTTCTCAATGTAAATCGCTGCAGTCGCGGCCCTGTGGAACTGCGCGCCAGTCGGACAGATTCATCCAGCAGAGCTACCGCTTCTTTGTATCTCTCTAATCCCTTGCGAAGACTTTCCTCGTCTTCAAGGTCGACAGTATCGACCACCTCTTGAACCAGGGATGTGACTTTGTCCTCATTGCGTGTAATCGTTTTGGCGGCCTCAATCGCGTCGAAATCGTCAGTATCTCTGGCTGAGGTATTTGAAGGCGTACAACCCGCCAAAAGAGGCAGGCACAAAATCATCCATAAGATGACGTGGCTGGACGAGGTGATCCGCCACTGTGCAATCGCCGATACAGAAAGGGACATGGGCATTTCGCTCTCGATTTCTATCTTTATGCAACTTTCGGGAACCGATGATTATAAGTCATACGCTCTAAACTGTATAGGCCCCTGAATCAGTTCGATTCTCCTGATCTGCAACAGGATCAGGAAGTAGGTTAGAGCCCATCGTCTTCAGGATTCCGCAAAGTGGCCAAACCATTTTCTCGGGGTGTCACCCAATACTCACGTTCACGATCGATAAGGACCTTGCCCGGTGGCAATCCCTTTGGCTTGCGAACAAATTTGGATTCGGTCCAGTGAACGGCCACTCCACCAGGACCTCTCCACCCGGAGCGATAAGCCGCAACATACGCGGCGTCGTCGATGCTTTCCGGAGAGGCCACTTCTCCTCTTGGAACCCGAAGTAAAACGTGTGGCCCTGGTTTTCCGGCAATATGGAAGAAAAGATCGTTACCACGGGCTGTTCGGATACTGAGGTCGTCATTCTCTCTGGCACTTCTGCCAACCAGAATCTCCAGTCCTTCCCTGGATCGATAGCGCATGAAGGGCCGCTTCTCTTCTTTTCCTCGCCCTCGATGACGCTGCTCCTTCTGAGCCTGTTTCTTCTTTCCATGACGAGAGCACCACCGGAGGCTCCTGTGCAACCAGTCTTCAATTTGTTCGGCGTTTAATATCTCCTGCGATTTTAACTTTTCACTCTCGTGCTGAAGTGATTCCAATTCGTCGCACAGGATTTGGGTATCGCCAGTTCGCTCAGTCAACAATTCGATGGATCGCTTGCCCTTGCGAGCCTTGTGGAAATATCGCTCCACATTTTGAATCGGGGTTTTTTCTGCGACCAACTCGATTTCCACTTTGGGAGATCCTTCTCTGTACCAATCGTCGACCTCAATCGACGACATCCCCCTCTTGAGTTGATGGAGAACTGACTTCAGCAATTCTCCCCGGTTCTGCCACCACTCCCAATCGAGGGATCGCTGAAGATCTCGCTGCAGGTTCTCCAGGCGCCGGGTCAGTATTTTTCGCTGCCGATTCAACTCCTGTTGTCCCTCGCGAATCCTGCCTTCGAGAATCAGACGCTCTTCACGATCATGAATCTGGGGACCCAACCAATGGTGAAACGGTGTTTCACCGGTTCGCTCCTCGACAGGGATATGCTGAAACGGATCGAAGGGCAGTGTCGGAGAGACTCCCCCTGCAATCCGGCCATCATCATTTCGGGGAGCTTGAGGATATTGATAGGGTTCGCCATTCCCGAGCCCCCCCCGGCCAGTGACAAAGCGAACTCTCGCCGGTTTCCCCTCGAGGACTAGGAGCCGCCCCTGACGGCCAAACAACTCCAGCAACAGATCCCGGCGATGACGTTTCTGCGGACCAAAAGCCAATCTCAGGCGCATCATTCGATCACCACCCGGCTGATCCACCTGATCCACAAGGGCACCGGAGAGCAGGGTTCGCAAGCGGGCTACCATTTCCCCCGGTCGATCGGGAGCGGGGAGAGACCCCTTCAGCAATACCATGCGCGACGTTCCGGGATGGACAGAGATCAACAGGTGCATTCGGGATGATCCGGACCCGATCACAATTCTCAAGTTGCCATGGGGAGCATCGTAGACCTTGCCGATGCGTTGCCCCTCCAGGATGGAGGAGAGTTCAGAGACCAGGAGGGTGACTTCCTCCCGGCGAAGTCCAGAAGAGCGATTGCTGGAAACCATGGTATTCGCAAATGGAACGGAAACCGGTGAGGCGATGCACCCCACCGGTTTCTGAACCCTTACTCTGCGGCGTTCCAGGAATCGTCGATGAGGCCGTATTCCAGAATTTCACCCTCATTGAAGAAGAGTCCCAACTCACGCTCGGCGGCTTCAGGACTGTCGGAGCCGTGAACAAGATTGAAACCGTTGGAAATTCCGAAATCTCCGCGGATCGTTCCTGCCTCGGCATCACAACCGAAGGTTGCACCCATCAACTTGCGGCAGACGCTGATCGCCTTGTTGCCCTCAAGTGCCATCGCCACGACCGGTGCGGAGGTCATGAAACTGACGAGTCCGTCATAGAAGGGTTTTCCCTTGTGGTCGCCGTAGTGGGTTGCGGCCAATTCGTCGCTGATTTGCATCAGTTTCATTCCCACGACCTTCAGGCCTTTTCTTTCAAATCTTTCGAGAATCGGGCCGATGAGGCGTCTCTGGACGGCATCGGGCTTGAGTAGAATGAGCGTGCGCTCCATGGAAAACCTCCAAATAGGGGGATTTTGCCCCCGGATGTTATGCTTCTTCACGGCAGGATCCGTTCCCGCCACGGGGCCGGTCCCTGATCCGGGAA
This sequence comes from Planctomycetota bacterium, assembly GCA_013911165.1. Classification (GTDB taxonomy): domain Bacteria; phylum Planctomycetota; class UBA8108; order UBA1146; family UBA1146; genus UBA12191. The sequence continues at coordinate 2,439 of JACETR010000070.1, read as the reverse complement.
TCGATCCCGGAATGGTTTGCCCGTCGACGAATGGTTTCGTCCCGGTTGTGTAGATTCTCGCAAGACACAGTCCGATTTCCAGTGGATCGGACCGGTTGAAAGAGGTCATTGGCATGGAGTTCGCCAGGGAGTTCGAAAAGACGTCAGGCCCCCTCCCGCAGGTCCTGAAGGATCAATTCGGTGAATCCGGCCACCTCGCCGGAGAACTCGGCCTTTGGTTTTCCGAACCGACCTCAGACCGGTTGCCCTGGTTCCTCGACAGTCTGGTCGAAATCTCCCATGCCGAGCGGGTCTTTTTGCTCCACAGGGATCATCTGGGAGAGTGGGAATGCCCCATCGCCCGCGATCTGGATCGTGAAAATGTCCGTCAACCGCTGACAAAGGTGCTGCTGCCCCTCGCTGAAAGAGCGTTGGAATCGGCAGAGACATGGTTCTGTGAAGATGTCTCAGCACTTCCTGACCGAGACCGCTGGGACAGGGAAAAACTGCCCCGGACCCAATCGGTCATGATCTTGCCCATCAGTTCACACTCAGTGATCTATCTGGATCATCGCTTCCAAAATCTCGCCGAAGGGACCGTTCACGATCTGATTTTCAGTATCGTGATGGCCGCCATCCGTCAGGCCGTTTCCATGGCCACAAAAAAGGGGCCCTCTTCACCCTCGCCCACGCTGACCCAAAAAGTGACACCCAAAGTGCGAGAACAGAAAAACCTTCCAGAGGCGGTTCAGATCATCGGCGAGCATGCAGAGCTCCTTGCTGCACGCAAACTGATCGACAAGGTCGCACCGAGTATGGCTCCGATCCTTGTGACCGGTGAAAGCGGTACAGGAAAAGAGTTGGCTGCGCGATCGGTCCATGACCGAAGCCCACGGGCTGAAGGCCCCTTCGTCAGTGAAAACTGTGGGGCCATTACAGAGACCCTTCTCGAAACCGAACTGTTCGGCTGTGTCAAAGGTGCCTACACTGGAGCTACCGAAGATCGTCCCGGCCTCTTTGAATTGGCCCACGGTGGCACGATTTTTCTCGATGAAATCGGCGATACCTCTCCGGGATTGCAAAAGAAGCTGCTCCGGGTCATTCAGGAAGGTGTCATCCGCCGCGTCGGTGGACAGGAATTGATCCACATCGATGTCCGGATCGTCTCAGCAACCAACCGGGATCTGGCCTCAGAAGTTCAACAGGGCCGCTTCCGTGAAGACCTCTTCTACAGGCTCAATGTGATCAATGTCCATTTGCCTCCTCTCCGAGAGCGAGGAAGTGACATCACCCTGATTGCCCAGCATTTCCTCGATGGGCTCAATGAAGAGCGGGGAACCGGCTTTGAATTCGATGCCGAAATCCAGAAGCATCTCCTCTCTCACGGCTGGCCTGGCAATATTCGTCAGCTTCAGAATGAGATTCGCAGGATCCATGCACTCGCTGGCGATCAGCTCAATGTGCATGATTTCTCCGATCAAACTCCTCAAAGCGTGAGTCCCGTTTCCAGCCAAGCTTCCGCCGGCCTTGATTCGGTCATCGCAGCCGGTTCGATGAAATCTCTGGTGGAACAGCTGGAGAAACAATGGATCGCTGAGGCTCTGGAGAAATTCGGTGACCGAAGGGGTGAGGTGTGTAAATCACTGGGGATCCCCAAGACTACCCTTTACGCAAAAATGAAGCGTTACGGTCTCGGCTCCTGAACAACGGAGAAAATCTTCTCCCAGACAGCCCCCTCCACAGAGTGTTAAAAAGTTGGACACTCTGATCAAAAGCGGAACTCATCAATAGCGGACCCTAGGGTCAAAGTCGTTATATCCCTCTCATGACTCATATGAAGACCCTCTTGAGCGGGTACGCGACTTGCCACTAATACTCCTGTCTGGGATCCGCGATCCCGCCCACGCGAACGACCGATCAGGAGGCGCACCTTGAAGAAGCCGTTCCAGAAGCGAATCAAAGACTTGCTCGGCAACCTCAAAGAGAATGAGGAAGTCGGACTCTCCACCCTTCTCGAAACTCTCCCCGAAATCGAAAAGAACTCGAAGAAGTTCGCCATGGTTCAGGGACTGCTCCGGGCGATCAACGTCGAAATCGTCGACGATGTCTCCGAGGAGGAGTCTGACGACCTCGATACTGTAGAGTTCAATGAGAAAGAGGCTGTTGCTGCTGAGCAGGAACTCAAAGAGCAGATGGAGAAGGAAAACAAGGAGCGTGAAGCGGCCGCCGCTGCCAGTGGTGAAAGCGCTGAGCGAATGGCTGTCAAAGCTCTGGATGATCCTATCCGCATGTACTTCTCACAAATGGCCTCGATTCCCCTGCTGACCCGTGAGGAAGAGATCCACTTCGCCAAGGAAATCGAGAAGAACCAGAAAAAGCTTTGCCGCAATATCTTCATGACCGCCCTCGGCCAAGATGAAACCCTGCAGCTTTTGGGGCAGATCAACAACGGTACGCGCC
>JACETR010000007.1 GCA_013911165.1 Planctomycetota bacterium | reverse complement strand
AAGTCGGACCGTGAAAGATTTACAGACTGCGGAAGCGAACGAAGGAGTCGCGACTGAAACTTCCCACCCCGATTCAAAGGGGACAGGGGAGGGGTCTGCTGTGGTAAAAGTGGCTCCGCTGAAACTGGGACCTCTCGAGTTGGCGACTCCGGTTCTCCAGGCACCGATCGCAGGTTTTACCGATCTCGTATTCCGGCGTTTGGTCCGGGAATTGGGTGGCTGTGGATTGATGTATACCGAGATGGTCTCTGCCGGCGGCTGGATCAAGGGAACGATCTCTCCGGAAAGATTGTTCGGTGTCGTCGACGAACCGAAGCCACTGGGTGTTCAGCTTTGGGATCGCGAGCCCGAGATGGTTGAGGAGGCGGCACGCCGTCTGGTCGATCTTGGAATCTCCATCGTCGACCTGAACTTCGGCTGCCCCAAGAAACGTATCATGGGAAAACAGGGAGCAGGAGCGACTCTGCTTCGGGACCCTGCCACGATCGCGCGGATGGTCGAGGCTACCGTTCGTGGAGCGGGGGAAGTCCCGGTCACTGCCAAGATCCGTCTGGGTCCCCATCCGGATCAGATTACCGCTTGTGATGTCGCTCGTGCCACAGAGTCTGCAGGAGCGGTCGCCATCACGGTCCATGGGCGAACTGCCAAGGATGGATACGGTGTACCGGTCAACCACGAGCGAATTCGAGAAGTGGTAGAGTCTGTTTCAATACCGGTGATCGCCAACGGCGACGTGGGCTGTGCAGAAAGTGCTGTGCAAACGCTTCAAAATACGGGAGCCGCTGGAGTCATGGTTGCTCGACGCTGTCTCAGCGCACCCTGGGTTTTCCGGGAAATCACGGCGGCCCTGCGTGGAGAACCGGTCCCGGAGCCACCCCAACTTGCGGAGCAACGGGAACAGTTGTTGCGCCATCATGGTCAACTCGTCGAACTTCATGGGGATCCCTTTGGAACGGTCCTGATGAGGAAGTTTGCAGCCCGCTATCTGGGAGGGGTTCGCGGTGCGCGAGCCTTCCGCTCTGAAATCACAGTCGCCAAGGATGCTGCCGACTTTCGGCGCATCGTCGATACCCTGTTCCCGCTCGAGGCCGATGAAGAACCGACCGTTTCCGGTGACGATCTCGAGGAAGACTGCTGCACGGAATGAGGACCTGAGTTGAAATTGGTGGTGGCCATCGCCGTGGGCCTTCGGCAAAAAGACGTCTCTGCACTGCCTTCTCTTCAAGCATTGAGAGACGGAGGATCCTCCTCTTCCATTGCACCGACTCTTCCCGCAGTGACGACGTCAATCCAGGCGACTTATCTCACGGGCGAGACACCAGCCCAGCACGGTATCGTCGGCAATGGCTGGTACCATCGGGATACCCGTGAAATCCGCTTCTGGTTGCAATCCCGTTCACTGGTTGAGAAGCCGACCCTCATCGATCGCCTGCAAAAGGATGGTTTCAACGTCGCCAATCTTTTCTGGTGGTACAACATGGGCAGTGGCGCCCGCTGGAGTCTGACTCCGCGGCCGGAGTACCCGGCAGATGGCCGCAAGATCCCCTCCGTCTATGGCGAGCCCGCTGAACTTCCCGTGAAGATGCAGCAGGAACTGGGAACCTTTCCCCTCTTCGATTTTTGGGGGCCCCGTGCCGGGATTACCTCGACCCGTTGGATCGTCGACTCCGCGTTGAAAATTGCTTCCGACGAGGATCCTGATCTTCTTCTCGTCTACCTGCCGCATCTGGATTACGACGACCAGCGTTACGGCCCGGACTCTTCCCAGGCAGAACAATCACGACTTGAGCTCGACCGGGAACTTCACAGGCTTCTGGAGGGGTGTCGTGGAAAAGGGGCGGAGGCGATGGTGCTCTCCGAATATGGCATCGAGGCCGTGGATCGTCCCATCTTTCCCAACCGGTGCCTGGCGGAAGCCGGAGAGCTGGATGTTCAGGTGACTTCCCATGGTGATCTCCTGGATGTTCATCGCAGCAGGGCTTTTGCCGTCTGTGATCATCAGGTCGCTCATGTCTATGTACAGCAGGGCAGTGACGTGAAAAGAATCCGCCAGCTATTGTCCGAACTGGAGGGGGTGGATCGGATCCTCGAAGGAGACGATCTGGTTAAAAGCGGACTGAATCACCGACGCAGTGGGGAAATGGTTCTGATCGCCGAGCCCGGCGCATGGTTCGCGTACCCATGGTGGAACGATGACCGCAGGGCACCGGACTATGCCCGAACTGTGGATATCCATCGGAAACCGGGTTACGACCCGGCAGAGTTGTTCGTCGATCCGCAACTGAGTTTTCCTGCCCTGAAAATTGCGGGCAAGGTGTTGGCCCGCAAGTTGGGATTCCGCAATCTGCTCGATGTGATTTCGACAGATCCTTCGCAGGTCAGTGGAAGTCACGGCCGGCCCGTGGAAAACCCTGAGGAAGGGCCAGTGGTCGTCCGGTCGTGGGAAACGGGCATCGCCAGTCTTGAGGCCACGGAAATCCACAACGAAATCGTTGAACGGGTGCGTCAATCCAAAGGCTCGTGAGATCAGACGATGAGCAGGGGCCTGTCACACGGGTGGTCGGGGCTAAATATCCTTACGCTGAGAATCTTCTGAATCTGTCGAGCGACGAAGTTTTTCCTCTTCATCGGTTGTCGCAGCACGGCGACCTCCTCTGGAGACTTCCGGGGGCGGGGTCACCACGGAACCCCGTTTGAGTAACGGTGAACCTGTTTCTGTCATCGCTTGATCGATCAGGCGAGTGACTTTTTCATCCCGTATCGGAACGCTTTCGTCACTGAAGAGAGAGTTTTGCACCGGTTCGTCTGCAGAGACCAGACCGGCTGCTCCCAGGCCGAGTAATCGGATGCCTTCCCCTTTCAGATCGACCTCACGGAGCATTTCGCGTCCGGTTTGATACAGGGTTGCGGCATCCTGAATCGGTATTTCGAGGGTTTTGCTGCGTGTGAAGGTTTCGAAGGAAGAGATTCTGACTTTGAGCCGAAGGGTGCGAGTGCGCCAACCTTCCCTTCTCAAGGACTCGGCGATCTCCTCTGCGGAATTTCTGAGGAATCGATCAGAAGCAGGCCCTCTGGAAATATCTTTTGAGAAGGTGTTTTCCGTCGAGATCGATTTGGCCGGACTTCGATCACCAAAACCGCGTTCATCCCGTCCGTGGGCCAGATTCCACAGGCGGTGTGCACTGTTTTCACCAAAACGACGCTGGAGAAGATCGACTCCACCTTTTCGAAGATCCTGAATCGTCTTCAGACCAATTTCGTGAAGAGCCTCGGTCATGCGCGGGCCGACTCCCCAGATTTTCTTTACCGGCAGGGGATCAAGGAGTTCCTGTATTCCATCGGGGTCGACCACCGTCATGCCATCCGGCTTGTCGAGATCACTGGCAAGCTTGGCGAGAAACTTGTTGGGGGCAATACCGATACTGACAGTCAGCCCACCCGTGGCTTCATGGACTCTGCGTCGAACTCCTTCGCCGATGGCCAATGCTCCGTGAAACAGTTTCAGTGAGCCTGAAATGTCGAGGAAGGCTTCATCCACGGACAGAGGTTCTATGGTCGGGGTGAACTCGCGGAAAACCTGCATGATGATCCTCGAGACTTCTCCGTATCGCTTTCCCCGGGGTGATCTCCAAATCGCCTCAGGGCAACGCCGAAGAGCTTCGGTGGAGGGCATGGCGGAGTGAACCCCGAATTGGCGGGCTTCGTAGGAGGCGGTGGAAACGACTCCTCGTGGGCCGGGATAGCCGATGACGAGAGGTTTTCCACGAAGAGAGGGGTCATCGAGGACTTCTACGGCCGCAAAAAAGGCGTCCATGTCGGCATGGATCACCTTCAGGCGTGGGTCAAAGCGATCGCTGTGCAAGATCCCTCCCTTCTTGACGAATCGTCACCGATTCGCTCATCAGGTCAAGATCCCGGTCTGATGGCGAAATGTTGAGAGGATCGCTATTATGCCCAACGAGAGGATGACCGATGCCCACGATCACTTTGCCGGATGGCAGTCAGCGCAGCTTTGATCAACCCGTAACTGGATTTGAGTTGGCCGGTGATATCGGCGAACGCCTTCAGAAAGCGGCGTTGGGAATAGTAGTGGATGGCGAATTACAGGATCTCGGAGCGACAATTGAGCGGGATTCTGATGTCAGCATCATCACCAAAGGTTCCAAGAAGGAAGAAGCGGACACGGAAGCCCTCGAGTTGGTGAGACACTCCTGTGCACACGTGATGGCGGAAGCCATCGAACGGGTGATCCCCGGTGCGCAACTGGTTTACGGTCCACCCACGGATCAGGGGTTCTATTACGACATTCGTTTTCCAGAGGACCGACCGCTCAGTAGTGAAGATTTCCCCGCCATCGAAAAAGAGATGGCTGCCATCATTGCAGAGGATCGCCCCTTCACCCGTTACGAACTGGACCTGGAAGCGGGTCTGGAAAAGGTGCGTGGAGAAGGCAGCAAGTACAAGATCGACAATGCCGAACGGGCTATCGAAGCCGGTTCCGATCAACTCTCCTGGTATGCGACCGGCAACCCCGGTGAGAACTGGGAAGATCTTTGTCGAGGGCCTCATGTTCCGAGTACGGGAAGAATCGGCGCCTTCAAATTGATGAGTGTGGCCAGTGCCTACTGGCATGGCGATGCCAACAGTGATGGACTGACCCGTGTTTATGGAACAGCATTTCCCTTCCCGGCCCAACTTCAGCGACACCTTGATCGCCTGGAGGAAGCCAAGCGCAGGGATCATCGGGTGGTGGGGCGTCGTCACAACCTGTTCAAGATCGACGAGACGGTGGGGCAGGGACTGGTCCTTTGGCAGCCCAACGGTTCAGTGGTCCGTCGGGAATTGGAAGAGTTCATTCGTGAACGTCTGATCGCTACCGGTTACGACATGGTCTACACCCCTCACGTGGGAAAACTCGATCTTTATCGCACCAGTGGACATTTCCCCTATTACCGGGAAAGCCAGTTTCCGCCGTTGATCAACGGTGATTTTCTGGAGGCCCTCTCCAATGAGGGTTGTTCCTGTGCGGAGCTCTCCAGTCGCATCGGTGAGGGGGAGGTGGAGGGCTTCATGCTCAAGCCGATGAACTGCCCGCACCACATCAAGATCTATGCGGCAGAGCCACGTTCCTACCGCGACCTTCCGGTTCGATTGGCAGAGTTTGGAACGGTTTACCGCTGGGAGCAGTCGGGTGAACTCAATGGGCTCACCCGTGTTCGCGGATTTACCCAGGACGATGCCCACATCTTCTGTACCGAAGATCAGGTCGCGGATGAAATACGTGGCTGTCTGGATCTGGTGAAACTGGTTCTCACTGCACTGGGTCTTGAGGATTACCGTGTCCGAGTTGGACTTCGCGACAAGGATTCGAGCAAGTACACCGGTGATCCGGCCCGTTGGGATCGTGCTGAGCAGGCATGCCGGGATGCGGCAGAGACTCTGGGGGTAAACTTCTCTGAGGAAGAGGGAGAAGCGGCCTTCTACGGACCCAAGATTGACTTTGTGGTGTCGGATGCCATCGGGCGAGAGTGGCAGTTGGGTACCGTTCAGGTCGATTACAATCTGCCCGAGAGATTTGATCTCAACTACACTGGAGCCGACAACGCAAACCATCGCCCCGTGATGGTGCATCGGGCACCCTTTGGAAGCTTTGAACGATTTGTCGGGATTCTCATCGAACATTTTGAGGGATCGTTCCCGACTTGGCTTTCACCAGAGCAAGTCCGGGTTTTGCCGATCAGTGAGAAGCATGTGGACTACGGACAACTGGTCTATTCGACTCTCAAGAATTCGGGAATCCGGGCAACCATGGATGACTCCAATGAACGGGTCAATGCCAAGATCAAAGTGGGGGCGGAGGAGAAAATCCCCTACCTGTTGATCGTCGGCGGTAAAGATGCCGAAGCGGGAACCGTCTCCGTGCGCCAAAGGGGTGTCGGAGATCTCGGAGCGATTCCTCTCGATACTTTCATGCAGCAGATCAGAGCGGATATCTCCGAAAAGAAACTGCCTCCCCGAGTTGAAGAGCAAGACTGATGCTCTTTGCCGTCAGTCTCTGGGAGATCTTTTCCATCGTCCTGATCCTGCTCTTCATCGTTTTTTTACCGACGGTGATGGGTTGGATCGGCTCACGTGAAGGGGAAGACGAATGAGAAGTGCCATCGTCGGTGCAACGGGAGTGGTGGGGCAGGAGATGCTTGCCCTCCTCGAAAATTCGCCGTTGGGAAAAGAACCTCCGCTCCTGATCGCATCGCCCCGCAGTGCAGGAAAGCAATTCTCCTTTCGTGATGAATCGCTGACGGTGCAGGGGCTCGATTCGAATCTTGATCTGTCCGGAATCGATGTGGCTCTCTTTGCTGCTGGAGGGAGTACCTCCAGGGAGTGGGCTCCCCGCTTCGTTGAGCAGGGGGTGGCAGTGGTCGACAACTCCTCCGCCTTCCGTCTCGATGAGGGTGTTCCGCTGGTGGTTCCTGAAGTCAATGGTGAAGTCATTCCCAGTGGGCCAGCGATCATCGCCAACCCGAATTGCTCAACGATCATTCTGTTGATGGCCCTGAAACCGATTTGGCATTTGGGGCCGGTGCGACTCGTGGTGGATACTTACCAGGCGGTCAGCGGTGCAGGTATAGCGGGGCTGGATGCCCTCGAACGGGAGTCCTCCGGTGGTGAGTTTCTTCCCGGTGAACCCTTCCCATTTCCGATCCACGGAAATCTTTTTCCAGCCATCGGTGATGCCGATGGTGATGGAGTCACCGTAGAAGAGCGAAAAATGCTCGACGAGTGCCGGAAAATACTCTCTGTACCGGATCTGGTGGTTCAGGGAACCTGTGTCAGGGTTCCTGTTGCCCGGTGCCACTCACTGGCAGCAACTCTGATCTTCGACCATGAAGATCAGGAACGACTGACAAAGGCCCGCGAAGCTCTTCAAAGTGCAAATGGTGTGATCTTTGAGGAGGATCCCGGGAATCCTCCGACTCCCGGTCCCCTTTCCGGAGCGCATCCGGTTTCGGTGGGGCGACTGCGTGCTCCCTTCGCTGATTCACTTCAACTCTGGATTGTGGGTGACCAGGTTCTCAAGGGCGCAGCCTTGAATACGGTTCAGATCGCCGAGGCTTGGAGTCGTACTGTTGGGTGATGAGAGTTTTTATTATCGACTTGTCGTCGCTTATGACGGCACCCGCTTCCATGGCTGGCAGGAAAACGCAGAAGTCAGGACTGTTCAGGGGGAACTGCGCAATGCTGTCGCGGTTCTTTCTGAAAACGTGGCAATAGTGGAAGGTTCGAGCAGGACCGATACCGGTGTCCATGCTTTGGGGCATCTTGCAAGGGTGCAACTCGATCGAAACCACGAACCGGACGAATTGCAAAAATCGCTGCAGGGAATCACTCCGGACGACATCGAAATAGTTTCCTGCGAGAGAACTTCAGCAGAGTGGCATCCCCGATTCGATGCCGTCGCCAAGCGCTACCTTTATCGTATCTGGAATGGACCGCGGAAATCTCTCTTTCAGGGAGAAACCAGCTGGTGGATACGTGCAGACCTTGATGTAGAAGCAATGCACCAAGCCGGACAAGCTCTGGTGGGTCGTCATGACTTCGCCTCTTTTCGCACTCGATCGAAGGACGAGCCGGAGGATACGGTTCGAACCATTCATGAGTTGAAAGTACATTCCCATGGTCAGCACATTTTGGTTCAGGTCGTCGGGGATGGATTCCTCTATCGAATGGTTCGCAACATCACTGGGACCCTTGTGGATGTGGGCAGGGGACAAATTTCAGGTGACCAGATAACACGAATTCTGGAGGCCACCGATCGTCGGGAAGCGGGGATTACCGCACCCCCTGAGGGACTGTTCCTTGTCGAGGTCAGTACCGATTCCGATCGAGCCCTTCATTGCACGGATACTGATCCCTTTTTGGGTCGCTGATCGGGCTCCTTCCTGAATCTGCTGCCGATCTGAATCGACTCCAATTGGCGATTTACGCCCGTTTCAGCAGCATGAATCTCCGTTCCGTGGAACAGATGGGGTGATCGTGTTATCACTTCAGCGGCGTTTAATGCCCTTTCAGACGCCCAGAGAGGACCGTTTTTTGCGACCCGATCGATCCCGACCCGAGAAGAATCCCCGGCCCCGGCTTGTCGCTTTTGGCGGCGGTACCGGAATGTCGACTCTTCTTTCCGGATTGAGGGACCAACCGGTAGAGGTCACCGCAGTGGTTTCGGTCAGTGATGACGGAGGCTCTTCCGGTCGTCTTCGCAAAGATTTCGACATGGCTCCGCCCGGGGACATTCGAAACTGTCTGTTGGCCCTCAGCAGTCAGGAGCCACTTTGGGAGCGATTGCTCGACTACAGGTTTGAAGAATCGGAGCTCGAGGGCCACTCTGTCGGCAACCTGTTGATCACAGCGCTGACCCGACTCAATGGAGATTTTGACTCTGCCATTCGTGAAATGAATCGTTTGCTCAGGGTCAGGGGCAGGGTGCTGCCAGCCATTGGTGAGAAACTGACTTTGATTGCCACTCATCCTGACGGAACCAAATCCACGGGAGAGGAACAGATCGTTCGCAGTGGCAAGTCGATCAGTCGTGTGGAATCGAGACCCAGAGTTCTGGAACCCGCAGCGGATGTGGCGGAAGCGATAGAAGCTGCTGATGTCATTGTTTTCGGTCCAGGCAGTCTCTTCACCAGCGTGATTCCCCCATTGTTGATTGAGGGAATTCGCAGACGGGTAGTTGAAAGCCAGGCGATGAAGATCTACATCGCCAATGTCATGACTCAACCCGGTGAAACGGACGAGATGGGGCTGGCAGATCATTTGGATGCTCTCGAGCGTCATGCCGGCGAAACCATTATTCACCAGGTACTGGCCCACGATGGAACCTTTTCTGATGACATGCTGAATGCTTACTCTTCACGCAAGTGTGATCCAGTAGTTTACCGGGGAGATCTGGGTGGAAGGGGAGTCCGCGTGACAACGAGTGATCTTATCGATCACAATTCACGAATTGCCCGCCACAGACCCGATCTGATAGGCAGGCTGATCTGTGAATTGGCTCTGACAAGGATGGGATTCAATCTGTGAGTGAACAAAGTGCTCAACTCAAGATTACTCATGTTTCCGGGCTCCATGCTCGTGCCTCTACAGAGTTTGTGCGTTTGGCGCAAAGATTCGATGCCGCCGTTCTGGTGCGCAAGGTAGGCGGGGGTGAGGTGGATGGCAAAAGCATCATTTCCGTCATGACGCTGGGTGCCCAACTGGGCGATGAAATCGAGATCGTCACGGATGGAGCCGATGCCACGGAAGCGTTGGAGGCTCTTTCTGACCTCGTTCGCAAGGATTTTCATGGCGTCTGAGGAGATCCGCTAATGGAAATCAAACGAGGAATCCCTGTCAGTCCTGGCATTTCCATTGCCGAGGTACTCGTACTCGACTCTGAAGAGATTCGTATCCCTCAGCGCTTTATTCCCAAGAGCGAGGTGGAAGCAGAGGTCGAACGGTTTGAGGAAGCCGTCAGCGATTCCAATCGCCTGTTGGAAAAGGAAATCCAGCAGTTGGAGGGAGAGGTCGAGATCCATGCACGGATTCTGTCTGTGCACAGGGATTTGGCTGCGGACCCCACTTTGCACGCTGAGGTTCATCAGGCAATACGAGAACAGTGCTTCACTGCTGAGCATGCTCTCAGTCGGGTCATGAACCGATATGTGAGAAAATTGCAGGAATCCAAATCTCCACTTCTTCTTGAGAGGGTCCATGACCTGCAAGACGTTGAGAAGATGTTGTTGAGCACCCTGCTGGGAACTCGAATTGAAACACTGTCAAACCTGGACTCAGAAGTAGCGGTGATCGCGCACAACTTGACTCCAGCGCAGACAGCCAAATTGGATCCGAAGAAGGTTGTGGCATTCGCCACGTCTGTGGGAGGCAAGACCTCACATACTGCCATCATGGCTCGAGCTCTGGGGATCCCCGCTGTCGTCGGAATTGACGATATGGCGACATCGGTCGTCGGTGGAGATCTCGTCATCATCGACGGTTACCGCGGTGTTGTGATCATCGATCCCACCGAGGAACAGATTGAAGAGCACCAGGCTCGCTCAAGGGAAATGAAACGGATTTCCCAACAATTCCGAAGTCAGGCTTCTCTGCCCGCAGAGACGATTGATGGCCATCGCCTCGAAGTTCACGCCAACGTTGAATTGCCAACGGAGGTGGAATCTGCCGTGGAGTGGGGGGCCGCAGGGATCGGATTGTTCCGTTCAGAGTTCATACACCTTCAGTCCCCGGAGAGCGGCGAGGATTTCCATTACCAGCACTACGTTGCGGTTCTCAAATCTCTCAATGGGTTGCCACTGACTGTAAGAACCCTCGATCTCGGAGGCGACAAACTGCCGGAGGGGTCGGTAGATGAGGAGAACCCTTTCCTCGGCTGTCGTTCCATTCGCTGGTGCCTGGCGAATCCGGAACCCTTCAGAGCTCAAATCCGTGCAATTCTTCGAGCGGGAGTCCATGGACCGGTCCGTTTGATGTTGCCCATGATCACCACGATTCCCGAATTGGATCGCAGTCTGCAGATCATCGATGAAGTCAGTGATGAGTTACGAACAGAAGGGGTCGAGTTCGACGAAAACATTCCTGTTGGGGTGATGGTCGAAGTTCCGTCATTGGCTCTCGTTGCCAATCATGTTGCTCATCGGGTCTCCTTTTTGAGTGTCGGCAGCAACGATCTGGTTCAGTACACCCTTGCTGTGGATCGGGGTAATGAACAGGTCGCAGATCTTTATGACCCCTTGCACCCCGCCGTACTGCAACTGATCTCTTCTCTGATTCGGGTGGGGGAAGAGCACGACATCCGTGTTTGTCTCTGCGGAGAGATGGCTTCTGAGGTGATCCATCTGCCCCTTTTGGTGGGGCTGGGATTGCGCGAGTTTTCCATCACTCCGCAGTTGATTCCGGAAGTGAAGCAGGTGATTCGCCATCTTGCTGACTACGAGGTCCGGGGTCTGGCTTCCAGGTGTATGCAGTTATCGGACGGTGAGAGTATCTCCCGGGAATTGCGCCTGTGGGCCCTCGAAAACCTGCCTGAGGTCGCTTCCAGACTGATTTAGGGGTAATCCCCCCTGGTGAGCCGAAGTCACCGGTTTGCCGCATTTTTTCCTGCGTCGTAATCTTCTCGGGACCTTCCAGAGGGTCCCTCCCGGTGCCAATTGGGCTTTTCCGGGGAGTCGATCCGGGTTGCAGCTGCATTTGGCTGAAACCCAAACCACACACCAGCGGTGTGACTGGAAGGCTTGAGAATGTTTTCAAGACAGAAATCACTGGTCGGACTCGATATCGGTAACGACGAAGTCAAAGTCGTCGAGTTGACCCGGACCTCCGAAGGTCTGGAACTGACCGGCTTCGGATGGGGGAAGATCCCTTCCCCTGAAGAGACACTCGATACCGTCAAGGCGGTTCTTCGTGAATCGGGGATTCGTTGTCGGAAAGTGGCAACCTCGGTTTCAGGGCGATCAGTCGTGGTGCGCTACATCACTCTTCCGAATCTGGATGACGATGAACTTCAGGAAACTCTTCGTCTCGAGGCGGACAAATATATCCCCTTTGATCGTGACGAGGTCTCCATCGACGGCCAGAAAATTGAAGCTCACAGTGAGGACGACGCAGCCTCCGACGAGATGAAAAGTATTTTGGTTGCCGTCAAGAAAGATCTTCTTCAGGACCACATCGATCAGGTGCAGGAACTGGGACTTGTTCCTACGGTCGTCGATGTCGATACCTTTGCTCTGGGCAACTCCTTTGATTTGCGCACTGAAGCGGGTGTTCAGGATGAAGATTCTGATAAAGCAGTCGCCTTGGTGGATATTGGTGCGACCAAAACCAACATTCATATCGTCCGAGGTAAAACCTCTTGTTTCTCACGGGAGATCTACCTTGGCGGCAAGGATCTGACCGATGCCATTGCCCGTCGTGAACATTTGGACGAAGCAGAAGCAGAAGACCTGAAGTGCGATCCCCAAGGGAACGAACAGATGGTGGCCAATGCCGTCCAACCGATTCTCGATGAGATTGCCGGGGAGATTCAGCTCTCCTTTGACTACTTCGAAAACCAGTTTGATTTCCCTGTTGAGGAGGTCTTCCTCAGTGGCGGTGCCAGCCAGACCGTGGGACTGCAGGAAACCTTTGAAAGGGTCTTTGAGCGCGATGTCAAAACGTGGGATCCCCTGGCGATGATCAAGGTTCGTGAGGATCTGGTCGACGTCGAGGCTCTCCAGGAGCACCTCGTTCAATTGCCTGTGGCCCTGGGACTCGGTTCCCGTATTCAGGACTGCGTCTAGGCGCTCGGGAAAGGACTCTTCAGTTGATCAAGATCAATCTGCTACCTCAGGATCTCCAACGGGCTGCCAACACGCCCCGTTCGGTTTTCTATTCTGTTCTCGGCAGCGTCGCTGCCGTGGCACTGGGGGCCATTGGCCTCTTCTGGATGTGGATCGCCCAAGGCACGATGGAGGCCCATGCCGAAGCTAAAGCTGCAAAGGTGAAAAGCCTTGAGCAAGAGGCTTTGGAGGTCGATCGAATCGAATCGGACATCCAATTTTACCGTCAACGCGAAGGTTCGATCATCAAGATCAAGAATCGTCGCATTCTCTGGGCACCCAAGTTGGACCAGCTTGTATCCAAAGTTCCGGATGATCTTTGGATCACGTCACTTCAGGTCCATCTCCTGGAAGAGAGCGAATACAAATGGACTCCGGGTAGTCAGCAAAGGGGGGGCAGTCTCGTCATGGATTGTGTTTCCACGGGTTCAGACCCGGTCGCACTGACCCGTTTCCGCAAGAGCCTGCAGGAAGACAATCGCTTCTACACCGACCTCGTCGATGTCAGTGCATTCCCAGACTCCTTCTTCGGAGATTTCCTCAGCTTCAAGCCGCTCTCATGGGAGAAAGTCGAGAAGACCGAAGAGACTCCGGAGCACTTTCGAAGCTCTATCGGTATCGATTTGAAACCTCTCCATGATCCTCCGGTGGCAAACCCCGGGCAGAAGGGTGGCCAATAATGAACATGGATGAAAAGAAACAACTGATCGTTCTCGCCGCCATTTGTGGTGTGTTCTTCTGTATTGAAATGGTCGTCGGCTGGAACCTCAGTAGCAAGAACAGTGAAACCCGCTCGACTCTGGAGCAACTCGAAGCCCGTGAGGCTTCTGCACTGCTCAAGAAGGATCGGATTCCCGACCTCGTCAGTGAATTGCAGGAGCTTGAGGGGATCGTCGAGGAATACACCGAGATCCTGCCCCGTGAAGACGAAGTACTCAGGGATGCTTTCGTGGATACGATCACCCAACTTTGCAAAGAGAGTGGATTGGTCGTGACCGGTGCGGAGCCTGTTGCTGTTGAAGACGTGGCCCCTTCGAAGCGAGGCAGATCCGTTCCCGCCAGTGGAAATGCCACACGTCAATTCCAGCGTCACAAATACCGTTTTGAAATGCTGGGGGAGTTTAGCCAGTTTCACCGCTTTGTGAACCTGGTCGAAAATCACACCCGTTTCCTGCGTGTGGATTCCTTTGATCTTTTCCCCATCGATCGCAGCGATGATCTTTCTGCGGCTTCCCAACCCAAGAAAAACTTCACCATTGAAATCTCAACGTACGTTTACAAAGAGAAGTCGGTGAATGCCAAGGAGATGCAGTGATGTTGGATCAAATCAAGGAAAAGAAATGGACTTTGGTTGCCGGCTTTTGCGCGGTAGTGGTCCTTTATCTGGTGAGCAGTTTCATCGGATCCGACTCCGTTGTTGATTCTGCCAATAAAATGACGGCAGCGGCAGAAAAGAATTCTGTCGTCAATTCAGAGTCGGATTCTGTTTTGGAATCGACTGACTCTCTGGATTCTGCCGAAACTCTCAGTGCAGCGAGTGGGAGCTCAGACGAAAGCTCTGAAGTGGCCTTGTTACAGCGCCCGGATACGGAGGTCTTGCCTGCTACCGGCCCGGTCGAGGAACAGGCAGCAGAAACCGTCAAGGTTGAAGAAGATCGTCGCATCGCCGAATTGAGCAAGGCATGTGAAGAGCAACTTCGTCGGGGACAGTGGAAAAGAGCTTTTGAAGGCCTTTCAGAGCTGGTGAGTTTGCGTCCTTACAATGCGGATTATCACCTGACTCTGGGTTTGGTGCATCGACGCCTGAATACCATCGAGAACGGTCACGGTCACCTCGAGGAGGCTGCAGCCAAATTTCAGGAGTACATCGATTACGGTGGTCAGGAAGCGATTGCCTACCTGCTTCTCGCCGAAACTTCTGCGGCATCCGGAAAGGATGCTGAGGTATATCGTTTTCTGGATGAAGCGGCTTCGCGAGGAATGAATATCGCTCGAGCTGTCGGTCAGTTTCCTGCTCTTGGGCGTTTCACCTCGGATACCCGATTTGTTCGCTCTGCACTCAAACTGGAGCGTTATCTCCTGAATGATGGAATTCACAGAGATCCGTTCACTGCACCCTGGAAAGGATCCGGGGTTGCGGAGGCTGGAAGTAATTTCAGTTACCTCGCTGTCGAAGATCAAAGAAAGATGCTGAATGAAGCCCGTGAAGCGATTTCCAGGGTCGAGTTCTCCGTCAGGAATGGCGAGCATGGTACGGCTGCCGATGCCTACAAAGTGATCATGGAGATCACTGAGGAATCGAAGCGTTTTGACCAGCCCGAGCTGGCTGCAGAACTGAAAGCGATCGGTGAACGTCTTCAGGATCTTGAGGACGGTGTGGCAGAGATTCGGGTTCGTCATCTCTACGAGGAGAGCCGTGCACGCCTGGATCGTATGAAACGTGCCTTTGCCAACAATGATTTTGAAACTGTGAACCGTTTGCACTCCGAGATTCAACGATTTGCCCGTGATATCGAGGAATCCGGTGAGACCTATGCGACCACTTCAACCCTCGTCAGCATGGCCGCCACTCAACTCCGTGATCGCAGTGATGTGATTCGTAAGTTTCTTTCCCGTTCCATCGAGATTGATGGAGTTGCCATTTCCGCTGAGGGATCCCACGCCATCGTCGATGGCGAATGGGTGGCCTTGGGGGGAGAGATTCAGGGTGCGGTCCTTCAGGAGGTTCACCGGGACCGTCTCGTGTTCCTCTTTGAGGGCGAGATGATCGAGCGTCGATTTGGAAGATTTTGATCACGGGTCCGATAAACCCGTGATTTTGCTGAAAAAAGGTCGTTCTGGCCCTCAGGTGGGGCGCTTTTTCGACCGATAGATAAATCAGGAAGTCCTGACACCGAGTCGGGAATGTCGTGATCCTGTCCCTTTTGGGAGGAATTTGAAGATGAGAATGCTGATTTTGGTGGCGACACTCTGCGTTGCCCTTTTTGCAACGGACTTTACCGCCGCCATGCAGGCGACCGGTGGTGTCGACCTTGTGACCATCGATGTTCGAGACAAGGACCTTCGTGAGGTGCTGAGCCAGATCGGAGATCAGGTCAAAGTGAACATCGTTGTCGATCCCCAGGTCGAGGAGAGCGTCACTCTGACTCTTGAAACCATCGACTGGCGAGAAGCCCTCGATATTCTTGCCCGTGAAACCAACTGTGTGGTCGTGGAAGTCAGCGATCGCCTGATTCGTTTCACCCAGCCCCCTTCAATCAACATTGAATTTCAAGATGCCGAATTGGCTGTGGTTCTTGAGCTGCTTGCAAAGCAGTCCGGTGCCAACATCGTTATTTCGGAAGACGTTCAGGGAAAGGTCAGCCTGACCCTGAGAGACGTGCCCTGGCGTGAGGCCCTCAACACCATCGTCAAGACCGCAGGATATGTGGTTGTCAGCGAGCGTGAGGGAGTCAGCGAGATTCTGCGTATCGTTTCTCCCGAGAAACTGACTCAGCAGCAGGAAACCCGTATCTACCAGCTGCGCTACATTCGTCCTCCGGAGCAGTACGTGGCCATCATCTCGGATATCGAGAAGCAGGCCGGAAGCCTGGGGACCAATATCACTGATTCGGAAGAGGAGTTCACTCTCCTGAGAGCATTGCGTCGCGCATTGTCTCCAGGGGGAGAGATGGATTTTGACGTCAAAACCAACTCCATCATCGTCAAGGACATTGCACCTCGTCTCGACGAAATCGCCGAGATCATCGCCGAAATCGATGTGGAACCTGCTCTGGTTCAGGTGGAAGTGAAGTTCATCTCGACCGCCAACGACGACATTCTTGAAACCGGACTCAAACTGGATGACCCGAATACCCCGGGCCGCGACGGATTCCGTCTCAGCGCTCGTGGAGCCTCGCCCTCTTCCAACTTTGCAGATCTCTCCGGTCTGGGAGTGATTCCGGATGCCACCACCGGTGTGCCGATCTACAACGGTTCCGTGGTCTCCAACGGAGGCACGTGGCCCTTTGACATCGGAAACATGCAGAGTATTGGTGTTCCTTACCAGGCTCTCGGAGTTCTCGACTTTACCCAGACCCAGCTGCTCATCTCGATGGTCAAGGACGACGAAAACTCGAAGATCGTCCAGCAGCCGTTCCTGACCACTCTCGACAATTACCCGTCGACGATCTTCGTCGGTGAGGAAGTGCCGTTTGCGGTGCAGAATGTGCAGCAGGACCAGAACGGAAACGTGACCGTCTCCATCGACGAAAACTCCCGTTCTCCGGTCAATGTGGGATTCACTCTTTATGTGTCTCCCCACGTGATCCCCGGAACCGACATGATTTACATGAATGTGATTCCGAAGGTCTCAACTCTGGTGGGTAACACTTCGGACATTCCCGGATTCGATCGTTTCCGCTTCAGTGATCCTGGCAGTGGCACCAGTGCCTTCATCGATCTCCCGAGGGAGAGCAGCCAGACCGTGGTCACCTACCTGCGTGTCCGTGACGGACAGACGGCGGTGATTGGTGGTTTGCACACCGAGCGTCGCGTCGAGATCGAATCGGCGATTCCGTTTCTTTCAGATATTCCTTATCTGGGGGAGGCTTTCAAGTGGCGTCGTCGTCAGGCGGACGTAAACCACCTGCTGATCCTCGTGACTCCGCGCATCATCAAGAGCAGCGATGTCAGCGAAGAGATCTACCAGAACGCCCTGCGCGAGGCAGAGCGTTGGGACTACTTCAAGGAGAAGTACGGTGAGCCGACCACGACCGGTGAAACGGAGGAGGAAGGCGAAGCAGTGGGTGCCGTCGAGGTGACTCCTGCAGAGACTTCCGAAGAGGGTCGCTAGATCTGACAGTAAAAGTTGAATTAGAAGGCTTCCACGGTTTTATCGTGGAAGCCTTTTTTATTGCTCTTCCTGTTCTCTGGACCTTTGGGGACGGGAGGCTATCTTGGAGACCCGGTTCGATCACCGAAGTTCAACTTTGATCTCCCCGATAACAGGAGTGTTTTCTCCATGCGACTGCTGGTTCAAACAAAGGTCGACTCTGAAACCCGTGTTGGCCTGGTCGCTGATTCGGGCCGTCTGTGGGAGTACCACCGTGAGTATCAGCGAGCGGGAGGGACTCTCGTTGGCAACATCTATCTGGGTCGGGTCGTCAATGTGGAACCGGCGATTCAGGCTGCGTTCATCGATATTGGTGAAAACCGGACCGCCTTTTTGCATTTTGCCGATCTGCATCCTGCTTACGACAGGGGCGAGTCGGTCTCCCTGCTCACCCTCAACGACTCGTTTCCGCGCAAGCGGGGTGAAGGTTTGATCCAGGACTGCCTGCGCAGTGGCCAGGAGTTGGTCGTACAGGTTTCAAAGGATGCCATCGGTCAAAAGGGGCCGAGTGTCAGTACCTTTGTTTCACTTCCGGGCAGGTCTCTGGTCCTTCTCAGTGGAGTCGCCCGCCCTGGAGTTTCGCGGAAGATCGATGCGGAAAATCGCGAGTCATTGAGACAGGTCGCAGAAAAAATGCCTTCGATTCCCGGAGCGGGTGTCATCATTCGCACTGCCGGTTCAGGAATCGAGGAGGTGGATCTGATCAAAGAGGTGGAAGGTCTTTCTTCGGAATGGCAACAGCTGTCTCAGAAGGCCGAGGCAACTTCAGCCCCTTCAAAACTTCGCAGTGAAGTGGATCTGCTGAGAAAAGTCTCTCGAGATCTTTGGACCTCATCTGTTTCCGAAGTGATCATCGATGATGATGAAATGGGAAAGCAGTTGTTGGCGGATCGCCAACGCTGGCCACACACCGGAGATCTGAAGATGGAGATCTATCGTGGAAAGACAGCCCTCTTTCGCCATCGGGGACTCGAAAGCCAGATCGACAGCATCTACGACCGCAATGTGAAGTTGCCCTCCGGGGGAGCACTGGTGATCGAGGAGACGGAGGCGCTGGTCGCCATCGATGTCAACTCTGGAAGAGACCTGACCGCCTCCGATCTGGAGAACACCGCGCTGCAAACCAATCTCGAAGCCGCTGAAGAAGTTGCCCGGCAGATCCGTCTGAGGGACTTGGGTGGTGTGATCGTCTGTGACTTTATCGACATGCTGGAAACCGACCACAAATCCCGTCTTGAAGAGGCGTTTCGAGCGTGTACCCGAGAAGATCGGGCAAAGATCTGGTATGCGCCGCTGTCCCGATTCGGTCTGCTTGAGCTCACTCGGCAGAAGCTGGGCCCATCCAAAAACCGGCTCGGACGGACCTCCTGTCCCACCTGTAACGGACGCGGTTCGGTGAGGGAGGAGCATCGCCTGGCCCCGGGCCTGATGCGGGAATTAACCCGTGGATTGGCTGAAAATGGCACTCAGGAGGCGATTGTGACGGTCGGAGAGGGGGTTTTTGACCTTCTCAAGGAGGGCAGGGCCGAAGAAATTGGGGATTTGGAGCAGCAGACCGGGGCAAGAATCATCCTGGAATCTGGCAAAGATTGGTCGCCAGAATGCTGGGCCATCCGGTATCGTTAGGGATCGCCCCTGATCCGCATGTGGTCCAGAGGGGTGTCGCTGAAGCTTTCCCGAGAATGTTCGGGGAATCGGCGATTCAATAAATTGATGAAATCGACTCTCATGAGAGTCGTTGAGAAGAAAGAGGAACCATGCACGCGATCTTTCGCGACGGTGGTCGTCAATACCGTGTAGAGGAAGGGGAGACCCTTTTCCTCGATTATCGTGAAGCTGATGCGGGCAGCACTCTTCAGTTTTCTGAAGTGTTGGCCATCGAGCCTGGCAGTGGAGATTTCGTCTGTGGAACCCCTTTGGTGGATGGTGCATCCGTCGAAGCGGAAGTGATCGGTGAGGTCAAGGGACCGAAGGTCATCTTCCACCGTTTCCGTCGTCGCAAGAATTCCCATAGCCGCAAAGGCCATCGCCAGAAGTACATCAAGGTTCGCATCGGCAAGATCGCCAGCTAGAGATTTTCAGTGGGTGACGGCTACGCCTCACCAACTTTGAAAACCGAAACAGGAGCAGAGACTATGGCACATAAGAAGGGTCAGGGCGCCTCACGCAACGGGCGCGACTCAAATGCCCAACACCGTGGAGTCAAAAAGTTTGGCGGCGAGAATGTGATCGCCGGCAACATTCTGGTGCGTCAGTGTGGAACCAAGTTCCACCCGGGTCACAATGTGGGCATGGGCAAGGATTACACCCTGTTCGCCCTCGTCGACGGAAAAGTTCGCTTTGGAACCCGTCGTCGCGTTCACATCGATCCCGTCGCATCCTGATCACCGAACTCGTCAGGACCTCCCTTGAGCATCCGCTTCGTTGACGAAGCCTGGATTAACGTCTACGCCGGTAAAGGCGGGGACGGCTGCTGCTCATTTCGCCGGGAGAAATATGTTCCCCGGGGCGGGCCTGACGGCGGTGATGGCGGCCGTGGCGGACATGTAATCCTCTTTGCCGATCCCCACGTTCAGACTCTCCTCGATTTCACCGGACGACCGGTTCACAAGGCTGAAAAGGGACGTCCGGGTTCCAGCAAAAACCAGACAGGCCGAATGGGCGCAGATCTGCGTATCTCCGTTCCGGTAGGTACGATGGTGTACGACGAGGAAGGTCACATGATCGTGGACCTCGCTGAGTCGGAGCAGGAATTCGTCATCGCCAAGGGTGGGGAAGGTGGCCGTGGAAACACCGGCTTTGCGACGTCCACCCATCAGAGCCCTCGGGAGTTCACCCCGGGTGAAGAGGGGGAGGAGCGTCGGGTTCATCTGGAACTGAAACTGATCGCAGACGTGGGTCTCCTCGGCTTGCCGAATGCTGGCAAGAGCACGTTTCTCTCACGCGTCTCCAGTGCACACCCAAAGATTGCAGATTATCCCTTTACCACCCTCAGTCCCCAGCTGGGAATCGCCGAGTTGGATACCTTCCGACGAATCGTATTGGCAGATGTGCCTGGATTGATTGAAGGGGCTGCGGACGGCGTCGGATTGGGAATCGGATTCCTCAAGCATCTGGAACGTACCCGGGTCATGCTGCATCTCCTGGATCCCCACGATCGGGAAATCGACGAACTCGTTCATGATCATGAGGTGATTCGCGGTGAGGTGGGGGCCCACTCCACAGAGTTGGCGGATAGACCGATGATCACAGTGATCAACAAGTCGGACCTGTTGCCAGCCGAAGAAGTGGAAAAGATCCGGATCGAACTTCAGGAGCGTTTGAATGAACCGGTCATGGTGATTTCAGGGGTGACAGGAGACGGAATCCGGACCGTCCTCGAGCAGCTCTGGAGGCTGCTGAATCCTTCCGAATAGCCCCTGAGACCCGTTTTCGACGATCCTGAGACCTCATCGTATTCTTCTATGGACCTTCATGTCCCCGCGGGGACCCCCTTGATCCAGGGAGAGACGATGGAATTTCACGAATTATTGCGCCGTATGGTGACCGAGAACGCTTCTGACCTGTTTATCAAGGTTGGCTGCCCGCCTTCATTGAGGGTTGATGGCGCCGTCAAGTTTCTCGATTGCGAAGAGATCTCCCCGCGAAAATCTCAGGAGTTTCTAGAGATCATCCAGGATTCACGACCCGAAGCCTTGCCCCAAAAGTTGGACGTGGACACCTCATATGATCTGCCCGGGATCGGTCGTTTCAGGGTCAATATTTTCCATCAGCGTGGCCAACTTGGATTTGTTTTCCGTCATGTTTCACAAAATGTATCCGGGTTTGATGAGTTGGGTTTGCCTGAAGAGACCTTGACCCGTTTGGCGATGCAGAAGCGTGGACTCGTGCTTGTCACGGGAAACACGGGATCCGGAAAATCGACGACTCTTGCCTCGATGGTTCACCATATCAATGAAACGGTCAATCGTCATATCGTGACGATCGAAGATCCCATCGAATTTACCTTCCGTGATCGCAAATCCATCATCGATCAACGGGAAGTGGGGATCGATACCGACTCATTTCCGACGGCACTTCGACATTCCCTGCGTCAGAGTCCGGATGTCATCCTGATTGGTGAAATGCGCGACCGTGAAACGATGGAAGCGGCGATCGCGGCAGCGGAAACAGGGCATCTGGTCCTGTCCACGTTGCATACTGTCAATGCGGTTCAAACGGTGGAGAGAATTATCCACTTCTTCCCTCCGCACCAGCATGATCTGATTCGTCTCCAGTTGTCTCTGGTTCTTTCCGGTGTGGTTTGTCAGCGATTGGTCCCGTCACTCGATGGACAGGGTCGGATTCCGGCTTTGGAAATGATGATTAACAGTCCGACGATTCGGGAGTTGCTTCGTGAGGGTAAAACCCATGAACTGCACAGTGCGGTTCGTGATGGCGAGCACTTCGGTTCCCGGACCTTCAATCAGTCGTTGCGTGACCTTTATCGTGCGGACCGAATCACCCTGGATGACGCACTCGCCTTCTCCGATTTCCCCGAAGAACTCCAACTCGAGCTAAGAGGGGTCGTGAAGGGGAATGCCATGGGAGATTTCGACTTCGATTACTAGCCACGATGGCTGGGGTCTGCCTCCGGATCACGGTATCCTTCCTGACAGGAGGCGACCGTGGACAGTTTGGTCATCGATGTTGGAAACACCCGTATCCACTGGCGCCTGAGGCGCAGGGGTGAAGAGTTGCGTGAGGATCACGCCACTCTCGAGACCTTACAGGCCTGTATCAGTGAATGGTCTGATGAGTCAGGGGAGCCACTTCGTGTCGCGATCTCCTGCTTGCGTCCAAGCCACCGGGCTACTCTTGAAAAAATCCTCCTTCACCTCTCGGCATTTCCCATCCTCTGGATCGAAAATGGATCGGCGGAAGGGGTCTCGGTCGAGACGGATCACCCCGAAAAAACCGGAGCAGACAGGGCTCTGACTGCGCTGGCCTGGGGAAGTCTTTATGGTGGAGCCCCCGCAGTCATCATCGATGCGGGAACAGCGGTGACGGTGGATGCTGTTTCACCGGAGGGCGTTCTTCTGGGTGGCTGGATTGCTCCCGGGTGGGAAGCTTTGAAATCTTCGCTCTCGGCGGCAGCTCCCGAACTTCCCGACGGGAGTTCCGAGTCAGTCTCGTCCCCCTGGGCTCGGGAAACGGTACAGGCTCTCGGGGGCGGTATTGAAACGCTTTATCGCACCGGAATCGCCGCTCTCCATTCCCGGGTTCAATCGGGGTTGAAGGCGAGTGCTGAGGTGGAGGTCGTCACCGTTCTGACCGGTGGGGATGCACACCGCCTTCAAAGTGATTTTCCTGCAGCCCAGGTGATTCCTGGCCTGGTTCTCGATGGGCTGGAGCTCGCTCTTGAGAGAGTGGATTCAGAACAGGGGAAGGGTTGATGGTCAGCGTCGAAGCCGTGACAGGATTTGGGGCAGCGGCCCTTCATGGCATCTTTCTCAACGGGCAGGGTTCTTGGGAGTTGCTGGAACAATTGCTGTCGCGAACTTCTCCTCAGGATTGTTGGCATGCGGATATTCTCGATGAACACGGTGAAGTCATCGATGACGTCGTTTGCTTGCGTTGGACCTCCTCTGAAGAGGCTTTTTTGCTGACGACTCATGGAAACCGGTTGATCCTGGATCGTGTTCTCGATCGGTGCGTGACATTGGGGGCTCGATCATGCTCCAAAAAGAAAGCCATCTTTGGGTCAGGAATGCAGGATTCCGCAAACAGGATTCGTCGCCAAGCACTGAGCGAACTTCCGAACGCGACGAGTGACGAGGCCTGTTCTTTTCTTCTGATTCAATCTTCCGCGTCAGGTTTTGCCGGGGAGGTGGCTTTATGGCAGCAGGAACCTCCTGTATTGGATCGGGTAGAGGAGTTGTTGGGTCATGCAGCAATCGGATTGCAGATGATCAATCCTCCGACGGTGGTGCTCACTGGGGTGACCAATGCCGGAAAAAGCACTTTGTTCAATCGCTTGATTGGTGAAGACCGTTCCATCGTCACTCCCATTGAGGGGACGACCCGTGATCTGGTTCGGGCTCATGCACTGATTAACGGCTGGCCCCTGATCCTGGTGGATGGAGCTGGCACCCGCGAGACCGATGATCCTGTCGAATCGGAAGGCTTGAGAAGGCTGAGCGAAGAAATCTCCCGCGCGAATCTGGTTCTTGAGTTGGTGCTGCCGGGGCAGGCTGAGCGGGGGACTGGATCTCACCCGGAATCATTGATCGTTCACAGCCGGTGCGACGAGTGGGATGCTGATCAATTTGCCCTGAATACCGATGCCATCCGGGTATCGGCGGTGACCGGGGAAGGGATCCCGCAGTTGGAAACTGCGATTCTGGACCTGTTGCATGGGGGGCAAAAATTCGACCCGAATCAGCCCTGTCCCTTCCTTGCAGAGCATGTCATCTTTCTGGAGCAACTGCGAAGTTGTCTCATTCGTGAATCGGGTATAGCAGAACTGATTTCAGGGTTTTTGGAAGGAGCAGGCGAATGTCATCGTTGACCGACGCCAGCGGCTGGAACCTGGTAGAGCTTGCCGACCTGCAGCCTGAAGAAATCACAGCGATTCTTGAAAGAGCTGCAGAGTTACGGGAATCCCCTGCTACCCAGCAGGGCACTTCCGAAAAGTCCGTCGCTCTCCTGTTTTCCGAACCGAGTACACGGACCTCTCTCTCCTTTCAGGTGGCGTGCCAGAGATTGGGCGTACCCTTTCTGGAATTGCCTGCAGAGACGTCGAGTCTGAAAAAAGGCGAGACCCTGCTGGATACAGCACAGGTTCTCGAAGCGCTGGGGGCGGGTGCGCTGGTCGTTCGAGACCGTGATGATGCAGTGATTCGTCATTTGGCCGATCGTTGTCAAGCCGGTGTCCTCAATGCCGGTGGTGGAACCCGGGCCCATCCCAGTCAGGCACTTCTGGACAGTCGAGTCCTGCTTGATGAGTGGGGGAGCCTGGAAGGTCGGTGTATCGGCATTCTCGGGGATGTTGCCCACAGTCGTGTCGCGCGGAGTGATATGGTGGCATTTACTGCCCTTGGGGCTCGAGTGATCCTCTTCGGTCCTGAGGAATTTGTCTCTGAAGGAGGCTGGCTTCCCGGTGTGGAAACCTGTCATGACTTCGATTCCCGTTTGTCGGAGTTGGATGCGATTCAGGTGTTGCGGATCCAGCATGAACGGATTGAGGGGGGGATGGCTCTCTCGGTTCAGGAGTATGTTGACCGATTCCAGTTGAATGAAGATCGCCTTGCCAGATGTGGACCGGAAATGTGTGTTTTGCATCCCGGACCGATGAACCGTGGTGTGGAAATTTCCGATGCGGTGGCAGACGGTCCCCAATCGAGAATTTTGCAACAGGTTGCTGCTGGAGTTCCGGTCCGTATGGCTCTTCTGGAACGGGCTCTTGGAAATCAGCGAGACTCCGGGCACGGGGATCGTCATTGAGGGGGGCCCTGCTCGGTCGCTGGTTTCCCTGGCTGTTGATTGGACTCGCCCTCCTTGCCGGTTGGTTGCCGGGCTCAATGATGAAGGAGGCGATCCCGGAGGCTTTTCAGCAGGAAGGACGTGACAAGGTCCTCCATGCCCTCGGTTTCATGCTTTTGCTTTTCGGATTTCGCCCCCGGAGAAAACAGGGGATCCCCGTCAGGGACTGGTTGCCGGGGACGATCCTGCTTCTGCTCCTGTTTGCCGTGGTTCACGAAGGAGTCCAGGCGCTGATTCCCGGACGCTCTCTTTCCTGGGAAGACTTTTGGGCGGATCTTGTCGGAATCGCCATGGGAGCTTCAGTGGTGCTCCTTTTCGACCGATCCTCCTGATCCACCCTCCTGATCCACCCCCAGTATTCCTGTTTTTTCTCTGAATAACTCCCAGAGGAGGCCGTCATCGCCTTCAGGCGAGGGGCAGCCTCTCCCGCAGGGAACCGGCAAGAGATAGGATAGGGATATCGCAGATGGCTCGTGGAGCCGTCTTCGGGAAAGGTGAGCGATGAACAGAATGCTGACCCGGCGCTGTTTCACTTTGCTGTGTACAGGGATGATTCTGGCATGTGGATGGGGGACAGGGGCTGCCGAGGCCCAGTCCAGAGGGACAGGGACCTCCATTTCTCCGTCATCTCGACCCCAGGCAAGACCTTCCTCTCGTCCTCAGGTTCGTCCACAGAGCCGTCCCGCTCCAAGGCCCCAGGTGAGACCTCAGGTGCGACCTCAGGTGAGACCTCAGGTGAGACCTCAAGTACGCCCTCAAGTGCGACCCCCTTCGGGAAGTGGAGTTCAACTCCAACCGCGAGTCACCCCAAGGGTGACTCCCCGAGTGACGCCTCCTGTGAGAAACCCGAAACCCCGTTGGAACCCTTCCACCGGTGGATCAGGGGCTCCTTCGGCCCCCGGAGTTTCAACAGTCAACCCGGTGAACACCTTGAAGCCCGGGTCCATTCGTGACCTCCAGCCACGGCCCCAGCCCGAATTGACTTTACCTGGTTCGGGACAGCCCCCGGCGGGAGTCCGTACCCGAATTCGTCAGGGCAGAAGAACTGCCACTCCGGTTCCAAGAGCGTTGCCGGTGGCCCCCTTGCCGGCTATGAGAGATCGGAAAGTTCCTACTCTGAATGATTCAGGGAGCCCCGCTTCAGAGTTGGCGCCCACCGCAGAGATGATTCAGAGGTGGGGCAGAACTTCGGCTTCCGGAGTCGCCACCACGATCCCGTCCCGAGGGCGATCCCTCTCAAAAAATCCAGGAGTCAGATTGTCTCCGTCCGGAGTGGTTCACACTCCCACAGGTGCGATACACGCTCCCGTTTCCCCCAGTGGAACGGCGATCAGCAATACAGTTTATGGTCACACTTCCATGCCCTGGTCTTGCCACCCGCAATACCTGCATGGGTTTCATTTGGCATTGGGAGTTCACCTCTACGCCGATTACGGCTTTCACGGCTGGCATCATGGATACTGCTCTCCCTGGTATCTGAGTCATCCCCTGAATTGGTGCCATGGATGGTGGTTGCCGTGGGCCTACAGCAGTTCGCACCATATCTTCTGGTGGCACCATGGTTACTGGCACGGACATTCCCATGGTGTGTACTGGTCCTCGACCCTTCAATCTTCACGGGATCGTGGTTCGATTGTTTTTGTCGAAACCCGGGAAGAAGTCATCGAAGTGGTTCGGGATGATGAGATTCTTCGTACTGCCATCTGCGACGCCTGGAGTGCTTATCAATTGGGGGACGTCGAGGATTCTTTGAGGCATTTGGATCGAGCGAATCAAGAGCAGTCCGATATTGGCCTGGTTCGTTTTCTCGAAGCACTGGTTCACCTTCGCCTCGAAAACTGGCAGCTCGCCGGTTCCCTGTTTCATGAAGCCCTTACGCTCGAGCCGGGGTTGTTGGCGCTGCAGTGGGACGACTCACTCTACCTTGATCGACCGATTGAATCGGTTCTCGCCGACCTGTGGGGTTTGCTGGAAGATGATCCGATTCAGCCGGAGATCGTGACGACCGTCTCTTGTCTCTCCCTCTACAGTCGAAAAGTACCTTTGGCCCATGCACGGGGAGCTCTCTCTGAATTGCTCCTCGCCGGTGAAGGGGACCAGACTACCGTCGATTTGCATCAGGTTCTGCGAGGCGATCGGGTTGTCTTTCCCACTGCGGTGACTCATTGGGTAGAAAGTCCCTCCTGTTCCGGATTGCTTCAGGTCAGTTTCTGATTCCCTGATGGCTCTATGGGACATGGGCCCTTGTCTCGGGTATGATTTCCCGCGGCAGGATGAGGGAGGAATGTGATGAACTCTGAATCCGGATCTGCTGGAACCGGGCTATCGGTACCCATGGAAGATCTTTATGAGGTTGCTGTTGCCCAATTGGACTGTTCCAGAGCAACCTTTTCAGGATTTCGCGTCGGTGCTGCCCTCCTCAGCGGAGGCCAGATCTTCCCCGGCTGCAATGTCGAAAATTCCAGTTACGGATTGACCCTTTGCGCCGAGCGTTCCGCCGTGATGCACTGGGCATCCGCCGGTTCTCCGGGAATTCCTGAAGCGATCGCTGTCGTGGCCAGAAACTCTCATGGGGAAGTGGTAACGGCAATGCCCTGTGGCGCATGCCGACAAGTCTTGTCAGATTTGCCCGATTCCCGCAAACTTCAGATCTATACCGGCGAAGGAGATGGAATCACGATGACTCTTCTGGAAGAGTTGTTGCCACATGCATTTGGTCCTGCAGATTTGGATACCGGTGGAGGAACTGAGTGATGGAGAAGAGTTACAATCACCTGGGCCATGAAAAGAATGGTCTCGATCACGCCTATGGTGAGGATGTTCATATTCTCGCTGAACCGTTTACGCTGGGAATGCTGGCGGAGTTGGGGAAGCCGGAAACTCGCCAGCCCCGATTCAACGAAATTCTGGAAACTCTTTACCGGGGACTCCTCCAGAGAATGATCGGGCACGAGTTTCCCCGCAGTTTGATCGAATGTGAAACGAACATGATCCAGTCGACGCCCAAGGGCGTCTTCCATGGACAGATCGTCGATCCCGGTTCCAGAGCTGTGACGGTCAACGTCGCTCGAGCCGGTACGATCCCATCGCACCTGTGTCAGAATGTTCTTCACCAGGTGATCGATCCTGCCAATGTTCGCCAGGATCATGTGATCATGGAGAGAACGACGGATGACACTGGAGCGGTGACAGGAGCGGCTCTTCACGGCAGCAAGATCGGTGGAGATGTGGATGGGGCCCATTTGATTTTTCCGGACCCCATGGGTGCGACAGGGTCTTCCCTGTCGAAGGTGATTCAGCACTATCGGTCCGAAGTGGGAGGCACGCCTGCAGCCATCATGACCGCCCATTTGATCGTGACCCCCGAGTTCATTCGCAATATGAAGGTTGAGCAACCCGGAGTAAAAATCTGGGCATTGCGACTCGATCGTGGGGAAAGCCCTGAAGAGGTGTTCTCCATGCGCCCCGGAGAAGATTCCCGTGAAAGTGGTTTGAACGAGATTGATTACATCGTTCCGGGAGCCGGTGGCGTCGGCGAGATTATCAACAATTCCTGGATTTGAGAGCAGAGCAGCCCTGATCGACAATAGGGGAAGAGAAAGAGGATAAAGCAAATGGGCCACATGAAATTGCAGCCGGATCCACCATTGCCCGGGCACCGACTGGAAGTTCTTCACGAAGAGCAGGAAATCCGTCAGCGAATCAGTGATCTGAGCGCGGAGATTCGTGAGCAATTGGGAGACAAGGATCCTGTCATCGTATGCGTTCTCAAGGGGGCCTTTGTTTTCGTGGCGGATCTGGTTCGCCAGTTGGATTTCCCCTTCACCGTCGATTTTCTCAGGGCCTCATCCTATGGTGATTCAGTCGTCACGAGTGGTGAGGTGAAGCTCGATCTGGATCTTCAACAATCGATTTCAAATCGTCATGTATTACTGGTCGAAGACATCGTCGATACCGGATTGACCCTCAAATACCTGCAATCGAATCTGGAGTCGAGAAACCCGGCCTCGATCAGCATCTGCACTTTGCTGCACAAGCCGGCGAACAATGTGAAGTTAAGTCACATCGATTATTGTGGTTTCGAGATTCCCAATAATTTCGTTGTCGGTTATGGGCTGGATTGGCAGGGTTACTACCGGAACTTGCCTTACATCGCCCAGGTTCACCAGACCAACAGTTAGGGTTGTTGTCCGTGTTGTCTTCGGACCCCATAACGGTCGAGTCGACGATACAGGGTTGTCTTGGGAATTCCCAGCAAGCGAGCGGCTTGGGCCTTGTTGCCTGAAGTTTCCCTGAGGACGTCCTTGACGACTCCACCGAGGACAATTTTCTCCAGCTTTTGAAGATCGGTCCCCACTTCAGCACGCAGTTTGAGTGCCATCGGGTGGGGGATCCCTTCCTGTTGCAGAGATTCCGAGAGTTGGTCTGCATGGATTCTCGGTCCCATCTGATTGGCCAGTCTTTCCATTTCGTTCTGCAGTTCCCGAATGTTTCCCTGCCACCTGGAGCTGATCAAAACGGTCATGGCATCCGCTGAGATAGTGGGGATCCTCCGACCTATCTTTTGGCAATATCTCCCGAGGAAAGTCCTGCAAAGCTGGGGGATGTCCTGTCTCCGATGGCGCAGGGAAGGCAACTGGATTCTGAGTACATCGATGCGGTATCTCAAATCTTCACGAAACAGACCGGCTTCCACTGCGCTTTCAACATTGCGATGGCTGGCGCAGATCAGGCGGAAGTCGACCTTGCGAGACTGACTGCTGCCGAGGCGACGGATCTCCTTTTCCTGCAATACCCGCAGAAGTTTCGATTGAAGTTCGAGGCTCGTTTCCGTGATTTCGTCGAGAAAAAGAACCCCGCCATGGGCAGATTCGATCAGTCCCGCTCTCTCCGAGTGGGCTCCGGTAAAGGCTCCGCGATTGTGGCCAAACAGCTCTCCCTCGAGCATGGCAGGAGCCAGTGCAGCGCAGTTTTCGGCGACGATGGGGCCATGGCGTCGGGGGCCCAGACGGTGCAATGCTCTGGCGACCAGTTCTTTCCCGGTGCCGCTTTCACCCTGAATCAGTACCGGAGCGTCAGAGGCCGCGTACTGTTCGATCTGCTGAAGAACCCTCAGAAGCGACTCCGATTGACCGATAAACTCAGGGAATCGTTTTTTTAATCGTTCCACCTCCGTGGGCCCCAGGGAGACTTCTTTGGATTTACCCCATCTCTGCGTGGTTGGATTTGCCATTCCCCCTCCTTTCGAGTTGAAGGATCGCAGAATATTGATTAAAGTCAACATTCTGGGGTGGCCTGATCCGGACTCCGACAGGGGGGGTGGCAGGTCAATTTTTCCGCTTGTGGGTCCCATTGGCCAGCAATGATTGACACTTCTCTCCTTGAGGGATAAGTTTTTTCACACACAGCACTTCCCCGGTAGCTCAATTGGCAGAGTAGGTGACTGTTAATCACTTGGTTGTTGGTTCGAGTCCAACCCGGGGAGCCATGATCGCCCCTTTCCGCAAGGAAAGGGGCGATTTCCATTTCTGGATCGTTTGAAGCCCCTTCAGGAGCCTTCCAGTCTGACCATGAAGAAGTTTGCAAATCGATTGCACTATTGGGGTCTGACCCGGTGTCGCGATTGTTGAATAATCCCCATCGGGTAAAGTGAACCTCAAGGTTTGAAAAAATAACGTCCAGTCAGGAACAGATGACGCATTTTACCCGACCACTAATTGCCATGGCCCTTCTGGTCATCCTCAACGGATGTGTCAGCCGGGTTCACCGTTTGGCCCAGGACCAGGGTGATGCGATTCGTTCCGAAGTGGTCGCTGAAGTTCAGCGTTTCCGCAGTGAGGATCTCATCGATCCATTCAGCAATTCTGTGGTCGATGACTCCGAAAAACCTCCGGTGATCGTAGAGCAGGTCACTCTTGAATCGGCATTGAGATTGGGAACCCGTCTCAATCGTGGTTATCTCAGTCAAAGGGAATCCCTTTTTCAGTCCGCGCTTTCATTGGGGGTGACCCGCAGAGATTTTCTCAGGCCCGTTTTTTCCGGAAGCCTCTCTTACAATGTTTCTGGTTCGTCAGATGAAGACGAACTTTCCAAGGTTGCCGGCCTGTCTCTCAATGGTCAGCAGTACCTCTTTACAGGTGGTCGTCTCAGCGTGTCCGCAGGGAGTGATCGCGTCGATGACGGAACCTCTGCCGTGCGAGATTACTCCGGAAACTTCAGTGCGAGTATTACTCAACCGCTGTTGAGGGGAGCTGGGAAAGATATTCCCTATGACGCTCTGACGGATGCCGAGCGAAATCTCCTGTACGCTGCGAGAAACTTTGAAGGCTATCGCCAGAATTTCGCAATTCAGATCACACAGAAGTTCTACAACCTGTTGAGTCAGAAGATTCAGTTGGCGAATGCTGAGGAAAATGTCCGTGGCCAACAGTTCGCCTACGACCAGGCGAAGGCCCTTTTCCGAATCGGTACCGGAAGCAGCCTGGATGTCTTTCGAGCGGAACAGGCATTGCTTGTTGCCAAAAACAGTCAGTCCAATGCCGTCGAACAGTTTCAGAATGCGCTCGACAACTTCAAAATTGATTTGGGAATCTCGATCGACAGCGACATAGAGTTGATCGGTGATTTTCCGGAACTCTCCGAGTTCTCCATCTCACTGGATGCAGCTTTGGCCGCAGCCATGAATAATCGGTTGGATCTTTTGACTGCAAGGGATCAGCTGGAAGACGTCAGGGTCGACCTGGACATTGCCAGAAATGGATTGTTGCCTGACCTGAACCTGAGCCTCAGTTATGGATCCTCATCCGAGATCACCGATTCCTTTTCTGGTCTTGACTGGGGTGACGGTGAATCATACTCAGCGGGACTGAACCTGGAGATTCCGCTGGATCGAATGGGACGCAGAAACGCGTTTCGAAACGCAGAGATCGCTCTCGAGAGAGAAATCAGGGGACTCGATCTCAAGGAACAACAGGTTCGTCTGGAAGTGCAGTCCGCCCTGCGTCAGTTGGACCAACTCAAATTTCAGTTGGAAATTGGATCCCGGTCCATCGAGTCTCTCTCCCTGACAGTTGAAAAAGCAGAGATCGACCAGACTCGTGGCACGGTGACCAACCGGGATGTTGTTGAAGCACAAACAGCTCTGACAGAAGCCAAGAATTCCCAACTGGATCGGATTGTCTCCCATGAAATCCAGATTCTTGAAATCTATCGATTGTTGGGACTGCTCTTCGTCTCGGAGGAAGGGATGATCATTTCATGAAATCGAAAGAACAGATCCGCCTGATCGTAGGCCTGATCATTCTCGCAGGAATTTTCTTCGTCTTTTTTGGAGGAGAAACTGCTGAGAATGGTGGTGGAGGAATGGTGACCGTCGGCCGGGGTGACCTGCCGATTACGCTGACTGAAAGGGGAACTCTCACCACACGCAATGCGACCCGTATTCGTTCAGAAGTTCGGGGAAGGCGCCGCATCGAGTGGATGGTCGATGAGGGCTCTCAGGTCAAGGAGGGCGACCTCATCGTCGAACTGGAGAAAACAGAGGTCCAAAAACGGATCGACCAACTGGAAAACGAGTTGATAGCCGAGGAAACGTCCCTGTTTTCAGCACGCAACGATCGAAAGATCCAAGAGGACCGCAACAAGACCAATTTGGAGAAGGCCCAATTGGCGCTGGAAGTGGCACAAGTTGAGTTGGAAAAACTGAGGCGAGGCGATATTCCCCGCAGGGAAAGGGAACTGAGTCTGGCCATTGAAAGAGCTCAGTCGGAACTGGATCGATCAGAGGGTCTTTGGGAAGACATGCCAACAATGCTGGAGAAGGGCTTTGTGACTTCCGACCAGTTCGAGCAGGAGAGAATCAAGCTGAAGGAGCGCCGAGAAGCTCTGGTGACCGCCAATCAAAATGAAAATCTTTATGATTCCTACGAAAAGCCTCTTTCCGTCAAACAAAAAGAGTCCAGCGTTTCTCAGGCCGCTCGAGCCCTCGAAATGGAAACAAGGGCGGCAGAAAAATCCCTCGCCAATATCGATCTGAAAGTCAGTCAGTATGAGCGCCGTGTGGCGGAGTCGCAGGAGGAATTGGATCGCGAAAAAGACAATCTCAGCAAAATGTCTGTTTTCTCAACCGCCAGTGGGATTGTCTTCTACGGCAATCCGGACAGACCTTGGGATCGCGACGAGGTACGTGTTGGAGGGGATACCTACTTCAACCATGTCCTTTTGACAATTCCTGACCCCAGTGAGATGGCAGTTTTGATCAAGATCCACGAAGCCGACATCGACAAGGTCAAGGTTGGGATGGCCGCTGAGATTCGCTCCGACGTCAACAAGACCCGTATCTACAATGGAGAAGTTACAAAAATTGATTCGGTGGCCAATGCCGGTGACCGACGCTGGGGGGATCGTGTTCGCAGGTTTTCGGTGGAGATTCAGTTACGCGGAAGTGAACTCTCCCTGAAACCGGGAACCTCTGCGGAAGTGGTGATCAACACCGGTAATCTGGATAATGTACTGCACGTTCCGATCCAGGCCGTTTATGCAGAGTCCGGGTCTTTCCATTGCTATGTCATGACCACCGGGAAACCGGAGAAGCGGAGCGTTCAGGTGGGGCGTTCGAATGAGAGTTATCTTGAAATCACAGAGGGTTTGTCTGAGGGTGAAAAAGTCCTGCTTTACAAACCTGATCAGGCAGAGTCTTCCACTGAAGAAAAACCGGCGGTGGGAACGACGGCAGCCATTCTTCCCGGAAGTAATCCCTGAGTTGCCCCAGCCGATCATTTCCCTTGAGGGAATTCACAAATACTACGGTGAAGTTGAACCACGATTGCATGTTCTCAAGGGGATTCACCTTGATGTCACTCAGGGGCAGTTCGTTTCCATCATGGGAACCTCAGGGTCGGGCAAGTCTACCCTTTTGAATCTGCTGGGGTGTCTGGATGTTCCGACAGAGGGGTCTTACCTCCTGGGTGGAAAAGATGTTTCCCAGCAGTCCGATGACGAGCTTTCAAGAATCCGAAACGAAGATATCGGATTCATCTTTCAGAGTTTTCAGCTGATTCCACAATTGACCGTTCTTGAGAATGTTCAGGTACCACTCTTGTATGGGGAAGCTTCCATCAGGGAGAAAGAGGAGCACTGTCGCTCGATTCTCGATTCAGTGGGTTTGTCTCACAGGCTCTCTCACCGTCCGTCTCAATTGTCCGGAGGAGAATGTCAACGAGTGGCGATTGCCCGATCTCTGGTCAATGACCCGTTGATTCTTTTGGCTGATGAACCGACGGGAAATCTGGATTCCAAAACAGGTCAGGAAGTTCTCGAGTTGATGGATTCGCTTCATGGTGACGGAAGAACCATCATCATGATCACCCACGATCAGGAAGTGGCTCTGCGAGCTCAAAGGCAGGTTCGTATCCACGACGGACTGGTGATCGAGGAGACCTCATGATTTCGCGGAAGAAAAAAGAACTTTTGCGTATGGGATTGCAGAGCCTTCTGGGCTACCCCATGAGGACAGTTCTGACGATGCTGGGGGTCGTGTTTGGAGTCGGATCCGTCATCGCCATGTTGGCTCTGGGGGCTGGTGCCGAGAAAGAGTTGCTGCAGGAAATCGGTCGTTTGGGAATCCAGAACATAATTATCAACTCTGTGGAGCCGGAACAGCCAGAGAGTAACAGCAGCAGTAGCAGTAGCCGCAGGGGGTGGATCAACTACTACGGTCTGAAATTCAAGGATCACCGGCAGATCGTTGAGACGATTCCCGGAATCGAACGGGTGCTTCCAGTCCATCTCAGTAAAAAGAAGGCATGGAATGGAAGCCGCTGGATCGAAAGTACCCTGTTTGCAGTTGAGCCGGACTACTTTGAAGTGTTCGGATTGGAGATTGCCAGTGGAAGGGCACTGAGTCCCCAGGATGAGGAAGACTTGGCCCGCGTTTGTGTGGTCCGCTCAGGCCTGCTTCAGGAACTGGGGATTTATGAAGACCCCGTCGGTTATGTACTGACGATCGAGGATCAAAAGTTCACCATCGTCGGTGTTCTTTCGGAGGACCGTTTTCAGGGTTACGCACAAAAGGCCCTGGTCGCCGACGCCCGCAGCTCGGAAATCTATGTTCCCTATCAGACGGTACTCAAGCGACAGGGAACGAGGTCTTTCTCTGGAAGTGCAGGTAGCTGGGAAGCCACCGACGTGGAATTGAACCAGATCGTGGTTGAGGTTGAAGACCTTGATCAGGTGATCTTGACCTCTCGAACGATTGAAAATCTTCTCTCCCGAAATCATCCGGAAAAAGATTACGAAATGATCGTTCCGCTGGAGGTTTTGGCCCAGCGACGAAAAACCCAGCAGGTCTTCAATATCGCACTGGTCGCCATCGCGTCCATATCCCTCCTGGTAGGAGGGATCGGCATCGCCAACATCATGCTGGCGACCGTCACTGAACGCACACGAGAGATCGGAGTTCGCAGGGCATTGGGGGCTCAAAAGAGACATATCATCGCCCAGTTTCTGACTGAGACGACAACGATCTCTATCCTGGGAGGCGTGTTGGGTATCTTTCTGGGGTTTGGCCTGGTCCAGATCCTCGTGATTTTCACGGGTTGGACTGCGGTGATAACCCCAATAAGCATACTGGTCGCCTTGACGATTTCCGTCGCTGTCGGAATTACGTCAGGAATTTATCCGGCCAGAAGAGCGGCTGCTCTTGATCCCATCTCAGCACTTCGACATCAGTGACCGGGCTGATGACACAAGCTGAAGATTAATCTTGCCCTGGAATGGTTCCGCGTTCGAAGGTTGTCTCGGTCTTGATTCCGTAACCTGCAATACAACGCAAAAGTTCAATCACCCCGGAGTTCGTCACGGTGTAGTAGATCTTGCGACCTTCCCGTTGACTCGAGAGTAATCCTGACCTTTGCATCAATCGAAGGTGTTCGGAAGCCATGTGATTTTGAATCTTGCAGACCTTGGCGAGTTCACCCACGTTGTAACGATTCAGCATCAACAACTGAAGCATTCGCAGGCGCATGGGATGGGCCATGGTGCGCAACAAATCACTGACCAATACAGGATCGAACGGTAGTGTTTGATTTCTGTACTCTTCCATAAGGGAAAATATACCGCCTGCAGATAATAAGTACTTGGGTTATTGGGGTCTGGAATACCTTTGTTCCAAAGGACCTGATTGGCACTCGTCAGGGGGAGAAATCAGCGAAATAGGTCCGCCTAGTCACGAATGACAGGTTCCAGCCTCTGACTCACCCAAAGTGCGATCAGCAGGCTTGCGAGTACGTCAGTGGGGTAGTGCCCGTGTTCGAGAATTCGAGTCGCTGCACAACCTGCTGCTGCCAGAAAGATCCACGGGGTCGTACCGGGCCAATGTCTGCTGATGGATATGGCAGCACCGAATGCCACTGCGCTGTGACCGCTGGGAAAGCAGAAATCAGTGCCGTCCCACCACTCAGGCCCAAAAGGGGCCCGTTGCCACGTATCGACCAGCCCGGGAACTGGATCAGGCCTTCTGAAGATCGGTTTCAAGGCCTCTGAGAGGGCCCCTGAGATCATTGGAGTCAGCAGGAGACTCTTGGTGTGCGAAGGCAGTCGGGGCCTGTCAGTGTTCGATTGGGCGACCAGCAGGAGGAGGGAGATTCCCACCCATGTCGGCAGGTATCCGAGGATTCTGAAGAGGGCCATCAGATCCCCTCTTTGTTGACCCGGACTTTCTGGAATTGCAGAGATGATCCCACTGTCGAAGGGGGTCAGCAGGGCGATCATGATCAACACTGTCAGGAAGGACCAGCGTGGAATCGCGGGGACCGGGTCCAGTGAGTTCATGGGCGATTCCCTTCTGAAGTACGCAACTTTGTCACAAAGATTTCGCGGGGTCGATTTCTTTGAATCAGTGTACCCAGTGACCGAATCTCTGTCGGTTGGAGGGCCAACTTCCAGGACTCGAGGTCTGCTCCGACCAGGATCACCTGCCTGCCGGAAAAACGGGAAGAAGGAAACCGGGTGCTCGTGAAATCATCATACGCTGAAGGTCGGGATCCGAGTGCGACTGAAGCGCAGTAGACTTCGGGTTTAAGCGGAAGATAGTAGGCCAGCAATGCAGTCTTGTCGTAGTAGTTGCAGACGACAGGGGCCTCAGAAAGACCTTCATCCTGCATTTTTCGGTGTAACTGGTCTGCAAACTGTTGGTGCCCGGAAATCCTGTGAATCGGCAGCCCCTTCAGACCTGCCGAATTGAGCCAGGAGTTGAGAGTGGGAGCACTGGTGATCAAGGTCAACAACAGTATCCCCGTCAACAGTCCTCGTATTCCGATCAGGATGCACCAGATCCTCTTCTGGAATTCAGAACATTCATGCTGGAGCCAGAATGCACCGAGGGGAATGAGAGGGGCGTAGGCACCGACCGCCCAGTTTCCCTCAGTGGGGCCCTTGATGGAAACGAGCAGGTAAAAAGCCAACAAAGGCAGAGCACTCCAGCGCAACACCGAGATGATTCCTAATTGTTTTGGCGAGACTGGATTACGAAGGAAAAAGCTTCTCAGCATGATCCAACCCAACAGGGGGCCAGCGAGACCGAGAACTTGTGCCAGATACTTCAGAGTCCAGATCGGATCATACTCGAGCCATGAGGTGGTTCCGCTGTCACCGCCAGGGACATGAAGGTGTCCCAAAAGGTGCTCAATCGTTGGCCAACCACGCTGGGCATTCCAAAGGATGACCGGAAGCATTCCCAAGAGAAGAAATCCACAGGCTCCTGCGATTCCCGTGCGGAGTCCGCTGACATTTTTCAATCGGGATCGTTGCAGCCAGAGTGCGACTCCCAAACCCAACGCTCCCAGCAGAGCGGTGTATTTGGCGAGAAACGCAAAACCGAGACCGAGACCCATGATCCAGAGTGGATGGCGAACAGAACTTCCCTCATCGGCATTTTCCAGCGTTTGAAGAGTGGCGAGAGTGGCGATGGACCAGCCCGCGACCATCATCATGTCCACCGTGATCAGGGAGCCACCGATCTGGTACCCGAGGAGGCATTGATAACCGATCACAGTCGTCAAAACTGTGGGGGCGTGCTGGTCCGACAGTCTGGTGGCAATACTGCCGACGGCGACTCCGGCAATCCCATGACAGAGAAAACTCCCCAGGCGAATCCCGAAAATGCCGTCACCAAAGAGAGTCGTAGTGGTTGTGATCAACCATGTGACTCCCGGACCCTTGGTGTAGTAAGAAAGGGCGGGGTGCCGAGACCAATCCCAATACTGGGCTTCATCTCCACTCAGTTCCCATGGATAGAGAAAGCCTTGAAAGAGGCAGCGGAGAATCAATACCGCGAGGGGAACCCCCCAAATCCAATAGAACAGAGAGTGGTCACGGTTCAGCACGTCTCGCCAGCCTCTTCCAGAAAACCACCGGGAAGCAGCTGAGGCTCATCGAAGAGCAGTCTCAGGAAGACGAGAAGGTCTGCAGGGAGAGGATCGATCTGTCGGTGCTCAGAAATGGAGGCATTCCCTCCGGGGTGATCGAGGAGATAGGCGTGAAGGAAGAGTCTTGGAAGGCCGTGGTCTCTCCTCAAGCTGTCATTAATTCGGCCTTTGCCGTAGGTGCTGTCTCCGACCACTTGATGACCGAGACGTGCGAGGTGCCTGCGGATCTGATGCCTTCTCCCTGTTTCGATTCGGGCTTCAAGCAGGCTGAAGCCATTTTTTCCCATGACCTTGCGAAAGTGGGTCAAGGCAGGGACAGGGGTTTCTTTCTTTTTTCTCGAGAGTGGCAGGTCACATTCAAATTCGAGGGGTGTGTCGCCTCTGACCAGTACAAGGTAACTCTTGATGGCCTGAGGGGCCTGGATCAACGATTGCAACCCGGCTGCGGACTCCGAACTCATTCCCATACACACGATTCCAGAGGAAGCCCGGTCGATTCGATGAACGGGGTAGACGAATTGACCGACTCGATCGCGAATCCATGTCAAAAGCGTCTCTCCGCTGCCTCGCTGCTCATCGGTAGGGTGAACGAACATACCCGAAGGCTTGCTTGCATAGACCGCTTGATCCGTTTGATGAAGAATCTTTGGCAGCATTATCCCAACTCCTCGAGTCGGATCAGGGGTGAGGAAAAATGGGGATTCTCGTTTTCTATGATCTGGTCAATCCCGTGACAAAAGTTTTGGATGTGGATTCCCCGGTAATGAGTGTCCTCCTGTTGTGAATCAATCAACACGAGTCTGGACTTCCCCCTGCTCCAGATCGAGTTGGCGGGGCGAGGTTGTTGAAGACGGATTTTCAACAGTGCAGCACTCGCCTGGATCAATCCCTGGGTAAAGATACGCAGGGGGTCTTCATTTTCGAGAGGGAGCCACAGGTCTTCCCAGGCTTCATGGGCTTCCCAGTAACAACCATGATTGAAGAGGTCTACTCCGTGGAGGTAACTGTGATCTTCACTCCATGGACCGGGGGACTGCCTTGGCAGGATATGGAAATCGGGGTCCTTTTGATTCACTCCTGGCCAATAGGGAACGCCCGGGAGAGGAGCATTGGGTTGATATCTGGGAATTCCGGTGCCCAAGCTGCCCCCTGAATGAAACGGGTTTCCTGATCAAGCAGGGGCAGAATACCCGCTGGCAGTGAATAAATCACAGAAGAAGTGGTCAGGATTTCGGAAGCGTTACTGCTTGAGCCGACCGATCAGTCGCAGATCAGGAAATCTGCGCAATCGAGGGGGTCGTCATTGGTCAGATCCGGATTGCAGGTCCCATCTGATCCCGGGATCGGAGCTCCACCCGTGAACATGTACTGAAAGAGGTAGACCGCATCCCCGATCGTCAAGACTCCATCGTCATTGATATCGTCGGCGTCACGACAACTGCCGGGGGGCTCGAGCCCGGAAACCCGGTACAGGAGGAGAACTCCATCGAGAAGGCTGACGCTGCCATTCTGATTCAGGTCCCCGCGTATAAAGAGAGGTTCCGTGATCAGGATAGATCCGGAAGCCATCGTGGGGGTCACCTCTGCCAACTCAAGGACCATGACGGTTTGCACGGGTGGGCTGCCCAAATCGGAAGTCAGGGTCAAGGGTGAAAGAGTGCCCACTGGAGCATCTGGGAGAATCAGGTAATCGATCTGGATCAGGGGTTCTGA
The DNA here is from genome assembly GCA_013911165.1 of Planctomycetota bacterium. Taxonomy (GTDB): domain Bacteria; phylum Planctomycetota; class UBA8108; order UBA1146; family UBA1146; genus UBA12191. Next base: position 26,125 of record JACETR010000007.1, on the reverse strand, counting down.
GGTCATCATGGGTAACAGGTCGAAGGGGCTAAACAGATCGGTAATGCAGGCAACGGTGATTCCTGTGCCGCCAGCAGGAGCGATATTGACTTCAAAAAAGTCGGGGCCGGAATTTCCATTCAATGCCTGGAGGAGTGCTCCAGTGTGAACATTCGCGAGGGATTCCACTGACAGAATTGCAGGGTCGTGGGAAACACCAAGGCTGAAGCCATGTGTGGGAAGATCGGTAGAGAAGAGAATCTGAGCTGTAATCGTTGTTTCTGCGTATCCTTCACCACCGACGATTTCCAGTCCGGCCACCTGAGCTTCGAGATTTGTTGTCAGGAATGCAGTTACAAGAATCAACAATAAGATCGATCGGAAACTCATATCATTTCCCCCCAATAAGCGAATGTTCAAAATTTGCAGGGAACTGGCCCCGTTTCATTTATAGCATTGCCATAAGGGATGACTTTGTGCCGAAAGTGTGAGCGTTACCAGATACACAAATGACAAGTGGGAGTCACTTGACGGGTATTGAAAGAGTGCGATTCAATCCCTCTGGTTCAAAGGTGTAGGCAGATTTTCCTTGCTCAAGAACGGTGATAACGGGGATTTCTGTGGAATTCCCCAGTCCAAAGGTGGCCACTGCTTCGCACTGGCTCAAATAGGAGCGGGTGGTTCCGATCATCTGCCTTTGGACTGATTCTCCCTGACGACACTCAATCCAACTGCCGGGCGAGATTCCTTCAGTGCGGATGCGAATCCATTGGTGCCCTGTCCCTTGATCGTTTCGGAGCAGGCGTACTGGTTCACCCACCTGGGTCAACAGAAGGTCCAGATCTCCATCCCCGTCGATATCTGCACTGGCGAGGCCTCGGCCAATCGCCGGAATCGACAGATCACCGGTCTTGTCCCCAGCAACCTCCACATAGCAACCAGCACCGGGGCCACGGTTCCAGAAAAGTTGTGCCTGCTGTCGGTACTCTTGGCCTGGTTGAACTGTGGCAATCTCTTCCTCGAGATGCCCGTTGGCCTGAATCAGATCCTGGCGGCCATCCAGATCGACATCAAAAAAGAGCAGTCCAAAGGAAAGAGCCTTTCGACTGGGGGGACCAATCCCCTCGTTCACCGATTCGTCGATAAAAAGCTCTGAAGCGGGCATCGAGCGATAGAGGCCAGTCATCTCTGCCGAAAAGTTGGCAACGGCAACTCCCAGTCCGCCATCATTGCGGTAATCGCAAAGGTCCAGTCCCATTGCCCCCGTCGCAGACCCATTGGCGTCGTAAGCCAAACCACATTCGACTCCGACTTCTTCGAAACGGGCCTGTCCGTCGTTTCTGAATACAAAGTTTCGTGTGGTGTCATTAGCGACGATGACATCGATGTCACCGTCGCGGTCGAAGTCCGTCGTCAACATGGCAAGAGCTTTGGTCGCCTTGGAGAGGTCCGGAGTCTGCAGTCCTGCCTGAACGCTGAAGTCACTAAAGGTTCCGGAACCATCGTTAAGGTGAAGACGACACGGACTTCCCTCGAAGTTGGTGGGAGGGCCATAGGCCCTGCCAACCCCAGTGAGTCGATAATCGACTTCGAGGTCCTTCTCTGGAGACCATTGAACATACTGGCAAACAAAGAGATCCAGATCTCCATCAGCATCCGCATCGAAAAAACCTGCACTACTCGACCAGGCGTCGGAGCCGCCGGAAACACCGGCTTGATCCGCAACACTGAAGTGATCCCCCTGATTCATCAGGAGCAGGTCCGAGCCCACCGCCGCGACGAAAAAATCCTGATCTCCGTCACCGTCGACATCGCCGACGGCCAGTCCAGTACAGTAAGCGTCGATCTCGAGTCGCCATTCCCGGCTGGCTTCGACAAATTGGCCGTTACCGTCGTTTAACCACAACCGAAGTGTGGAATCCGCGGGTTTTTCGCTGGTCCATTTCCACGGACGGCCACTGGCGAGAAGGATATCACTGTCCCCATCGGAGTCGACGTCGACAAATGCGCAGCCGCTTCCCATCGTTTCGGGGAGCAACTTTTTGCCTCTGGCCCCATCGTCATGGGTGAAATCGATGCCTGCACTGAGGGTGATGTCCTTGAAAGGGAGAGGAGGAGCACTGACTGTTCCGTCTTGACCCCTGGGCCGGATCGGTACTTCGGGCCCAGATTCGACCGGTTCTGCAGAAGGCTCGTAGTTAGACAAGAACCACAACCCGGCTGCGAGAAGAGCGAGGATTCCAAGGATTCGAACACTTTTTTGGAATGCTTGCCCAATGACTTCGTCGTCCTGATTTTCGGGATCAGGAGAGTCTGGATTATTGGAAGGATCGGTCATTACTTCTTGCCCTCTTCTTCACCGGATTCTATCGGCTGAAGAGGGTAAATCACAATCGCTTCGGCTGAGGCATTTGCGGGTGGATTATTGGCCCGGTGGGCGGAAACGGAAACATCCCGGGCATTGTCGTCAACTTTGTATCGAGAGTGCTCACTTCTGTGGAAATTGGCCTTGGCTGCATGGTCGACCGAGTCGGATGGGGAATCGGCGCCCTGATTTTGATCCAGCGCCAACAGGTCGTGGATCTGGGCCAGGTTCCAATGAGCGGAGGTATTTTCCGGATCTTCGACCAATACCTTGTCGAACCAGTTGAGGGCGATCTGGAGATTTTCCGATTTGCCTTCTTCTCTTTGACGGGCGATGGCAAAGCAGACCGTTCCCAGTTCATTGAGCAGACGCACGTCTCTGGAAAAATCAAAGCCTCTCTCGGCAGCACCGGGATAGCGGGTTTCGTAGAGGCGCAGAAGGGTGGTCAGGGCGGCGTCGTAGTAACCGTTTTCCCGGTTCACAAGGCTGCCAAACCAATCGAGGCTCCAGGGCGGGGGAGGAGGATCGTGTTGAGCTGCTTTGTCCAGAGACAGGGCCGCTTCATCCAGTCTTCCCGCCTTGATCAGTGCCCTTGCCTTGTTCATTGCACCGTCGGGTCGTCCGAGGCGAGTCACTTCTTCGAAGGCAGAGATGGCAGTCACCAACTCTCCTCGAACTGCGCCTTTGGCTCCCTTGCGGAGCATGCCGATTCCATAATCATTCCAGCGTATCCAGGTGGGCTTGCTCTCCTCGATATCGACCTCGATTTCGGGGCCACCGATGACAAAGGTCACTTCGTCCTCACCCAATGTCACCACAGGAAGATCATTTCGCTCACCATCCATGAACAGGCTCAGGAAGTGTGTGTCGAATTTTCTGTAAAGGGCTTTGGCTCGTACCGTCAACTTTGATCCCGGTGCATTCGGAACGTCGAGTCGATAGTGGAGAGAATCCGCAGCACCCGGAGGAATCTGGTGGTTGTAGAGCGCAATAAAGATGTCTTCGACATTTCGTTCGTGGATCCGATTCCCTTCCCGGTCAAGAACAAGGGCGTTCATCATGTGAGACCAGGGGTCCAGAACTCCCTTTTCATCGAGGAGTCCACTGGAAGCGATCGGTTCACCGTCCAAAAAGACTTCCATAGAGACCCAGGTCTGATTGGAATCGGCAGTCCCCTCGGTGAAATGGTGACCCATTCCCATCGTTCGCAGGACTGTTTGTACAAGAATGGTCTCGCCAGGCTCGATTGCAGGAATCCTCGGATGAATCGGGGCCTCAAGGGGAGCATCCACGTCGTCTCCACGGCGAATACCAAAGATATCTACGTCGATAGAACCCTCGAGAAACTTCCGGTGGACTTCCAGAGAAGATTCGCTGGTTCCGACCATGGCTCGCATGGCTGTGTTGGCTCCCGGGAACAGATGGTCATGCACAGAAAGGATTCCCGTACCGGTGATGTCTTTTGCACCAAAATCGGTACTGGGCATCGCCGGCATGTGACAGCCATTGCAATCATTTTCAGCTTGAGCGGGGTAATAGAAGGAAGCGACACCGTGTCCACTGACTCCGCTGAGAAGCCAAGAATCGTAGTGGTTCTGCCCTCGGAGCCATTTGTAATGATTGAGTTCTTCGGGGATATGAACCTTGTGGCACGAGCCGCAAAATTCTGCCTGTTCATGCAAAGGCTTGAGGTAAGTTTTTTTATGGAACGCAGGCTTTGCCTTGATCAGTTGACGATTGACCCATTTGAGAAGCGGGTCCTCGCTCATGGCAAACGGATACAGCTCAGGCTGTCCGATCACATATTCGCCATTTCCTCTCGGACCCGGGACAGACTCTATGGCATGACAGACGGTGCATGTGATGGCGGCATGGGCTGTGGGGTGGTTGTCCATGTCGAAGTCCGGGTCATCAAATGCGCCACTGAAGAATGGAACCGGATCATGGCAGCCGGCACAAAATCGTGAGGCATGGACGTCACCGTCCCTCTCCATGAGGAAATCACGGGTGTTTTTGACACTTGCCAAGTAAGCAGGGTTGTTGAATGAACTGAATCGGTGTGCCGATTCGGACCAACGGGAATGAACGTCAGGGTGGCACTCTCGACAAGAGTCATCCCGCATCAGTCGGTGAGCCTCGATGAACTTACCGTCACTGGTCCTTGCAAGTGAAGGCTCAAAATACTGGTCTCCTGCCGCAGGCGTCATTCCGGGTGGGACCGAGTACTGATGCCAGACGAGCATCAGAAGGACGAACAAGAGTCCGGCGAAGCTCCAGCGATAACTGACTGCCCAGCGAATCGGCACTCCGGCAAGCCTGTGAAGAACAAAGAGCCAAATCGTCACCATGGGTGTGGCAACATGAGTGGCATAGAAGATGGTTCTCCAGGCGGGGGAACGGATCTCGAGGATTCCCTCAATCCGGGTCAGCAGCACTCCGGAAATCAAGAGAAGCAAGCTGGCAATGAAAAGGCCCATACCCGCTTTGACTGCCCGTCGGTTGGGGTGAGACCAGGATCGCTTCAGGTGCCAGAAGCCGAAAACCACAAAGGGTAAAATGATCAGAACACCCAGAACCAGATGGACGAGGAACATCCACTGATAAAAGGAATCCTGGAATTGACTTTTGAGAATCTTTTCAGCGACCGTGACCGCCAACAGGTAGAAAGAGTTAATTCCCAACAGGGCAAACAGACCAAAGACCGCGGCCAGCCAAGGGCGCAATCCTGAGTGAACGGGGTCCGGTCGGGAACTCCGTGACTTTCGGCTATTTTGGTCGGGGTTTGTTTCTTGATTGCCCATAAAGAAAGTATAACTCCTGCGGTACCGTATGAGAATTCCGGCAAGTTCTAATTTTGGATTTGGGCGACGGTGAATCGGGTCCAGAATACCGGAATACCGGAATACCGGGTCCGGCGGGGCGAGAGCCGAGGGCATGTCAGGAGTTTCCAATGACAGCAAAATTACACCTCATGACGAGAGTGGCCCCAGGAGCGAGCCCACAAAAATGGGTCCTTTTGCTGCACGGAATTCTGGGTGCAGGCGGTAATTGGGCGGGATTTGCCCGGGATCTGGCCGAAGCCCGGCCTGATCTGGGGGTACTGGTTCCTGATCACAGGCTGCATGGTCGATCCGAATCAGGAAGTCCGCCGGATCAACTGGATTCCTGTATCACCGATCTTGAAGTGATGCTGGAGACTTTTGAGGGTGAGATTCATGCGGTGGTGGGGCACTCCTTCGGTTCCAAGATTGGCATTCTGCTCGCTCTTCGGCAGTCGTCTATTCGTCAGGCGTTTGTCCTGGATGCGGACCCTGGACCCCTGTTGATGTCCGGGAAATCCAGAGCGGACTTTCAGGTTCTGACGTTGATGGATGCACTTCGGACAGCACCTGCGGCGTTTGCTACTCGGGGAGAGTTCGTCGAATACATGGGAAGCTTCGGTTTTCGACCTGAGATTGCCGGTTGGGTCGGAAAAAACCTTCGCAGGGAGGGCGAAACCCTGCACCTGCCACTCGATCTGGACCGTATTGAAAATCTTCTGATGAGTCATCATGAGTTTGACGCATGGCCGTGTCTTTCCCATGAAGGTGTCGAACGAATCGATTTCATCGTGGGGGAGCGATCGAAAGTGGTGGGAGAGTCGACCCGATCCCGAATGAGATCTCTATGCGACAGTGATCGGCTCCGGCATACGCTCGAAGTCTTGCCGAATGCCGGCCACTGGTTGCACGTGGATCAGCCAAAACTGCTTTTACAGTCTCTTTTGAAACGACTGATCTAGATCTTCATTATTCTCAGGAACCGAAGTTTCCACTTCCGGAAGTTCTCGAGAGTTCTCCTCCCGGGCCAAACTTTTCCACCTGTTGTCGGAGGTGATCTCCGGAGGGCACTTTTTCTTCGGGGAAGGGGTGCTCCGGAGTGGACTCGACGTAAAGGCTGGTTGATGGGAAAGCGAACCCGACTTCCAATTCCTCTGCAAGACGAATCACTTCGAGAAGGAAGTGCTGTTTGACCTGAAGTTCTTCGTTGTAATCCGCAACGATCAAGCGAACGTTGACGAGGACGTCCAGGCTGGATGCTCCGAAATCCACGAGAGCCGCTCTGACCGTTTCTGTTTCAATCTTCTCATGAGCAGCTGCGATCGCTTTTACGCCTTCACAAAACGCTTCAATTTTGTCTGCGGGGGTTTCGTATCGGAGACCAACCATGGTTTTGAATCTGCGGTAGTTTCGTTGGCCCATATTGTCGATCACGCCGTTGACCAATTCCGAGTTGGGCACACTGACCAGAGAGCTCTCAAAAGTACGGATCCGGGTGCAACGGAAACCGATCTCCTCGACGACTCCCTGAATCCCTCCGACCTTGACCCAATCGCCGAGTTGGAAGGGGCGATCGGTGAAAACCGTGATGGAACCAAAAAGATTGGCGAAGGTGTCCTTGGCAGCAAGACTGACACCGATACCGAGCACACCGAGACCGGTGACAAGGGGCATCACGTCTTCTCCAGTACTCTGGACCAGGTATATCACTGCTCCAATGGTGACGAGAAACTTCAGGCTTTTGCGAATCATGGGGGCCAGCTGGTCGTCCAGTTTGCTTTCGGAGAGACTGGCGGCCTCCTCCATGCGAGCACTGAGAAGATCAACCAGGCGATAGGCCAAAAGCAGACCGCCGATGGTTGCGAGTGCACGTGCGACCACGTCCATGATGGAAACACCAAATTGTGAAAATTGGAGTGCCGGAGCCAACAGGTCGACGGTCAGTGCTGATGCAAACCATCCCAGTGATTTACCGACCGATGTAATCACGGCAGTCGTCTTTTCAGACTGACCAACTCTTGCCAGGATGGAATTCAGAATGGAACCACCGATATGCGAACTGATTTTTTGAATCAGCCAGGCGGCAATGGCGATCACTGCCAGAAGCAACCATTGCCACTGTTCCATAAACAGGATTGTTGACCTCATCCCATCGGGAATTCGATCCTGAAGCCACTCAAACCCTGTTTCAATTACCACCAATGGGTCGGAATCGGGGCCGGATTCCTGAGGCTGTGCCGAGATGACTACTGGGCAAAGCAACAGAAGTGCCCCAAGGAAAAATGCCTGAAGACGCATCAGCAAACTCTCTTCCCTCACGCAACTGCGGCAAAACGCCGGCTGTGCTCTCAAGGAAGGAATTTACCCGGATTTTTCAGCTTTTGGGGCAAATATTCTTCAATGACGTAGTTCAGGCCCCACATCGCCAAAGCCTGTTGTTCCGCACGGACACCCATCGACAACAATTGCTCAATCGCCGATTTCCACTGCTTCTTGCTCTTGAAGAAGGGGTCATTCTTGAGGGCGTCCTTGGCACGCTTGATATCGACATCCTTCAAGGGGTGGGTTGGAAGTTCGTAATCGATGATGTCCTGAGGGGTTACTCCCAGATAGGTGGCATTGGGAACACAGAAGAAGCGATTAATGTGCGCGGCGTTACCCGATCCGACCTTCAAGGTTCGATAAATATTGGAGATCCCGTAGGGATCGCAATCGACGAAGGCGTAAACCGGAATTTTGGCTTGTTCGCTGAGTCGGCGAATGAATCGGCGGGTCGAGCGGGTGGGGACTCCCGCCATATTGACGAGAATGCAATTGGAGGTTTTCCAGAACTTGTGACTTTGCAGTCTTTGGAAAACACCTCCGGTTTCGATGGCGAGGATGAATTTGGCGCCGGTTTCAAAACTCAAATGCTCGACGGAAGTGGGGATGGAATAGGCACCACTGCCGAAGCGTGTGCAGTCAATGCGTTCAATCTCTCCGGATTCCAGGTCGGGGTCGAGGACGACCAGATCCCCAGCCACAGCTCCGCCATGTTCATCGGGAACAAAGCGCAATTGCTCACGACTGACATCGTCGACTGAGAAGAGCGCCTCGATGTCATCCATGACCGTGTCCGATTCGGTTTGGTCCTCAAACTTGGCTTCTTCCCAGTTTTTGGATTGGTAATAAACGTCTCGCTTGGTAGCAAAATCGTTGTTGATCACCAGTTCCCGGGAAAGACCCATCATGCGCAGTGTTTGTGCGAACCCCTTGACGGTGTTGACGGTCAGGGTGCGCTCCTTGCGGGCGCGGCCAATCTCGAGGTAACCCTTGCGCTTGTCGTAGGAGACGTTGCTGAGACTGCGAACAGGGAAACGCATCAAGGGTTTCCCCCTGCGCTGAATCTTTTTGTAAATGTCATCTGCAGCATTCTCGATGCTGGAAATGGTCTTCTTGTCTTTTTTGGCGTTTTCCCGGCGGACCTTGTCCAAGTAAGCCCGGGTGATTTTCTTCGTCATTCAGTCTCCCTTACATCTTCCGGCTTTTTTCGAGAACATCGGCCAGTTTGGACTCTGCTCCGGTTCTCTGTTTGTCGCTCAAATCCAGAATGTCCTGGAGGGCGATGCCGATCTGGGGAATGTACTTCTTGATGTAATCTTTCTTGCGCTCTGCATCCGCGAGTCGACGTTTCTTGCGCAGGTGGATCGCCAATTTCCGACCCGCCTCCATGATGGCGAGGCGCATCTCCTTGAGGATCTCGTCGTATCCGGCGACCGCTTTTTTGCTTTCCGAGGTGAATGGAACCCACACACTCGCAATGTGAACCAGGATCGCCAACGGACCCGTTGGCAATGCCCCCCGGGCCTGTTGAACTTCGTAGTTTTTCCACGGGGTCGAAATGATCGATTGCGTGATGGCACATGCGCCCTGTTCGTATTGCAGGGGAACCCGATTGGCAAAGCGGAAAATACTGGCGAGCTCGTCGCCGGGAAGTTCTCCGCCATAAGCGATCCCCGCCTCTACCTGAAAGGGATTGCCGCGATAGACGGCAGGTTGACGGGTGACTGTCAGGACCAGTTCGGGGTCAAAGTTGCGCCTAAGGGTTTTCGACATCAAATCTTCACCGATGGGAGAGAGGCAGTTGGTTGGCGGTGCCATCATCTTGGTTTGTTCGATGGACTTGTGAAGAATCTTGACGTCGGCACTGCTCAGCCTGCGGGGGTGACGATCGGTGTCGATGTACTTGCCCAATTCTTCGCTTTGCTCACTGACCTTTTTCACCACATTTGGGGTCATTCGACAAAACTCGCTGCACAGGAATCCGCTGACGGTTCTGGAAGAGGTGTCCTTCATCATTTGCATGAGGATTCCCAGCTCCACTCCATGCGGATGAGGCAGGATTTCCATGGGGGCTTCCGGAAGTTTCTTCGTCACCCGTTCCCAAATAATGGGCTCTTTATCTACAGGGTTTTTATAGTGGATTTCAACATGGGGGTTGGCCAGGGAGACCTGTTCCAGGAAAGCGTCGATGGAGTGCTTGCCTTTTTTGTAGGTCCCTTCCAACTCGATATGGATTTCGGTTCCATGGGCCCAGTCGACTTCCACTTCCCGCTCTTTTTTGACCACGGGTTGGTTTTTGGCCATGTCGATGGCAAGGGTGACCTGAGTGGCAGGTTTTCTTCTGGAGGTTCTGCTGGTGACCACCATCGGTTTGCCGGTGGTCAAGTTTCCATACATGCCTGCAGCACTGATTCCGATTCCCTGTTGTCCCCGTGTCTGCTTGCGGGCATGGAACTTCGATCCATATAGCAGACGACCAAAAATCTTGGGTAACTGCGCGGGAACGATGCCAGGCCCATTATCCCGGACAAGAATGGTGTGCTGCTCCTCGGAGGCAGCCGTGACTTCGACGACAATCGTCGGCAGGTATTCTGCTTCTTCACAGGCATCCAGAGAGTTGTCGACCGCTTCCCTGACGGTGGTCAGGAGAGCTCGGGCCGGACTGTCAAAACCCAGTAGGTGGCGATTCTTGGCAAAAAACTCACTGACGGAGATGTCCTTTTGCTTGGCCGCCAGCTGCTCAGCCTTGTTGGCTGAGGCGACCTCTTCGCCAGATGTCTCACGAGATTTTTTGGTCTTCTTTTTGGATCGGGGGGCAGAGCTCTTGGCGGCTTTGCCCTTGGGGCTTTGACTGAAAAGATCCGCCTGCTCCGGTTTCGATCGGGATCCGGTTTTTCCTCCGGAAGATCGTTTTTTAGCCGCTTTTTTCGTGACCTTCTTTTTGGCGACTTTTTTGGCTGCCTTTTTTGTCGTTTTTTTGGTGCTTTTCTTCGCGCTCTTTTTCTTTGCGCTTTTGGTCGGGGACAACCCGCCTCCTCATCCACTCCGCGATGTTCGCGGGCTTTCAACTCTGGCGTGCACGAATCCTAGCCGCTCTTCCCGCAGCATCCAGTAACGCTTTGCCGAGAAAAGATCAGTCTTCCTCTGCCCAAAAATCGACTCCAGTTCCCGCCTCGATGGGAGTGGCGAGGGCCACTTTGAGATGGGGGGGGCGAATATCGAGGTGTTGCAGCCTTGAGCGGGGGATCCACTCCAGATCTTCGGTTGCCTGGACACCGTCGACACCATGAACAAAGTTTTCCCGGGATCCCGCTGAAACCTTGCAGCGGTAGATCAGGGCGATGACATGCAGTTCGGGTGGCATCTCGGGAGAAAGGCGTTGGTGTCGGCCTGCGATAAACTCCCGCAAAAAGGCAGGTTGCAAACCCTCGACCTCGAGACCGGTCTCTTCGCGGATCTCCCTGCAAAGTGCGGATTCGAGGGTTTCGCCATGTTCGACATGGCCTCCCGGCAGGAAATACCAGCAGCCATCCTCTGCAGACGAACTGGAGTCCTTTGCCCGCAAAAAGAGGATTTCATCGTCGCGCTCGACGGCAGCCCTGACCGTAAATCCCGGTTTCCGTTTTCTTGGCTTCTCAGTCAACCATTCCCCCGTCCGAAGGCGATCTAGGCCCATCTGGAGACCAAGTTATGATAACCTGAGCCCGCCTGCCACCGATCAGAAGGATCGGTGGTACAAGTTTGACGCACGAGAGGATCCTGAAACATGACCCGTTCACGTCTGCGGATATTGATCGCACTGCTGGCCCTGCTCCCGGCAAGCTTCCTGATCTCCAGTGATCTGGGAGCCCAATCGCCGGAAGAATTGGAGCGCCGCTGGAAAAAGAAGCAGGAGTCCTCCTTTCTCAAGGCGGTCAAATGGGAACGCTCCCTTGACTCTGCAGTGGAAAGAGCGCGCAGGGACAATTTGCCCATCGTGGCCTACTTCACCCGATCCTATGCTCCATGACCGCCTTGCACCGCTTTGGAGAGGGGTCCTCTCCAGTCCGATTGGTGGAAGGAAATGGCCGGCAAGGATTTTGTGCCCTACGTCAATATCAGTGCTCGACTTCAGGACAAACCTGATCAGGATCTGCTGAGAGAAATCGGAGCGAGATCCTTCCCGACCACGGTGGTGATGGACGCCGACGGTCAGGTAATCTTGCGGAATGACACAGCGGGGGCTTTCCGACCGAACGTAGAAAACAGAGTCCGTGGTGCGGTGGAAGTCGCCTCCGAGTTGGTCAAAGCGAGATCCTGGGTCAAAAACAGTGAAGAAGGTTCCGCAGATCAGGCCGCAGCCAAGGCGAGCCTATTGCTGCTGGAATCGATAATGGATCTACGCAAATCCACGGAAAAGGAACTGGATCAGGCGGCCAAAACTGAAGGAGTCGACAAAAAATTGTTGGCCCGTTTCGAGCGCTGGAATGCCTACCAGCCGGTGAACCGCCTTTTGCAGGAATATGTCCGCAAAGTCAGGGCTCTGGATTCCGAGGATAAGGTCGGACGCGGAAAGTTGTACCTGGATACTTCCCGGGAGATGCTCGAACTGTATCGGGCCGGGACCCGTCTCAATGATGCCAGAGTCAACATTTTTTCCGATTACTGGCGCCTGGTTTTCGATGGAGCGATCACCGCAAAGGATCTGACCGCCGCTGAAACAGCCTTGACGACCTACCGCAGGGCCTATGGATCCCGTGCTGATCTCAAACCCCGGATCAATCTCATGAGTTCCAAACTCGCAGCCCTGAAAGAAGAACTGGAAGTGAGTCAGCCATGAAGTCGAAAGATCAGCCTGTTGAATTGATCGGCGTACCTTTGGACCACGGAGCGGGGCAAAGAGGGGTCGCCATGGGCCCGACGGCCTTGCGAATCGCTGGACTGACCAAGGCATTGGAGCGACTTGAGCTGAATGTGATGGACGGAGGGGATATTGCGGTTCCCATTCCTGAGCTGGAAAAGCCGGGAGATCCCAAAGCCCGTTACCTTGAGACGATTTCCCAGACATGCGGTCAACTGAGTGATCGCGTGAAGGGGGCACTGGACAGTGGTCGATTACCGCTGGTCTTGGGAGGGGATCACTCCGTGGCTGTGGGAACCATCAGTGGTGTCGCGAGTCATTACCACAGTCAAAACCCTGGTTCGATTCCAAAAATCGGTGTTCTCTGGCTCGATGCTCATGCTGACCTGAACACTCCGGACACTTCGCCTACAGGGAATATTCACGGCATGTCGCTCGCCTGTCTCCTTGGAAATGGGCCACGTGAGTTGACCGAGGTGGGTTATGCCGGAACGAAATTGGAACCCCACCGCATCGTTCAGGTTGGGCTCCGTGATCTGGATCCGGGGGAACGTCGAAATATCCGCGAAAACAACATTCGTGCCTACACGATGGAAGACGTCGACCGCAGGGGCTTGCCCGTGGTACTGGAGGAAGCGATCGCCCATGCTCTTGCCGACTGCGATCACCTTCATGTGAGTTTTGATATCGACGTCATCGATCCCCGATTTGCACCGGGTACCGGAACCGCGTTGGAGGGGGGCTTCACCTACCGGGAGGCTCACCTGGCGATGGAAATGATCGCCGAGACTGGCAAGGTTGGTTCCCTTGAACTGGTAGAGGTCAATCCCGTGCTCGACGACGGCAACAAAACCGCAGAAGTGGGCGTTGCCATTCTCGCCAGTGCGCTGGGAGAGGAAATCCTCGGATAAAATCCTTGTGGAGCCCTCCGGGGCCCTCTGTTCTCATTGTGGGATTTTTCGTTAACCACTATGATGTCCTGCGAACAGAAGTCCCGTCAGACAGGGGGAAAGATGGCGTCAGTTCCTGCAGGCAATGACATCCCGGACAGTTGGCCACCACCACCACCGGAAAAACCAGGCAAAAGATCCGGGGGGGGCGGTGGGAACCGCAACTCAGGAGGCGGCGACTTCCGCTTGCACCCGATGGCGGTGCCAGGATTTTTGCTGGCTCTGATTTTGGGGGTCTTCCTCTTTTTGGTGCTCACCGGCAGAGCAGGAATCGTCGACATTTCCGATACGGAAGTAGCGGTGGTCGTCAACTATCTGACCGGTGAAGAAGAAGTAATCATCACGCCTGGAGTGGCCTTCTTTCTGCCCTGGCTCAGCGAAGCCTATGTCATGGACAAATCTCCCAATGAGTTTCAGATGAAGGGGAATGTAAATATTGATTACAACCATGTACGGGAGTTGTCGGTCAGGGCTTCCGATGGTTCTTCCTTCAAATTCAATGAGATCTCCCTGCAATACCAGTTGATTCCCTCAGAGGCGGCCAAGGTTCTCCAGGACAGCGGGCCCGGTGAGGCGTTCAAACGGAATTGGGTCAGGGCCTTTGCCAGATCAGTACTTCGTGACGAGTTCGGTCGATATTCTTCGGAAGACATCGCTGACCCCAGCAACTACACCACCGCAACGAACCAATCCAAGGAACGCCTGAATGGATTTCTCAAGGTTCATGGTATTGAGATTCTGCAGATCATTACCCCCAAACCCAGTTTTGACGTAAAGGTCGAGACTGCCATTGAGGACCGCAAAAACGCCAATCAGGAAGTGGAGCGATTGCGGATCGAACAGGCCAAGCTGATCAATGAACTGGAACGCAAGCTCGCTGAAACCGAGCGAACCAAGGCTTCTGAATATGAACAAGCCTTGGGAAAACTGGAGGCGGACAAAATCAACGCTGAAAAGGACCGTGTCCAGATTGAGAAATCAGCAGACGCCTACAAGATCACTCAGATCAATGCAGGCAAGGCCGAAGAGTCTCGCAAGACCCAGGAAGCACGGGCTCTGGAAAACAGTGCCCGCAAGGAAGCAGAAGGATTGCTGGCACGGGTGGCTGCACTGGAACGTCAGGGTGAGGTCCTTGTCCGTGAGGAGCTCGCACGACTCTTCCAGAGAGTAAAGTTCAGTGTGGTACCGTATCGCCGTGACTCTTCACCGGTTCGCGTGGAGCATTTGCTTCCTCCCGGGCAATCCGGGGGAGCCCAGGGGATTCCAGAGTTGAAGGGAGACCGTCGATGAAGTTTTTATCAGTTATTCTTTCGTTGGTAATTCTTGGACTGCTTCTTCTGACGCTGGTCACACAAAAAATCCCGCCGGCTTCCATTGGGGTCAAACAGGTGGTTTTCGGTCCAGGCAAGGGAGTCGTGCAAGAAGATTTCCGAACCGGTCTGGTTCTCGCATTGCCCAGTTATCACCGCTGGCATCTTTTGCCTCGCCAGACTCATTTCCTGCATTTTGTCAGTGGTAAAAAACTGCGTGACAGTAAAAACATCTCGCGGGGAATCGAGGATTGGCAGCAGCCCCTTGAGCTGCGGACCAAAGACAACAACAACGTGAGCATCGACGTCTCAATGACCTATCGAATCGTTGAGGGATCCGGATACAAGTTGGTAGAGCAGGGCTTGCGTCTTTCCTACGTGGAGAGGGTGCGCTCTCAGGTCCTTGACGTGTTGCGTACGGAGCTGGCGAATTTGACCTCTGAAGACCTCCAGTTGACCGACAAACGAGCGACTCGGTCAGAGGAAACTCTTTCGGTTCTGCGCACCGAATTGGCAAACTTCCACGTCGAGCCCGAAGATCTGTTGATTAGGGCAGTCAAGTTTCTTCCGGACTACGAGAGCAAACTCCAGAATAAGCAGTTGTTGCGCCAGCAGTCGAAACTGGAGGAGGCCCTGACAAAGCAAGCGGAGGAGGACCAGAAGGTCCAGACCCAGAAGAGGCAGATTGCTGCAGCGGTCCTCGCCAAGGAACGGGAATGGGAAAAGACGATTCAGGAGAAACGCTCAGCATTCGAGGTTGAGATCGCCACGATCTCCTCTGAGGCCCAACTGTACGATCGCACGACCCGTTCAGAGGGAGATGCGGAGAGAGATATCAGCATCGCAAATGGAGATCTGGCCATCGAGAAATCAAAAGCATTACGTGATGATTTGCGTAATCAGGCTCTCGACACCACAGGAGGAAGAATCCTGCTCGCATTGGAAGCAGTCAAGAATCTGGAGATCCCGGAGGTCATTCTTAACAGTGATGATCCTTCAGTTCCGATGTTGCTGGATATGAGTCGCATGACGAGGCTGTTGGTCGGGGATTCTCCGCCACCGCCGTCATTGAAGGACTGAGTCGATAAACTGATTCAGCGCGAGGCAGTTTGAAAAAGGAAGTAAAAAAAGAATGGGGAGTTGTCAGAGTCAGGACTCTGGCAACTCCCCTTTTTGATTGACGTCAGAAAGTCGGACCAGGGTGCTCACCGTTTCACGGGGAATACGAATGGTCGAAACTCTGGGCCAGTGTCCCATCTGTCGGGCTCTGGAGAGCCAATCGACGGGATTCTCGTCACTTTCACTGACCACATGCTGGTCGGCATCGTGAAGGATCACCTCGATGGCATCCTCACTGTGACAGCGGCCGATCCAGGTGTTTCCATCTTTTTGGCGGACCACCACGGTGATTCCGTGGAGTTCGCCCATGTGATCATGAAACGTACCCAAGGTTCAGTTGGCCTTGCTTGAGCAGTGCTCTTCGTAAGCCTGGACCAGATCGAAAGCGATGCTCTGCGGGTCACGGCCCTCGATCATGTGACGTGGCAGGAACCAGACCAGCTCCGAGCCCTTGAAGAGGGCCATCGATGGGCTGCTGGGGGGGACCTGTGAACAGAAGTCGCGGGCTTTTTGAGTTGCTTCCACATCCTGGCCGGCGAAGACGGTACCAATGCGATCCGGTTTCGTTTCGGCCTGAATCGAGAGGACAGCACCGGGGCGCGCACCGCCGGCGGCACAACCACAGACGCTGTTGATGATGACCAGTGAGGTATCGTCAGAGCCGAGGAAATCCTCTACCTCAGTAGCAGATTTCAGTTCGGTGACTCCATGATCGGTCAGTTCCTTGCGCATGGGCGCAACCAGTTCTTCGGGGTAAGGCATGGGCCTTCCTTCCTCAGGGGTTCAGGATCCTCGCAGGGATCTACTCCGATGCTAGCCACAGACTGTGCTCAGGACAACCAGACCCGACCGGGTCTCAGGATCCGGAGCATCATGAACCGCCGGATGGCGGAGTCGGAGGAGTCGGTTCGACCACGTTGGAAGAACAGCATGAGCCGTCTTCTTCCTGATTTTCGGTGGTTGGAACTCCGAAGACCTGGGTCATGAATGGCCTGGGGCCTTTGCGGAAAAGACTGAGCAGAAAGAGTCCTCCGAGTGCGTAGAGGGCAATTTGGGTGAGTTCGAAACCTGATTCGGAATGATCGTGCATGTGATCATGGCCCAGATGGGCGGCTGCACCGACTTCCACTGAGGGAAGAGCGGCGTCGACCGCATATCCGCAACCGATCGCTCCAAGGCCGACGCTGACCGCAAAAAGGATGGCTGTTTTTTTGCCATGAAGATCTGCCAGTACCCCGAAAGTGGTGGCGTTGGTGGCTGGGCCAGTGAGCAGGAATGCCAGTGCTGCACCGGGAGATGCCCCTCCTGCAATCAGGACCGCAGCAAGGGGCGTGGCACCACTGGCGCAGACGTAAACCGGCAGGCCGAGCAGGGCAAAGGCCGGAACCTTCAGCATTTCGGGGATTTTTTCGAGGACTGAACCGTCCGCAACCAGGGGAGACAGGGCGGAAGCCAGAAACAGTCCGAGAATGATCCATGGAGCGGTGCCGTCGACCAGATCACACAGGCCCACTTTCAATCCTGCGAGGATTCGTTTTCCAAGAGGGGCTTCCGGCTCGGAAGGCTGTTCTTTGAGAAGGTGTCCCTTGATCCTGGGCACATAATGAACTGCGAGCAGGCCTCCAAAGATGGCCAGTGCTGCGGCTGCCAAAACTCTGGCCAAGGCAAAGGGGCCGTCGATCATGGTGACGGACAGGAAGACGGCATCGATTCCCAACTCGGGGGTGGCGATCAGCAGAGTGATCGCCGCAGCTGTCGGGACTCCCCGTTCGACAAGACTTCGATAGAGGGGGAGTACTCCGCAGGAACAGATCGGCAATGGCAGGGCAAACAACATGCCGCGTACAGACTGCTGGGCATGAGAGCCTTTTCCCATCCAATCGATGGTGGTTTTGGGAAGCAGGGCATGGATCAGGCCGGCGACGGTATAGGCAAGTAACAGAGCCGGTGCGCTTTCCTGTGCCAATGCCAGGAAGCTTTCAAACAGTTGGGCGACTCCGCCATGGGCGTGATCATGGCCCGATCCGATATGGGCGCTGTCGGTAACATGGGTTGCCAAAAAAAGCATTCCCAAGAGGGCTCCGATAGCTGAGAGGGCAGGCGTTTTTCCAGACTCCTCGATTTTTGGAGAAGAGGAATGGATCAGGACGTGGAGCAGAGATCCGCCGAGGAATGCGAGTAAACCACCCAGAGGAAAGTTATTCAGGGCCGTTTGAATTTCCTGTCCCCCGATAAATCCACCGGCGTGGATCAGTGTTCCCAATCCTATAAGGGTCAGAGCAGGGGCTATCCCGTATTGGGGACGAACAATCCACCAAATGGCCATTCCTTCGACGAGTCGGTGAAGGATCACTGCCAGAGCCAATCCTTCAGCTTGGGTTCCAGCGCTACCCAGAGACAGTGCGACGCCATCCAGAGTCGAGTGGATCAGGATGGCGGAGACTCCAAACCAGGTCGCCCAATGATGGGCACTGTGAGCCATTTTGTGGTAGCGCTTCTCAATCATGCTGGGAACGAGAAGGCCCAGTAGTGCCAATGGAATCGCCCACAGGCCGACTTCCTCCATGGAATGGGGGATCACTTCCATGAGAATCAGGCCTGTCACCGAGAGCAGGACAAAGCCATCGAGAACCGGCAGGAACAAGGGAAACCTGCGGCCTAAAGAAGCAGTGGCGGGGCCCAGAATGAAGGCCACCGTGCTCAACAAAAGAAGATTCAGATCCAAGAGGTTCCCTTTCACCTATTAGAATAAGGTAAAAACCGAGATTCTTAAAGCGATCTGATCAGGTCGAGGGTCCCATTCGGGCCAGATCAGCCCTTGCGAATCACGTCGAGAGGCTTGGCCCCGCGGGAAACCTCAGATCTGCCTTTCAGACCGAACCACTTCTGTTCAATGGTGGCATAGAGGCGGCGGTAGTCGGTGGTGTGGATCAGGTCGTCCCTGACCAATTTCCCGAGATCAGGCTGTCTGCCGGAAAAGCCTCCCTTGATATTGCCACCGAGCAACAAGTGTGGGGCGGCGGTGCCGTGGTCGGTTCCCTCACTGCCATTCTCTCTGGCACGGCGTCCAAACTCCGAGTAGGTGCTGATCAGGGTGTGATCCCATTTACCGGTGGCGATCAGTGCCTTGCGCAGGGCTGCCAAACCATCCGCCAGCTCTGTCAACAGACGGGAGTGGCGATTGAGTTGGTTGTTATGCGTGTCAAAGCCGCCGATGGAGACCTTGATGACTGGGCAGGGAACTCCGGAGGTGACCATCTCTGCGGCAATCTTGCAGCGTTGGCCAAACCGGGTGCCGGGGAACCGGACTCCGTGATCCGGTGAAGCCTGAATCTTTTCTTCGATGATCCCTGCCGCTTTTTTGATGTCATCCTGAACATCGAGGAGGTGCTCCAGTGCCTTGCGAGCATCCGTTCCGCGAGCCACTTCCGGAACTGCACGAGCCTGGCGTGAAAATTTTTCGGGATCATCCATGTTGATCACTCGCAAGCCGGTCCCGTAAAGAGGGCCGGCGTCTCCTCCACCGATGATGATTCCTTCGGCGGCACGCTCTGGATCGGGCTGAGCCTTGAGCATTCTCGTCAGCCAGCCTTCCTGCAATTCCTCGTCGCTGTCGGAACCGGTTTCCCAGATTTCGATGGACCGGAAGTGGGATCGATTGGGATCCGGGTAGCCGAGGCCGAGTATCCAGTTGGCTTCCTCTGCCTCCCATGCCTCTGTCAGTGGTTTCAGGGAAGAGTGCATTCCCTGTTTCGAATCCAACTCGATGATCTGGTTCTTTTTCAAACCGATACGGGGTCTCAGTTCCCGATAACGCTCATCACGGAGGGGGATCACGGTATTCAAACCGTCATTTCCTCCCTGAAGCTCCACGAGTATCAGAGTCCGCTCGCGCAATCCGGGAGCGACCTTCAACTGCTTCTGTTGCGGGTCGTCAAATGCCCAGGCTTCCACTCCGGGAACCAGCCACGGAAGGCATGCTCCTCCGCTGAGATGAAGAAAGGTCCTGCGATCAAATTCCATGGGATCTCATTTCAGCTGATAGGTCGGGTCGAGAATCAGTTCCTGCAGGCGTCCAAAACCGGTATCGCTCTGATCGGCATCCGTCACCGGTTGAAAAGGCAACCACGAAAGGGTCCATGCTTCTTCGTTCATCGATTTACCGTCGATGAATTGCTGGTACAGCTTTTCAACGGACTGGGCTGCAACTGGGCGATAACGGCGAATCTGTCGCCGGTTCAATCGCTTGGTCGCCCTGTTTCCTGCTGGATTCATTTCCGGTTTCATGTCCGGTGACATCTCCGGATCCATCTCCGGATCCATTTCCGGATTCATCCCGGACTTGCCGACACTGGCAGAGCCTTCGCGCTTTTGCCACGTGGAAAAAATCATGGCTGTGGGGACGGCATCCTGAAGAAACTTGCGTCTCTCCAGCAAAGACGTCGAATCGATCCATGCAGTTCCACCGGGCCACCCCGCCACATTTGGTGGGTCGAAGAGAACCTGTCCCATCGCTTGAAGGTTGCGGTTGAGCTGCAACCCTCGAATCTCGGTGATTTCCAATCTTCGCAGAGAGCCCATCACCAGATCGACAGGGCTTTTGACCAGCGCTCCCCGATATTCTGATGACCAGAATTGATCCGATTTGAAGACGTGTGACAGGAATGCTTTCAAATCCCAATCGGATCGGCGCAGCACCTTGCCCCACTTTTTGATCACATCCTGATCGGGGGTGGGTGAGACGAATTCGAGCCAGAACCTGCGTGCAATCCACTCACCACAAGCGGGATGCTTGAGGACCAGATTGAGGACGTCCAGCCCATCGAGGCGGCCTCTTTTACCCAGGACGGTTTTGACGGAAGAATCATGGAGACGGGAGACTTTGCGAACCTGACCCTGACCCTGGACTCGATATCCGGTAAAGGCACGGGCGGCTTCCTTGACGTCCCGTTCCGTGTAATGGCCTTCTCCAAGACTGAAGAGCTCGAAGAGTTCCCGGGCAAAATTCTCATTGGGTTTGCCCTTTTTGCTCTGTTGGGTGTTGAGATAGATGGCCATGGCGTTGTCCATGGAAATGGCTCTCAAGAGTTCCGCGAAGTTGTCGCTTCCATTTTTACGGAAGAGCTGATTTTGAGCGAGCATTGCGTGAGGTGATCTGACGGTCCGCATTTCTGAAGTGAAATGCCCATGCCACATCAAAACCAGGCGTTCAGTCAGGGGTGACGAAGTCGTCAGGATTTCCTGTGCCCACCAGGATCGGGCTTCCTGTTGCCAACCTCTCTGCGTTCTACCGAATGCTTGCCTGTCCTCCAGCCGAAGATCCCGAATCTCCTGAAACGATAATCCGGTCCATTCGGGAAGGGGGGTTTGTGCTTCGGTTTTCAAGGTGCTGATCAGTTGATCGACGGCTTGATCTCTGGTCAGGGAAGCGTAGTTTTTCAGTGATTGGTGGGGGACTCCGAAGCAGGTTCGATCGAGGAGATGCCTCGCGTCGGCGATCCCCATCCCTTTTGGGGAATCGGCTCGATCAACGATTGCTTGTTGATCGGTCGAAGGAGAATCCATGACCGGCTGAACAGCGACAAGGCTGCCAACGAGGAACAGAAGGCCGGGAATTGGACTCATGGTGTCTCTCCAATTGATCGTTTCAGGCCTCAAATAAACTGAAGCCTTCAGGGTCACAAAAGAATAACACCGAATCTGCAAAATGGTTGCAACGAATCAGGTCTGATTCGGAGGTGTACCAATGATTGCCGCAAGGTGATTCAGGAAGAGGATTGCTCCAGAGTCTGATCCCACTCCCCGGTCGAGGCGGCAGCATTGCTTCGTGCTCTTTGCATGAAGGCTGCTGAGGCAGTGGCAAGATTTTCCGCCTTGCCCGCCCAGGTCTTCATGGCTGTCGCCTGAAGTGCTCTGCCGTAGGAGAAAGTCAGGTTCCAGGGATGACCATCCAACTTGTTCATCGCATCCAGATGACCTGTGGCGTCCTCATCGCTTTGGCCGCCAGAAAGGAATGCGATCCCAGGAACGGCATTAGGAACGGTACGTTTGAGACAATCGATGGTTCTGGAGGCCACGACGTCGCGTCCCACAGCAGCTGTTCCGGTTCCCGGAATGATCATGGAGGGTTTGAGAACAATCCCTTCCAGCATCACGTCCTGCTCTTCGAGTTGACGGAAAGTCAAATGCAAGGCATTGGTGGTCACACGATCGCACACGTCGATATCGTGGTCGCCATCCATCAAGACTTCCGGTTCGACGATGGGGACGATGGACGCTTCCTGACACAATCGGGCGTAACGGGCGAGGGCATGGGCATTGGCCATATAGCATCCCTCGGACGGAATACCGTCTCCAATGGTGATCACGGCGCGCCACTTTGCAAAGCGGGCACCCAACTCAAAGTATTCTGCGAGTCGATCCCTGAGACCGTCGAGACCTTCCGTGACTTTCTCTCCCGGGAATCCGGCGAGGTCTTTGGCCCCCGTATCGACCTTGATTCCAGGGACGATCCCTTTTGCATTCAGGTTTTCCGGGAAAGGAACGCCGGCGTCGTCGCTCTGGCGAAGGGTTTCATCAAAAAGGATGACCCCGGAGATGTATTTTTCGACATCGGGACTGTTGAAAAACATTTGCCGGTAGATTCGGCGGTTTTCTGAGGTGTTTTCGATGCCGAGAGCCTCAAAGCGTTTTCCACAGGTGGGGTGGCTCTCATCGGCAGCAAGGATGCCCTTGCCGCGGGCGACCATCTTTTGTGCAGTTTCTTTCAGCAGGTTCTTGTCCATCGGGCACTCCCCATTTCTTGCTTGATCCGGAATCGGGATCGAGAACTCTGTCGCAACTATTGAGTGGCGACGGGGTCTTTTTACATCATGGGGTGAGACCATGCCACCGGAGTGGATGGTTGAAAGATCTGATTCTCGTCAGCGGGGAAGGGGAACCGGTTTCCGGAGGAAACTAGTTCTTGAACTTGGCCGTGCGCTTCTGGCGGCGGTTGTGGTTCGCCGGACGCTTGCCGTGGTTGGCCTTCTTGACCCGTCGGTTATTTCTATTGGACATGGTGCGAAATTACCGCAGACCCCCCAGCCGGGTCAACTGAACCCGGGGAAGGTCTGCGGCTCTTTTTGGCGAAAGACCTAAAAAGTGGCCCTTGGGGCAGGGGGAAGGTCCTCCAGAAGCTGTTCGATGGCCATGTCCAGCTGGAAATCCCAGTGGTTTTCCTCTGCTTCCGGGGTAGAGGGAACCAGAAGGTCAGGGATCGCCCCATTGAGATCCATGTCGAGCCCTCCGGGAATGGTGTACCAACCGCGGAAGGGAACCCGAATACTGCTGCCGTCGATCAGGGTAGAGCTGCCGGTGCTGATCACGCTTCCCGAAGTGGGCATGCCGATCAGGGGGCCGCGATTGAGGTTTTTGATGGCGTGGGAGAAGATTTCGGCATTGCTGTAGGAGTTTTCATTGCACAGGACCGCAATCGGTTTTGTCCATGAGGGAGCAGCGAGGCGATCATTGGGGTAACCCAGGCCCCCCGCACGGGGTTGAGTCAAAGCATGGGGGCGCCGCGTCAGGGAGGCGAGCAAGCGATCCGTAGTCCAGCCGCCACCATTTTCACGCACATCGATGATGAGGCCTTCCCGATCATGGCCCGCTTCGTAGAGCTGCACAGCAAAACGATCGAGGCTGGTTTGATCCATGCTTCGAATGTGAAGGTATCCGAGGCGTCCGGCGGATTCTTTGTGGACCTGTTGACGACATTCCTCGAGCCAATGATCGTACAACCTGCTGCGCAGGACATTATTCGAGATGGGGCGAAGAATCACTTCAAAGGCCTCACCGTCCCGTTCCAACTGGAATGCCACCCGCTTGCCGACTTTGCCGTTGAGTGGGATGGAGGTGTTACTGCCGGGAGTTAGAGGCGATCCGTCGATGGCAAGGATGAGATCACCGGGCTGAACGTCGACGGCTTCGTCCGCAGCCGGGGTTCCCGGAACGATTTGTCCAACTTGATATCGACCTGAATCTGAATCCCTTTCCCAGCGCCAGCCGGGGACCCCCGTGGCACGGATCGACCGCGACCATTTTCCGGCAGCCGTGAATCGTTGATGGGAGGAGTTCAACTCGCCAATCATACGGTTGATGATCCACTCGAATTCGCTGCGGTGGCGCCGCTGAACTGCGTAAGGACGGTAGAGTTCACCGATGGCGTCCCAATCCAGCCCTTTGAGATCGATGTCATAAAAACGATCCCGCATCGTCGCCCAGGCCTCATCGAAAACGGCACCCTGCCGCTCCTGCTGATCGACGGTGAATTTGCTGGAAATCGGCAGGCTGGTGCTGGATCCGCTTTCACTGATGAGATTGGGGACCCCGGAAGCCAGTCGCAGATATTTCTTTGATTTTGCAATCCAGGGACCGAAGGGATCCCGTCCGCTGGTGACCTTTTTGGCGGAGGATCTGGCAGTCGTGTCGACGCTGTAAACAGCAGAGGAAGACTCATGGCTCGAAACAAAAAAGATCTTCTTCGATTTGGATCCCCAGGCGGGCCCACGCACTCCGGAATCAGAGCTGAAAGCCCGGGTGAAGCGATCGCGGATTCCCTTCAGGTCGATTTTGACTTCCGGAGTTTTTTTGGCGGAGTCCTCTTTTTCATCTTTGGCCGCGATCTTCTCCTTCTTCCCATCGTCGGTTTTCTCCTGAGAGGGAAGGGGGTCACTGGCGAGTTCGCGATCCTCGGCTCCGGGTTGGTCGTCTGCTTCAGTCAGCCACAACCACCAGAGGTCACCACCGGATTCATCCCTTTGTGAGATAAAGGCCAACTTCTTTCCGTCTGGACTCCAGCGAGGACTGCGGTCGGGGCGAGGGTTGGCGGTCAAATTGAAGGGGGCACGGGTGCCATCGACGGGGACGAGCCATATGTCCCGGTTGAAATTGTTGTCCTGAGTCGAAAAGGCGATCCAGCGACTGTCCGGGGACCACTCAAAGCTGGGAGGTGACCAGCCGGTGTGAAGAACCCGTGAATCACTGCCATCCAGATTTTGAATGGCGAGGTCACCGTCTCCCAGAACAAAGGCCAGCAGTTTGCCGTCGGGAGATATCTGCGGATACCTGCGGCGGTCGCCAGACCCCGGGAAAGGGGTGACTTCAGTGGAGCGGCAGCGGTCCAGTCGGGGTTCGCCTGCTTCGGTGCTTTTCAATGTGTAGAGGTTTTCTGTCCCTC
The DNA here is from genome assembly GCA_013911165.1 of Planctomycetota bacterium. Taxonomy (GTDB): domain Bacteria; phylum Planctomycetota; class UBA8108; order UBA1146; family UBA1146; genus UBA12191. The sequence goes on along the minus strand of JACETR010000007.1, from coordinate 1,204 downwards.
CTCGACGACTGACGAAGAGCAGATTTTGAACCGATTGTCCCTCTTCCAGAGGAAGCCAGACCGGGTTCGTGTCTTTGGCAGGGTGATGGGTCACACGATTGACGGAAAGGCCCTTTTTGACCCTGCGCACCAAGATGTCACCTTCACTGCCTGCTGCCAGCATTTTGCCGTCAGCGGAGACGGATGCACTGGTGGCACGGTTGTAGGAGAGGTCCTGCAATCCGAGAACAGACAGATCTTCCAGGGCATACCAGGACACCTGCTTCAGTACGCCTGTTCCCCTGTGCAAGTGCCATGCATTCATCTCTGACTCAAAAAAGATGTGTTGCCCGTCGCGGGAAACACTGGGGGACCGTACCGAATCAGATTCGATGTTGGTCCAGACCTTTTCAAAGTTCCCAGAGAGATCCCGCTCAACCAATTGACCGCGACCGTCGATGGTTTTGACCATGAGAAAGTGATCGTCGTCGATCCAAACCGGAGACCGATGGTCCTTGTAGGTCGGGGTCAACTGTGTCCATTCCTGACTGGTCAAATCGTAGAGCCAGATCTGGCTCGCCATCGATCCTTCATAGCCTTGGCGGGTGACGCCTGTTCCCCAACGGGTTGCAAGGATCTTCTTTCCCGAAGGAGAAAGTCGTGCGTTGGCTGCGGCAGCGAGAGTGATGCGCTGTGGTTCATGAATGGTGGAGTCGTCTCCGGAGAGAGTCAGGGAGTAGAGGCGAGTTCCTCCGCGCTTCCAGCTATCAACACGATCACTGGAAATCAGGATCGACTTTCCATCCGGGTACCAGTCGCAGGCGCGATCGGTTCCACTCCACCAGGTCAGCCTTTGTGGTTGGCCGCCATCCACGGAGATCTTCCAGATATCGTCACTCCCTTCCCTTCGGGAAGAGAAGAGCAGTTGTGTACCACTTCGATTCCAACGGACGCCAGAATCCATCGCCGGGTGATCCGTCAATCTCCGGGCTTGGCCACCCTTCGTCGGGGCAAGCCAAAGATCTCCTTCCCAAAGGAAAGCGACCTGATCTCCATTCGGAGAGATTTGCGGGAAAAGGGGCCATCGCATCGGTTCGCCCCCGCTGTGAGTGAGGGGGGCCGGGGAGGCGGGAGAGGCTTCGATCGGATTCAGGAAGGTGAGTAGCCAGCAAGTGGTCAACACGGTGAGCAGTGGCAATGTTGAAAGCCGTATTATCTTCAAGGG
>JACETR010000069.1 GCA_013911165.1 Planctomycetota bacterium | reverse complement strand
GCCCAGCTCCTGCAAACGATTGCAACCACACTTTCCAGGGTCGGACTCATCGATTTGGCCACACCTCCGCAAGAGAGAGCATTGGAGATCCGACAGGAAAATCTGGGATCGGACCATTTCGATACTTATTTCTCCGCAGGAATGAAAGGTCGACTCCTGCAATCTCAGGGCCACTTTGACAATGCCATTCAGCTTCTGGGTCTCGCCCATCAGGCCCAGGCTAAAATGCTGGGTGAGGAACATCCGGTCTCCCTAAAAACCCTGGACTCTCTCGGACATGCCCACCATCAATCAGGCAATCTCGAAATGGCAGAAGAAATCTATCGCAAGGTCCTCCGCATTCAGGAATCGGTTCAGGGTCCTAATCATCCGGAGACACTGTCAACTCTCGACAAGCTGGCTTCACTGCTCGTCGAGAATGGAGATTATGAGCAACCGGAGGAGATGTATCTCAAAGTGCTTTCAGGCCGTAAGGAGCATTTGGGCCCACTCCACCCTGACACCATGAGTTCTTTGAACAACCTCGGTTTTCTGGCTTACCGGCGTGGCAACTATTCTGAAGCTGCCAGCTGGTTCGAAAAATCTCACGAGGGTAAAAGATCTGCCCTGGGCGCAGAACACCCGACTACCCTGACCACTCTGAGAAATCTGTCTATCACACAAAGAAAAGTGGGTCAGCTGGACCTCGCAGAAGACAACCTCCGTGAAACTCTGGAGGTTTCAGGAAAAGTATTGGGATCCGAACACCCAAGCACTCTTTCCACCATGAATACATTGGCCGGCTTATTACGCCAGCGAGGAAATTATTCTGAAGCAGAACCCCTTTATCAGGATTCTCTGCAGGGACGGAGAAGAGTTCTCGGCGATGACCATGCGGACACCTTAACTTCACTGAGTAATATGGGTCTGTTCCTCAAATCCCAGGGTAAATTTGCTGAGGCCTTCGATTATTATTCCGAAGCACTGGAGGGTCGCAGACGCATTCTCGGAGACGATCACCGGGCAACTCTGACAACTCTGAACAACCTGGCATTTCTTCTGAAAGGTCAGGGGAATCGAAGCGAATCCTTACCCTTATTTCAGGAGGTTCTGGAAAAGCGGACTCAAACTCTGGGTACCGACCATCCGACCACGCTGATCTCTATTTACAATCTGGGTGGCATCTTCCTTGATATGGAAAACTGGATTGCAGCGGAGCAATCTCTTCGGCGAGCTCTTGAGGGCCAAACCCAAAGACTTGGGGTAGACCATCTGGATACGCTGACGACCATGAATGATCTGGGTTCTGCATTGAGAAATCTGGGGCAACTGGAAGATTCCCAAACACTCTGTTTTCAGGCTTATGAAGGATTGAAAACTCTGAATGGAGATCAGCACCCCGTGACTCTGGCCATGCTGTCAAATCTGATCAAAACACTGGTTCTGCAGGAAAAGTGGGAGATCGCACTCCCTCTCGCAGAAAATCTGGTGAATGAAACGGGGCGGGAAGATCAGTTTTTCCATGAACGCAATACTCTCAAACTTCGGATAGAATCTGAAGCAGCAAAAAACTCCGAGAATTAACTGAGAACGGCCATTCTCATTGCTTCGAAAGACCCTTCTTTGAATTCAGGGCGGACAGAGGATCCACAAGTTCAAATTCCTGGGTACGACGTCGAGTCCCTTATCGGCGAAGGCGGCTTCGGCGAAGTTTATCGCTGCCGTGAAGTTTCAGGACTGAAACGTACCGTCGCCATCAAGGTCATTCGACTGGGAATGGGGACCCGGGAAATTCTCGCCCGGTTCGACGCAGAGATGCATGCCCTCGCTCGTTTGAATCATGATCATGTGGCCAATGTTATCGACAGTGGAACGATGGATAATGGCAGCCCATTTTTTGTGATGGAATTCATCCCAGGGTTGACCCTCATCGACTGGCTTGAAAAATCTTCACCTTCCCTGTCGGTGCGTCTCGAAATTTTTCAGCAGATCTGCTCCGCAGTTCAACATGCTCATTCCAGAGGAATCCTCCATCGGGACCTGAAGCCAGGGAACATAATCGTTTCGGACAGAGATGGAACTCTGCATACCAAAGTGATCGACTTCGGTCTCGCCAAGGCTCTCTCTGATCCATTGACTGACAAGACCCTTTTGACGGGTGAACGGTATGTTCTGGGAACCTGGGACTACATCAGCCCGGAGCAGGCCTGGAGCCATGGAGCCGATGCCGACATCCGCAGCGATGTCTATTCGCTCGGTGTCATCCTCTATCGGCTGATCTCTGGTGAACTTCCTTTCAACAATCTCAGGGAAAATCATGAAACAGAGATTCTCAGAATTTTAAAGGAAGATGTCCCCTCCCGCCCCAGTCAACGGAAAGGGATTTCGGGTTCGGAGTCGGATCGGATGGCAGTTCGAAATGAACTGGACTGGATCGCCCTGAAAGCCCTCGAGTCTGATCCGGATCGAAGATATGCCACGGTTCAGGAACTCTCTGATGACATTGGACGTCACCTTCTTGGAACCGAAGCCATCGAAGCGAGGCCACTCTCACAGGTTTATCTGTTTCGGAAGTGGTGTCGCCGACATCCTCTAATCACGGCACTGGGCGTAATTGGCGCCGTCTTTTTATCTTCAATGGCCACCATGGCATGGTTCGCTTACGAACAAAAATCGATTGCCAGTGATCGTCTGACTGAAGTGATGTCTCTGTCGACGGATCAGGAGATCGACCAGCTGATTCTCGAAGCGAACGACCTGTGGCCTCCTGTAAAGGAACAGGTCACAGCCTACAGACAATGGATCGACCGGGCAGAAGGATTGGTCAAGGGTTCCACTCGAATCAACAATTCCGGAGAACAGCAATCGACTCCATCTCTTGAGCAGCAGAAAGAAGCTCTCGAAATGATTCGCTCTCGTGCGATCTCACCCGATTCCACTCCACCCGTTTTCAGGGATTCGAAAGATGCCTGGTGGCACAGAGAACTTTCAAAACTGATTGAACGAATCGAAAAGTTCCATGACCCGGATCAAGGGCTGGTCGGATTGGGCATCCATCCGGATCATGGCTGGGGTGTCCGTCGTCGCCTTCAGTACGTTGAAAACCGCCAGTTGCTTCATGATCGCTGGCAACAGCAATGGAGCGAGGCTCTGGATCAAATCTCCCGCTCTCCCCGATACTCAAATAAATTGAATCTCACACCTCAGGAAGATTTATTCCCCATCGGCGAGGACCCCGTGACAGGGCTCTGGGAATTTTCTCATCTCCCCAGTGGTCATGTCGCAGACCGGGATTCAAACGGACGACTGATCATGCTCCCTGAAACAGGCCTCGTTCTGGTTCTGGTTCCCGAATCGGTTTCATGGCTGGGATCCCAGGCACAATCGGAAGATTTACCCCGATTTGATCCGAATACTGAAAGCTGGGAAGGCCCGCCACTTCAGGTTTCCGAAACGGCCTACCTTCTTTCCAAATTTGAAATGACCCAATCCCAGTGGGAGAGACTCACCGGTTCAAACCCCAGCGGTTACGGCCCGACTCGACTCGCAAAACCGATGAATGGTGTCCAGTATCAATGGAGCGGTCTGCACCCGGTGGAACAGATCTCGTGGAGTCACTGTCAAACCTGGTTACCCCGCTGGAATCTGCAGCTGCCGACGGAAGCCCAATGGGAAATCGCAGCCCGGGGCGGAACCGAGACGCCCTTTCCGATCGGTGCCATGGAAGATCTCCCAGAGGGTCGTTATCACATCGATTTCCCGGCAAACAGTGTCCTTGGAAACAGGGGCCGCTGGCCTTTCCATACCCCGATAGGCAAGCGCCCTGCCAACCCCTATGGCTTTCATGACATGATTGGAAATGTTCGGGAGTGGTGCAGCGACGAGTTCGTCGAAGTACCATTGGGAACACCTGCATCCGGGCAGACAGCCCTCAGATCCTACCGAGGCGGCTGCTTCGTCTCCAAAGCGGTCGACTCCAGAGTCTCGAACAGGCCTTCAGGCGACCTTCACTTCCTGCATCGCGTTCTGGGAGTTCGCCCTGCGAGAAAACTGGCAGACTGATCTTCGCCGGAGATATGTCCTAGGCCGCATTCACCCTGTGGATGGCTGCTGGAATACGGGTCATCAACCGATCGAGGCCAGGCCCATTTCTTTGAATGCTGACCTGATCACCATTGAACTCAAAGATGGGATAGGAACCGGTTGAGGTCTGATCTTCCTGACAGGACACGAACAGTCCGATTCCCCTCTCCCGGGCAAACTCCTCGGCTCTGATCCGGTCCGTGATGGAACCAAGGGGATCACCGCTAAGATTGGCACTGGTACAGATCAGGGATGACACTTCACAGCCACCAAACAGATCAGGCTCGGACAGGTCTGCCAACTTCTCTTCTGCCTGAACAAACAGTTTCCGGTGAATGCCATCCAGAATCAGGCTCTGGTGCGAACCGTTTCGAATTACCTCGGAGTTGAAATCCTTCGAGGCAAAGGTCGTTCTTACGAAAGCACCCTGCAGTTCTTCCAGACGGTCGAACTCACTGAAATGGCGAGGCATCGCTCCAGCTCTGGCGTTCCTGAGGAAGCCATCCGTCTTTCCCATCACGGTTCCGTAGTTTTTTCCGGAAAGTCGATTTTTGAGCAGGTTTAACTGAGAGACACCCTGTGCAGTGGGTGCAGCGACCAGAGTATAAACAGAAGGGAGCTGCAGCATCACGGCTTCATGACGAACCCAATTGATGATGGTTTCAAGGGCTCCAGGTTCTTCGATGTGAATTCTTTTCATGATCGGCTTTCTTCTTTGTCGGAACGGGAATTCATTTGCAGGAGCTGACCACCCCCGGGGATGTTCAGGGACAGATCCAGAGTATCGAGAATCGAACGCAGTGTGGCTGTTGCCGCAGAGAGAACGGGGAGACCCGTTTCAGCCTCGACCTGAGGGATCGCTTCCAGAGACGGCATTTGGACACAGGCGGAGACGATCACGGCTTCCGCGTCTTTCAGATCCAGATCTCTTGCGATAGAGACCAGTTCTTCCGGATCTCTTCTTCCCACGGCAAGGTTGTCGGAGATTTCCAATGAGATGGCATCCACCACCTGAATCCCTGCAGACTCCAGGCAATCGACCACCATTGCGGTCAATGGTTTCATGTAGGGGGTAACCAGAGCCACCTTACTGACACCCAGACGACGAACGCCTTCGATCAATGCACCTGCGCTCGTGATCATTTGGGCTTGTGGATTGCCTTCTTGAAGAACTTCTGACAGCGACCGGGCCATCTCCTGCGCACACTGCGGACCTTCACTCATGACAGCAACAAGACATGCGTATGCTGCAACATCCACCGCAGCATCGGACAATTCCTCAGCGCACCGGTCCGCTTGGGCATTCATCTTTCCCAACTCGCTGAGATTGACCTTCTTCATTCGCATTCGGGAAGAATGAAACGTAAAGCGATGTGTTCCACGACCGGCCCTTTGCAACAGCTCAGGGATTTCGGTTTCCATGGTCGTATTGGAGCTGGGGACAATCATGCCGATTCGGTGCGTTTGCACGGTCCTATCGGGCGCAACCCTGACACGGGGTGAGCGTTGTATCTGTTGGCTATACTTCATTTCGCTTCCTTCCCGATGAGGGTTTTCGTTCGTGGGCAATCCCCACTCACCTTGAATCCGAACCCATCAGCATGCAGGACAGCCTTCAGATCTCTTTTCTGCGGATTGAGGAGAAGGTTCATTGGGGCTAATCTGGCCTCAGGGAGGTCATATGGGCCAAAAGCACTATCTCGGACTGGATGTGGGAACTCAGAGCGTCAAGGGTCTCGTCTTTGATCCGGAGCAGGATCACGGGGTCATCGCCCGGGCCGGTCAGCCTCTCGATCTGCTACCGGGGCTCCCCGCCGGTGCCGCCGAACAGCACCCCGACGACTGGTGGCAGGCGGTCACGCAGGTCCTCCGACAGCTGGCCGAACAGACGGATCTGAGCAAGATTGCCGGGGTGGGCGTCAGTGGCCAGCAGCACGGCTCCGTCTTTCTCGATGATTCTGGTGCCGTCGTCCGTCCGGCAAAACTGTGGTGCGACACTTCCACGGCGGACGAAGCGCTGCAGTTGACCCAGAAACTGGGTCGATCGGTTCCCGTCGGGTTCACCGCCAGCAAGGTCACCTGGCTCGCCCGTCATGAAGTGGAAAACTGGCAACGGACCACCCACGTTCTCCTCCCCCACGATTTCATCAATTACCGACTCACCGGATCGATGACGATGGAAGCCGGAGACGCCTCGGGAACCGGATGGTTCGATGTCGAGGCACGCCAGTTCGATGAGTCTGCCATGAACGCGGTCGATGAAAACCTGGCAGCAAAGGTCCCCAGACTCCTCGAGACGGGAGAAGTAGCCGGCCACGTGAGTGAGAGTGCGGCATCCGCTCTCGGGTTGACCGCCGGCATCCCGGTCGCGCCCGGTGGCGGTGACAACATGATGAGTGCCATCGGATCCGGGGCGACCCGATCCGGAGTGGTCGTCATGAGTCTGGGAACCAGCGGCACCGTCTTCACCCGCACCGATCAGCCGGTGATCGATCCGGAAGGACTGATCGCTCCCTTCTGTTCCAGTGACGGAGGCTGGCTGCCGCTCCTGTGCGTCATGAACTGCACCAACGTCACCGAGGAGATCCGACAGGCGTACTTCCCCGATGATCCGGATGCCCTTCAACGGCTGACCGACCTCGCTTCTGCAGTGGAACCGGGCTGCGGCGGAGTGGAGTTCGTGCCCTTCATCCATGGGGAAAGGGTCCCCGATCTCCCCCACGCCACTGGCACCATCACCGGCATTCGTCCGGGTGGTCTGCAGCCCGGGGTCATCTTCCGCGCTGCCCTCGAAGGCATCACCGCCAACCTGTGTTCAGGAGTGGCGCGCATGAAACGCCTCGGCGTCGAGGTCGACGCCCTGCGCCTGGTCGGCGGCGGATCCAAGAACCCGCTCTGGCGTGAGATGATCGCCAACACCCTGCAAGTTCCCGTCACCCTCCACGAGGAACCGGAATCCGCCGCACTGGGTGCGGCGATACAGGCGCATGACCATTGTAATTGATTGGAAATGAGTTCTCAGGAAGGCTCAGGTCTCAAAGAGAAAATTCCTGAGCTCAAGGCATGCGATGCAGGGTCAGCTCGGTGCCGAGGTTTTCCGTTTCCGATTCGATGATCATCTTTTTTCCTTCGATGATGCGAATCCGTCCCTGGGCCTCGACCTGACCGATCCGGGTTTTGATGGCCAGACCTTCCCCGAACAGTGAGGACAGCTGGGCCTGACCCTGATATTCCATGCCGGCCACTTCGACCCGGTAACTGGCATCCGCGTAGACGGTCAACTGGACATTCGGTTTCATGGATCGGCTCATGCGGTTTTTCCAGAAAGCCCACCCGGATTGGGTAACGACGGGAGATTCGGTGGACCAGCTGCCAATCGCCTGAACGTAGGTGCTTTGGGCCGCACATCCGGCCAGAGCAGAGGTCGCCATGACTCCCAGAAGGAACAGGATCAGGAATCGGCGTGTACGGGTCGGCATGATCTCACTCCTTTCAGGGTCAGGCTCAACGTCTCTTTCGTTGAATCCTGTTCCCGGAGCGACAAAGACAGAAATTTTCGGCCTTTTCCCGGGAAGGTTGCCCTGTCCCGGCGACCTACCCCCTGCACTTCCCCCATTCAGGCCTCTATCCTGCCAGTGGAATGCCAGACCTGAGGAGGCCCCATGAGCATGAGTTCCCACAGGGGGATTCGCACGACGATCCTGTGCCTGCTGTATTTTGCCCAGGGTTTTCCCTACGGCTTTGTTCTCTACACTCTGCTCACCGTCTTTCTGGATCAGGGGTACACCCGTGAGCAGGCCGCCATCATCTCCGGATTCTCGGTGCTGCCGTGGACCTTCAAGTTTCTTTGGGCGCCCCTCATCGATTCGGTTCGATTCCCTTCGATGGGTCTGCGCCGTCCCTGGATCGTCTTCGCCCAGCTCGGAATGGCCATCACCCTGATTGCCAATGCCCGCGCCGGAGATCTGGGAAGCCTGTCACCGGGAGAAACCATCGAGGTCTCTTCGTGGGCGGCCAAAATGTTTGCATGGGTTCCCGGAGCGGCAGAGTCCACCACAGGCAATGAGGTCAGTACGCTGATCTTCGTGGCCGGGATCTTCTTCCTTCACAATGCCTTCGCTTCACTACAGGACGTGGCCACGGATGCTCTCGCCGTCGACATCCTCGAAGAATCAGAGCGCGGCAGGGTGAACGGCTTCATGTGGGGGTCCAAGCTTTTTGGCATCACTGCTGGCACCTCTGGCGGAGCGATTCTGATCCAACAGTACGACCTGAACTTCACCCTGCAGGTGATGGCCATCGGAATACTGGTGATTGCCGCCTGTGTTTTGGCGGTTCGGGAAAGGGAAGGTGAAAAGAGACTTCCCTGGTCAAAGGGAAGTGCCGGATCGACCGGTGTTCAGGCCCTGAGATCCCCCATCGTGGTGCTCTCTGAACTCTTCAGGGCTCTTTCCAAATGGACGACGGGTGCAGCGGTGGTTCTTTCCATCATCACCTCCATCTCTGCAGGAATTTTCATTCCGCTGGCCTCCGATACCTTTATCAACGTCTTTGGTTGGAAGTCCCTCGATTACACTTCGGCCATGGGAACCTGGGGAATCGGCGGCGAGCTGTGCGGCGCTCTGATCGGAGGCTTCCTCTGCGATCGCCTGGGTCGCAGGAAAATCGCTGCTCTGGGAGGATTGGGAATGGGGATCGCCATGATTTCCTTCTCAGCACTGGTGAGCAGTGCAGCCGGAGATCCAACATGGATTCTTCCCGTCTTCAAAGGCTTTGTTGCATTTCAGACGGTCGCTCTTTTCAGTCTCTATATGAAGATCAGCTGGACGACTGCCGCAGCGACCCAGTTCACCCTGTACATGGCGGTCAGTAATTTTGGCACCTTCCTCGGCAATGAGATCTCCCGCATCGATGGTCTGGAGCGCAGTCAACTCTTCATGATTTCGGGAGTCTCCGCCCTGATTCCGTTGATCGTGATCTTTCTCCTGCGCCCGGACAGCATCGTCGAACTCAGAAGAAGTGAAGAGAACCCCTCATGAAATCGGCCAGCCCAATTTTTCTGTGCCTTGTCCTACTGGTGATCTCACCCTGTTGTCCTGGCCAATCCGCCGAGAGTAACGAGGGTCCGTCCATCGAGGAGCGCATCGACCAGATCCTCGATCCGATCGTCTCTCCCGGTCATCCCGGCTGCGCCATCGCCGCATTCAAAAATGGTGAACCGGTTTTCGCCAAGGGCTATGGCATGGCCAATCTCGATCACGACATCGCCAACACTCCGCAAACCGTCTTTCGCATCGCCTCTGTTTCCAAACATGTGACCGCCGTGTGCATGCTTCTGCTGGAAGATGAAGGCCTCGTCGATCTCGATGCTGATATCCGTGACTACATTCCAGAGCTGCATGATCACGGCCACAAAATTTCCATCCGTCATCTGCTGCACCACACCAGTGGATTGAGGGAATACTCATCACTGATGGTGATGTGCGACATCGAGGAATCTGACAATTGGGAAAAGGAAGAAGCCCTGCGCATGATCTGCCGCCAACGGGGGCTCGATTTTGCTCCCGGTGAACGCTACTCCTACTGCAACTCGGGATATTTCCTGTGCAGCATCATCTGCGAGCGGGTGTCCGGGAAAACCCTGCGTCAATTTGCCGATGAAAACATCTTCCAGCCCCTGAAAATGAGCCAGACCCACTTTCATGATGAGTCCACCGAGGTGGTCAAGCTGCGGGCCAATGGATATTCACCGGCAGGGAACAACCGTTACCGCCTGGATGAAACGGGACTCGATCAGGTCGGTGATGGCGGCATCTACACCACCGTTCATGACTTTGGAAAATGGACCGACGCCCTGATTCGGGACCAATGGAAACCGGGTCTTTTAAAACGACTGCTGAGCCCCTTCACTCTCAACGATGGTCAGGAACTCGATTATCGTTTCGGCATCGACGAATCGACCTATCGAGGCTTTCGCAGGCTGTCCCATGGTGGATCCTGGGTCGGCTACCGCTCACAGATGTGGATCTTCCCTGAGGAAGGCTGGGTCTTTCTCTGCTTTGCCAATCGCAGCAACTTCAATCCATCCAGAGTGCTGCGCTTGACCAGTGAAGTCATCGCAGAAGATCTCTTCAAGGATGCTCCCAAATTTGAATGGGAGAACCGTCGAAGAGAAAACTCTTCCCGGAAAGAACCGGAATGGGTCAGTGAATGGAACGCTGAAGATTTTGCAGGCCTCTACCACTCCGACGAGCTGCAGGTGACCTGGCGACTGGTTGCCCGTGATCAGGGTTTGCAACTGGTCGATTGGGGAGACGAATCCTATCCCCTGCAGTTGACCACCGATGACCGACTGCGGGGAAAACCCTCTTGGCTGAGGCTGAAAATCCGCCGTGATGAGCAGGGCAGAGTCCGTGATCTGGAATTTGGTTCCGGGATTCCTGCGGGTATCGTCTTCAAACGCTATCGATCAAAATAGGAGCCGTGAATCCCCCTTTGGAAAGAGATACCGATGTCCTTCAGTCTACTCTTTATCCTCACGAGCCTGATTCCGGGTTTCTCAAACCCGATGACCGCCAATCCTCCAGGCCCTGAAAAGGCGGAAGTGATTCGTGTCTTCCTTCTTGCCGGCCAATCGAACATGGAGGGCCATGCGGTGGTCGACCTCGATCACGAGGAACACTACAACGGCGGGCGTGGCAATCTGGAGAAACTTCTGGAAGATCCGCAATGGCAACCTCGCCTGTCCCACCTTCGCGACAAAAATGGTGAATGGACTTCCCGGGATGACGTCTTCGTTCGCTACCGCCCTTCCCGTGGCCCCCTGAAAAAGGGGCCTCTCTCCATCGGTTTTGCCGTCCATGAAGGCAGGCACCACTTTGGTCCAGAGTTGCAGATTGGTCACCGTCTCGGCCAGGCTTCCAAGGATCCGGTACTGCTCATCAAAACCTGCTGGGGTGGCAAGAGTCTTCACGTGGATTTCCGACCGCCCTCTGCAGGAGGTGAGACGGGGCCCTATTACAAAAAGATGCTCCGAGAAATCCGTGAGGCGCTCAAAAACCTTGAGAAGGATTTTCCACAGCTCGCCGGCAGGAAGCCGGTGATCTCCGGATTTTTCTGGTTCCAGGGCTGGAACGATATGTACGTCGATGGCGCACTGGATAACTATTCACAAAATTTCCTGCATCTGGTCGATGACCTGCGCAAGGAGTTCAACGTCCCGAGGTTGCCCGTGATCATTGGTCAAACCGGCAACGCGGACAACACTCGCCTTCATGCGGCTCAAGAGGCCCCATCCAAAAGTCCCAAACACAAAGGAACCATCGTTTACGTTCCCACCCGGCAATTCCGTTACAAGGCCGAGAACTCTCCCAACAAGACTCATGGACACCACTGGTTTGGCCATGCGGGAAGTTACTTTGAAGCGGGAGATGCCATGGGAAAGGCAATGGTCGAACTGATCTCTGGCAAAAAAAGCAAACGCTGATCGAAGGAACCTTCGGGAATCTCGGGTCGATTTCTTGACCCTCCCGGGAATATTGACGATGCTGGGTGACCTGGAGGTACGTCTTGCTGAACCCTGGCGGTGAACTCGATCTCGATTGGGTCCTCTCTACCCGCATCAACTTGTCTGCCATCGAGCGCAGGGCCAAATCCCTTTCAGGGAGAAGGTCAGTCAAAAAGGCGTGGCAGATCGGTTGGCTGGCCCATGCAGTCCAATGCATCGACCTGACCACACTCTCCGGAGATGACACCCCCGGAACCGTCAAACGACTCGCTGCCAAAGCCCGCAATCCGGTTCGCCGGGACATCCTCGAAGCCCACGGACTTCCGCTGGACCTGCACTGCGGGGCGGTGTGTGTCTATCACAATCTGATCGAGACCGCCGTCGAAGAGTGTCGGGGAAGCGCCGTCAATGTCTGCGCCGTCTCCACCGGTTTTCCTGCGGGACAGATCCCCCATGAAATGAAACTGGAACAGATTCGCTCTTCGGTGGCCGCCGGAGCCCAGGAGATCGACATCGTCATCTCCCGCCCGATGGTTCTGGAAGGGCGCTGGCAAGACCTCCACGACGAGGTCCGCAGTTACCGGGAAGCCTGTGGAGATCAGGCGTGTCTGAAAACGATTCTGGCAACAGGGGAGCTCGGTGACCTGAGACAGGTGGCCCGTGCCTCGAGAGTCTGCCTCGGAGCGGGTGCAGATTTCATCAAGACCTCCACCGGCAAGGAGGCGGTCAATGCCACACTGCCGGTCGCACTGGTCATGTTACGTGCGATTCGTGAACACCAGCAACGCAGTGGTCATCTGGCCGGATTCAAACCCGCAGGAGGCATCCGCACCGCCAAGGAATCGATCACTTTTCTGATGTTGGTCAAGGAAGAGCTGGGGCTGGATTCGATGCGCCCCGACCGCTTCCGTATTGGAGCCTCGTCGCTGTTGGCAGACATTGAGCGACAACTCGAGTTTCATGCAACCGGCCGGTACTCTGCCCACCACCGGCACCCGATGGGATAATGACGATGTCCAACGACACCTCCAACCCTTCACAGATCCTCGAGACCCTCGATTGGGGACCTGCTCCGGAAGATCAGAGCGCTGCTCTCGAGTGGATCGCTCGCAGTGGAGAAACTCCAGCCCACTTCATCGGTGGTGAGTGGACACCATCCGAATCGGGGCAAACATTCCCAACGAAAAATCCGGCGAGCGGAGCCGTTCTCAGGGAACTGGCTTCGGGAACCGCCAACGATGTCGCCAAAGCTGTGGAGGCGGCCAAGTCCGCTCAGCCCACCTGGCAAGAGCTCGGCCCTGAAGGTCGCGCCCGTCACCTGTACGCCCTCGCTCGCGGGATCCAGAAACAGAGCCGCCTCTTTGCGGTGGTCGAGACACTCGACAATGGAAAACCGATTCGCGAGACCCGGGACATCGACATCCCCCTCGTCGCTCGCCACTTCTATCATCATGCGGGGTGGGCCCACATTCTTGAGGAAAGTCATCCGGATGCCCAGCCCTGGGGAGTCTGCGGACAAATCATTCCGTGGAATTTCCCCCTGTTGATGCTCGCATGGAAGATCGCTCCGGCACTGGCCTGCGGTAACACCGTGGTTCTCAAACCGGCAGAATGGACCTCCCTTTCCGCACTGCTCTTTGCGGAGCTTTGCGAAAAGACCGGACTCCCCGCGGGAGTCGTGAATATCGTCACTGGTGCCGGCGAAACGGGAGCGGCTCTCGTGGAGAATCCCGACGTGGACAAGGTCGCCTTCACCGGCTCGACAGAGGTAGGGCGTATTATTCGTGAGGCCACTGCCGGAAGTGGCAAGGGCTTGACCCTCGAACTGGGAGGCAAGAGCCCCTACATCCTTTTTGAAGATGCCGACATCGACAGCGCCGTCGAAGGACTCGTCGATGCCATCTGGTTCAATCAGGGGCAGGTTTGTTGTGCCGGCAGTCGTCTGTTGGTTCAGGAATCCATCGCTGCCGATGTTCATGCCCGTATCGAAGCTCGAATGAAAAAACTTCGGGTCGGTAATCCCCTCGACAAGGCCATCGACATCGGGGCTATCATCGACGATGAACACCTCCAGCGGGTCGAAGCGATGTGTGAACGCGCCCAATCAGAGGGCATCGCCTGTATTCAGCCGGATCTCGAATTCCCTGCTGAAGGGAACTGGTTCCCGCCAACCTTTTTCCCTGAAGCCCCCCTGTCTTCTGAAATCGCCACAGAAGAAATCTTTGGGCCGGTGCTGGTTTCCACGACCTTCCGAACTCCCGCAGAGGCGATCAAGATCGCCAACCACACCCGCTATGGCCTCGCCGCCAGTGTCTGGAGTCAGGATCTCGACACGGCCCTGCATGTCGCCCGAAAAATCAAGGCGGGAACGGTGTGGGTCAACGGAACCAATATGTTCGACGCCTCCAGTGGTTTCGGAGGAATGAAAGAATCCGGGTTTGGCCGTGAAGGTGGCGTTGAAGGTCTCAAAGCCTACCTCCGAAATGAAGCAGAGGTCCCCGGCGAGCCACAAGATACACCGTCCCCCGTGAAGGCGATTGAAGAATCGGACTTCCCCGATCTCGATCGGACCGCAAAACTCTGGATCGGCGGAAAACAGGTCCGGGCCGACGGCGGAAATTCCTACCCGGTTCTTGCCCCTTCCGGCGAAACGGTTGGACTCGCCGCTCTCGCCAATCGCAAGGACGTGCGTAATGCTGTCGAAGCTGCAGGAAAAAGTTCATGGGCAGGGATGACAGGTCACGGCCGAGCTCAAGTGCTCTGGTTTATCGCTGAAAACATGGAATCCCGAAAAGAAGATTTCGTTCGCCTGCTGATGGATTTGACCGGAGATCAGGAAGAAACATGCCGTGCCGAGTTTGAAATGGCGGTTGGCGAATGGACCAAGTGGGCCTCATGGGCCGACAAACACGATGGCCATGTTCATGACACTCCATGGCGGGGATTGGTTCTGGCAGTCCATGAACCC
>JACETR010000068.1 GCA_013911165.1 Planctomycetota bacterium | reverse complement strand
CCCCTGGGATAATGAATTGAACCAATGGCTCGTGCACCGTTTCAGTCAATCCAAGCTCAAGATCGACGCCAAATCAGCCCAAATGATGATCGATCGAATGGGCCCGGTCATGGCTCCCTTGGCCCAAACCATCGAAAAAGTCAGCCTGATCTGTTCCGCAGAGGGGCACTCAACGGTCACCGAGGATCTCCTCCTCGACCACCTTCCTTCGGGTGGCGATGGATCAGCCTTTGACCTTGTCGATCGCTGGTTTGAAAAGAAGCGGCCAGAAGCACTTTATCTGTTGAAACAAATGCTGGAGACAGGCTGGCTCGACGAGAAAGACCAAAGGGTCAAGAACCCTCAGGCCCTGATGTTACAGTGCTCCGCACTGGCACTCAAAAGAGCCCGGGAACTTCGGGATGTCCGTCGTATTGTCGAAAAAGGTGGCGGTGAAAAAGAGATCCTTGCGGAAACCACTCTGGCCAGACCATTTCTGCCGAAGATCCGACTTCAATACAAACATTGCGACGCCGCTCGAGTCGACCACATCATCGCAACACTGATCGAACTCGATTGGCAGATGAAATCGGGCGCAGGAGCCAAACCGGAAGAGATGCTCGAAAGAGCCATCCTGTCGGTCTGAGTTACTCGGGAATCAATCTCACACTTCTGCTGCGTGCAATAATCTGCTCAAAGGATTCCTCGATCTGTTGTCCCCTGGATTTTCGCATGATTCGCATTCTGACCACGACCGCATCCACGAACTCCGGTTTCGGAACCGTTGAGAATGCAAGATCGACTCTGACTCCCGGCCAGCGGGAAAGAATGTCCGAAACGACGTCTCCATTGCGGATATCGTCAAGATCGGCACCGTCCCGAAGTGCCCCTTCAACTGCTGCGAAGATGGATTCGGAAATCTCGATACTCTTCAGGCGATCGACCGCACGACTGTGTGCTGCAGTCCCCGCGGTAAAGAGCGAGACCGCAGCAGCAATTCCCACAGAGAGAATTCCGAGAGCAACGATCACTTCCAGAAGAGAGAATCCGGCCTCACGCCGAGACAGTTGGGGGTCATGCTGCAAGTTCATCGCGGCCCCCGCGCATCCCGATATCCGGGAACCCGGATGGTTCTGCGAAACTCGGTACCACTGACAACCCGAGTTCCTTTCAAATGCTCCTGGGCCTTTGTTCCCCTGACTCCACGAATACAGTCGACCAGGCGATTTCCGGAGATACTACCGACCTGGATCCATTCGGAATCCAGGCGAACAAATAATTCTCCATCTCTGGAATATTCCGCCACGCTGTCGAGAGGAAGATCTTCGTCCGATTCTCCAATGTCTGTCACGATTCGTGCCAGAGCTCGTGACCTAGCAGGATTCAGCACCAACTGGATCTCGACGGTATCGGGAAAGACATCGTCTTCATGTACATCCCGACTGGCAGCAGACCATTCGAAATCTTCCGAATCGTCGAAGGCCAAAATCGCACGCGTCGAATCCCAGCGATCGAGGGGGGGCTGGCTGATGCCATCCACCCAGCGCCGGCGGTCTCCTCCCCAGAAGGAGAAACCGAGGAAGAGAACTCCGTCTGCAATCGGTCGACAGCGCATCGGGGTCCCATCGACATCGGGAGCCAGATTGATTTCCTCAAAAAGAGAAGACTCTCCGCCTATAGGCGTCTTGAATCCTCTCCAGAGGACCTCTGATCCATTTTCAGGACCCATTTGGTAAGCAACCTCGGCCAAGCCCCCCGGTGCACGCAGGATCCCCAGCTGGGCCTCCCGAGAGTCATTGCGATAATCGACTTCCGCAAGCCCGCCGGTGTAGGCTCCTGCGATTCGCGTTACCGGATTTCGGGTTTCATCGGACAGGGTCCTGACCAATCGCAACCGAGGCCGATTGAAAGAATCCCTGTCACACAGAAGAAGGACGTCCACAAGACCGTCACTGGGCCCGGGATCCGATTGCGTGAAAGCGGATCGCAAATCATCCCCGATCAAATCCATGATCGCCCCGGCCCGCTCATACGCTTCCCTGCGTGATTCACCAATCTGCCATGTGGACATGCCGTCACGGAGAAACATCACGAGACTCGACCCCAGGAGCATGAAAACACCCAGGGCTACCAGGATTTCAATCAGGGTCAGTCCGGATTCGCGTGAATTCATTAGAAAGGAATCTCCTCATGATGCAGGACTCGCCATTCCTTGCGATGCTCTACGGACAGTTGCTTGAGAACAGGAAGGTGCTTCCACTCATCATTCCAGCCATCGCCTGGCAAGGGACCATACGCTCCGTCGCGGTGACGGAAGTAGATCCTCAACTCCATTTGGTCCGCCAAAAGATCAATCATGTTATCGGCGTCAGGGTCGTCGAACTGGTAGATCCCTCCGGGTTCATTGGTCGGTTCTGAATCCCATGAAGGCTCGCCCTCAAAGCGGGCCAATACCCTCACTGTCCCACCGGTCCTGCGATTTCGGCTTTCTTCCACACCCCAGGTCAATCGATCCCAAACTGTACCCGGCATCGTCCAGGCTCTCTCCAGATACTGAAGGTCCTTCGATTCCACCCGGGGCTGGTAATGATCGTGATGGCGAGCCATGAATTCGACGACTGGCACATCGCGAACAAAGTTGCCGATGGGAGTTCCAAAACGACCGCGGAAGATCCCACGCCCACTGCGATCATCCCGGAAGAGGCGGAAACCATTTTCCACCTTGCCCGCATGGGCAACGATCTCATCCGCTGTCTCAGGATTTCCATCGTCGACGATGAAATATCCTTCGCCTGAGGGGAAGTTTCGCAAATTTCCGACCATGGGGATTTCGACCTCGGTGTTGCTCCCTGCCAATCTACCCACTGCAATGGCTGGAATCGGAACCAGTGAATTCACTGCCAGGCTGTTCGCTTCCCTTTCCGTATGCAGCATTCCGCGGGTCAGAATGTCCACTTCCCGAGTCGGCAAGAGGCGCATGCGAATCGTATTGGTCACTGTCACTGGTTCATTGTTGTTCATGTAGGACCATTGGTAGACATAACCGTTGACCGGAGTCCCCAACTGTCCTCTGAGAACGTCCCGGAGCTGATTGCCATTCGCACTTCCGAAATAGATGATTTCGCGGGATGTCCCTGAAAGGATTTCCAAAAACCCACCATTACGGGGAAGACCCGTGGTCGTATTGACCTGCACTACCGGAACCACTTCGCTACGAAGATCACGCAGAGGGTCTGTGAAAAGAGTCTGTCCTGCATCGATCGCCTCTTCGTCCAGATAGGGATCTCTGGCAAGATTTTCCTCCAACAAAACCTCCACGGTAGGCTCGATATCTCCTGGCTCAAAGGAGTAGTGCATCGCTTCTCCGTCAACGGACAGAATCCCTTCCCTGTGGCCCAGACCGAAAGCCCGGGGGTCAGAAGGACTGAAACTGCGACTGACTCCCCCCTCAGGGCTCAAGGAGTTGACCAGTCTCGGTTTTCCAACCAGAAGCAACTTGTCGAGAGCACCACCGCTGCGTTCTGAATCGCCGTCACGGTAAAAGTTGCGAATAATCTCTGCCCTCACCCCGGTAGGCATATTGGGAGAAGAGGTCAAACCAAACGAACCGGAGACCAGCCCCGTGGACCCCATCGGAAAGACGTAGGTATCGACGTCCGTCGAATCCAGACGAGAGAATCGGACCTCATCGAGAGTCGCAGCAGAAACCCCATTCCCGGAAGCCCCACCCGCCAATTGCATCCCCTGACCAAACTGAATGGTGCCCTGGGAGGTGGAGGGCAATCTTCCAGTTGGGAAGCGACCAATTCTGGGATCCTGATCAGGTCGATAGATTCCTTCAGGCGGACGCTGGAATGTTACGTAGATTCCAGAGTCCGTCTCCCGAACCTTGTCGATACGCATCTTCAGAGATTCAACCTGTCGATTCCGCGGGTCCCCTGCGCCATCTCCCAGAACCACCTCGTCGAAATCAGAGGCTTCCGCACCGACCGCACGAACTACCTGAACAATTTCGGCTCCTGCAGGAACGAACTGGATCGAATCGAGATCGGGACGCAAACGGTTACGGCGGAATGCATCAGCGATATTGACGTACCGATTCCCCGAGAAGCCTCTGAAGACTTCGTGGGCATCCGGGTCGACGATGAAGTAACGCCCCTCAGCGATGCGGTCGTAAAGGATCCATTCGGCATTCCCGAGATGACCTGCTCGCCCATTGATGACCGTGGTTCCCGGCAAGACTGCGCTTCCCGGAGGGCGGGTAATCTGTATTGCACCGGAAGGTGCGTAGATCTCATTGAGACCACCCCCCTCCGCTTCGATGGAGACACCGCGAACAGACAAGCGAACGTCACCGGGTGTCGCGGTGGAGCCATCGATGGCCACCGTATCCAACAAAGCCCTACCCATGGCAGTGAAGCGATAAAGCCCCTCTACAGGCCCGGGAGTAATTGAGGAATACTTCGCAAACTCACTTTGGGTGTGAACCATCACCCCCTCGGAGTTTCGTTCAATTTTTCGGATGTGAATGTATCCCTGCGGTGGGAAACCCAATTCAAAGGGATGCGTCGTCTGTGTTTGAACCAAAAGGCTATTGGAAGCAGACGTAAAGGGTTCCAGTTCCATGGTGCTGGTCAAGCCAGGTACAGCGAAGAGGGCAGTGGTATCTGCGAAAGCATAACTGGAAGGCCCAAGAGTCACCTGGCCTGCAGGGGTAATACTTTCAATCCGTTGGGTCGGCTGCAGATCAAACGCCAGAGTCGCTCCACCGGGACCAATAATGGTTCGGTTTGAGGAGTCCTCCAGCCCCAGATTGGGATCCGAGTTGGCCAGAGAGAGGGAGTAGCCCAACAGACGAACCGGAGTTCCTGTCGGATGATTTTGACGAATCGTCCCCCTCAAACCACGAACAGGGAGAGGGATGCCGGAATTCTGTGCCGCATAAGACGTGAACAACAGATTTCCGTCAGCCTTGATGTAGTCGATCGCCTCTGAGCCGATCTGCAGAGTCCCTGAAGGCGGAAAACGTTGAATGATCTCAGGGTCCTCCAGTGAAGGTCGCAACGCTGTCGCATTGAGGGGGGCCGCGAGACGGGTCATCCAGGAGTGACGTCCCACCGGCTTGCGGTCGATCATCAAAATCAGACCTCCTGGACGAGTAGATCTCCAGCCTGCAGTCAGGTGATACCAGGTATCATCAGCAAAAGAGTTGGCCGTGATGGGATGACGGAGCTCTGCACAGGGAGCAAAATCTGAATCCCAGGCCAGAGCGGATCCGGTCTCATCAAAGACCTGTAAAACCAATTCCTGTGAATCACTGTCGAAGAAGAGGCGTACACGATCACGCCACGGATCCTGCTGGGCACCTGGCATGTCAAAGATGGTGTGATTCTGTCCCCGTGATCCCCAGCGCGGTCGGTACCAGAACTCAACCATCGCAGGCACGGTGGAAAGGGCATCCGTGACCGCCTGTTGCAACTCCACCTGCCCGCCAGAACCGGGTGGAAGATTACCCTGAGGAAGGGTCGTCTCGATAAATGTCCCACGGGACCAGGGACCGTCTTCCAGTTCCCGTCCCTCAACCGTATCCGCAAAACTCTCCACTTCGAAGAGACCCAACTGACCGAATCCCCAGTTGAGACGGAGTCCAGGAACCGTCAATGTTTCACCGCGCAAGGTCCCCTCATCCATGGAGGGTGCAGTAAATTGACGCCCATTCATGGATACCGGACCGGTCACCATCAGGTTGGAAGCCATCCCCGGCAGGAAGGTGCTGTTGAAGCGAGAAAAGCGGCCACCGCCGGTGTTTCGAGTCGAGTAGAGCGCAGTCCAGTCGAACTGGGTTTCCATACGAAGGAACAGGGATTCAGGCGGAGCGACCTCGACGATTTCACGGAGGCGTACTGTCGCCTCAGGAAAGCCTGCCCCACTCCGTGAGATACCTGTTGATTCAATGGTGTAGACATCGTGGGTTCGGTAGCAGAAACCGGTCGTTGAAACCGACAGGCGAGGGTGATTCGGATTCAGGGCATTGATTAAAATCGCATCGCTGTCCGTACCATCCAGGTCGCCGGAGAGTTGTGCATTTTCCACGATGGTGCGAAACTCTTCAAAACCCTCGATGGGCATCGCTTCCAAAAGGCGAGAAGTCAATTTCCGAGCCTCTTCCACTGAAACGGAATTGAACTCACGCCCAAAACGTTGAGTGCTGACACCCGTCAAAACGGCCTGAATCACTCTGGCAGGAGCCGTATTGATGTTGATGGGATGACGCATTGAGGCGCTGACCAGTGCTTCCCGTTCAGCCCACTCATATTTCAGGGGTTCCTTGAGGATGACTCCGCCCTGAAAAATGCTTCCCCTGCCACCACCACGGAAACCTCCTCTGGGCGTGGGAAACGCTCCTGCAGCAAGTCCGTACTCCACCTTGTTGGGATCAGTGGCACTGCGAATTCGAACGACCGTTCCAGGATTGATAAAGTCATAGCGGGGAAGGCGCATCTGCGGGACTCCCAACAACGCACTGTTGGAAATCTCCCCTTCCACCATCTGTTCCTGCGACCATGATCGGGGCAGCGTAGAGTTCGTCGTGATGTATTCACGGATATTCTCAAACTCCCGTGCTGAGATCGTTTCCATATCAGGAATGTCAAAAATCTCTTGGTAGGCGGTCACAGCACCAGGGAAATACTTTTGACTCTGGGTGCGAATCCTTTTGAGCTGCGGAGCGATAAAGGTTTGATATACCCCTTTGAATGCATTCCCCCGAGCCCTGTCCAGCCCACCGAAGTCTTCTACGACCTTCGAGGCTTCAATCACACCCGCTTTTCCTCGGACAGATTCAACAAGGTCCACCACGTCTCGGGGAATTCCATTATCGAGAAACAGCTTCCTGGCATCCCTGTACTCGTCCTCATCGACTTCTTCCGGTTCCCGAGAGAGAATCGAAGGATCCAGACCCGCGCGAACCAGCATTTCCGGAGTCAAACCCCACTCTGTCATGTTGTCGATGCTCAGCCCCACCACGGCCAAAGTCTGCAGGAAGTAGGGAACCACAGACCAGTCTGCAATTTGACGAATCCCCAAGGGGGTTCTGAAACTGGCGATTTCACCATCGGATAAGTTGGCCAATCGATGAAGAAAGGTTTTGTAACCCCGAAGATCAAAGACGGGCCAACCTTTTTGATGCTCCCAGGTTCCAGAGAGGTACTGCCCCCGAAATACACCCGTCAGGCCTTCCTCGGTTTTACCCGTATAAGACACGGCCTCGGTGGTAAAGAAAATGGGATTGAGAATCACCACCACACCATCGATGGTGTCAGGATCATCATCTGCAGGAAACATGCTCGTATCATCAAGAGGAAGCACTTCCAACTCTTGATCAAAAGTGATGTTATCGGAGAGGTGACTGCCCGCCAACAGATTGCCCACCAGATTGGGCATCGCCGTGTTGATATTGACCTTGCCCTGCTCATCGGTGACACGGGCATCCAGAATACGATCCCCATCACCACGCATCGTCAACGTTGCAGACTCCGATTGGTCGAGAGGCTCAGTCGTCAACGATTCAGGGAAGACAACCTGAAGATCTTCCATGTCATCAACCAGGTCCCCCGCATTTTCACCGGGAGTCCAGAAATCACGTTCCCGGCTGTGG
Source organism: Planctomycetota bacterium (assembly GCA_013911165.1). Taxonomy (GTDB): domain Bacteria; phylum Planctomycetota; class UBA8108; order UBA1146; family UBA1146; genus UBA12191. The sequence goes on along the minus strand of JACETR010000068.1, from coordinate 7,617 downwards.
TAGGTGTCAAAGAGATGGCTGACGGCATGATCCCTCGCACTTCGTGCGGCGAGACGAGCCTTGTGATCCGCGAGGGTCTTGGCTGCACCAGATTCCTGGAGTCGCATCGAAGCGAGAAAGGGGGTGCCGATCGCTGCGAGAGCAGCCAGAACCAACACCACCATCAACAATGCCATTCCTGATTGCTGTTTATTCAGACGCAATTCCTCAACCACGGATCGCTCCCGTCAAATCGACGACGATATTGTGCAATCTAAGAACGGTGTGCTCGTCCACATCTCCGATGCCAAAATGGATCCCGGGAGAAAGCGGAAGAAGATAGATATCCTCTACCTCGTCACCATTTCCAGAGTCCGCCTGCCAATCCTCGAGATGACTCATAAGGTCACCAATTGGACTACCGAAAGCGTCTTCAACACGATCCTGCTGATCCTGTCGCTCCTGTTTCTTGCGGTTCATTTGATCACGGAAGGATTCCCCAGCGACAGAAGTGCCGTCGACCTGCTCCAGTTGGACCAGGTCGCCCACTTCGGCAATATGGATGACCACCGGCAAATCATGCTCCAGAGAATCCAGCGACCCGTTTCCTGAAAGGTAAATCATTTGCGGAGCACCCAGGAGCTCGACGTTGTCAGGCAATTCCACGACTTCAGGGTCAGTGGCAGACCGGAGAACAATCTGATCCAACCCACCCATGAAAAATCGGGCGGGGTGGCTGATGTAGAGGTCGCTGTCCACTCTGGCAATCACGTCCGGCAACGGTGGCCAGTCCTCGGGAACGATCCATTCAAAACCTTCCGGATACCAATCCACTGCCACTCCATCGACTTCAATCGTGATGTCCACGCCATCAAATGCAGCTCTGACATGGGACCAGCGGTCGGCGATGATCCGGCGTGATTCTGTCTGGGCACGAAAAAATGGGGCGTCGATATCCCCCTTGGGATCACCAATTTCGAGATAGACACTACCGTCTCCCAGCAATCCGACCTCAAACGAGCCCGGCAAGCTCATGATCGCCATACGCATTTCACGACGGGGGTCACTGAAGCCCCCAGAAGGCTCGATGCCATCCTCGATATTCCACGGGGGCTGCCAGAACTGGACCCAGGCCTCGACGGAGAAACCGCGGTGAACGTCATAACGAGGTTGCCACTCGGCTTGCAAAGCCGCTCCATCATTCACACAGAGGATGCCACTTCCCACGCTGCCGGAAGCCGCCTCAACATGACCTGTCACCTCTGCTTTTTGCCTGAAAGCCCCTGCAACCGCCAAACCTTGGGGCAAGGGCGTATTCGCTGGCTCTCCGGAGAGGCTTTCGAAATCCCAGGCGGCCACTGTGCTGAAACCGTAAGCAGTCACAGTTCTGTTATCAGGATCCACCATGACCCGACTGGGCATTCCGGTGGATACCGACCAGTTTCTCGCGGCTCTCACTGCCGTCGAAACCTGACTGGCAGCAATCTCCAGCGATTGCCCCTCTCCAAATGACCGAAAAACAGAAACCGACATTCCCAAAACCATCGTCAGGATGGAAAGAACCACCAGAAGTTCAATCAGCGTGAAACCAGATTCAGAGGAAGCGTCATTCGATCTCACCATTGAGAAACGTCGTCTCCTTCAGCATTTTCATGAATGCCATCCGGCCCTGCGGACCAGATCTGGAATCGGATCGGTTCATAATAGGTGGCGGTTTTGGCAGATTGTCCGGCGGAAACCATCACAGGCTTGCCGTCCCCGGTAACCGAAAACTCTCGGCCGTAATCATGATTGTGAATGTAGACATAGGGGTTTCCCCATGGGTCCACGTACTCTCTCAATTGATTGTCACCAAACACCCAACTGATCTCGTCCACCAGACTTTTGTCGAGGGAATCATTGTCGAGATTCTCAAGGTATTCTTCCGTGAAATCGAAGTAGGTACGGCCCTTGGCCCTGCTGGCCAAATGCGCCACCATACTTTCATTTCCCGTGTCCAATCCATTACCGGAAACTTCGTAAGCGTCTTCCATGGAAGTCGGTGGGTAATCGCCATGATCCAACTGGAAAGATTCCACACCCAGAATCAATCTCTGAATCTCCGACTCTGCCGCTGAGATGTTCCCTTTTTTAATGGAGTAACCCATCATCTGACTGCCCATGCCTGCAAGAACACCAATGATGGCGATCACCACAAGCAACTCGATCAGAGTGAATCCTTTTTGCTGGGGACCCATCAAAATTCTCTTTCCTGGTTTTGGCGAGGTTTATCGCGAAACACCTCAAAGTTTTCGACCTGAAGTACGTAACGACTCTCCAGAGGAGCCTGCCCGGAAACACCCGCCCGCAAGCCGCGTTTACGGGAAATCCTGTAGGGAATATCTTTTGCGACTCGAATTCCATCGAACCAGATTTCGGCATTGCCCTTGGACGAGGAGTCTTTGGAAACAAAGTTGATTTCCAGGGTGTGACCTTGAGGAGCAGCCTCCCAAATGGTCGGGATCAAATCATGTTCATCGGCCATCTCTTCAGAATCGGTGCGAATCATAACCGGATCACTGTCTCCCAGGATTACGAAACCCAGGACACCGTCCGGCTCTCTGAAAAATCCGATACCACCACCGGATTGATCTTCAATTCTCAAACCGACACGAACACCATCTCCAGCTTCAAGAAGTCGCAAAGAAGTGGCAACGGCTGCCAACCGAGGTGTCAAAAGATCTCTCTTCATGGTCGTCAAACGATCCGGCTGGAACTTCTGAGTTCCCTCGATCACCGCCATGCCATCCACAAGACTCACGTTGACACCGAAAGACTCTTCTTCGTCCCAGTTGTTACGCAGAGCGGTGCCTGATTCTCTCCGGAAATCATCCACCCAATATTCCTGCCCCAAGAATCGATCGACCTGTCGCAGGGTTCTCATCGCCCAGACAAGAGCAGTGGGCATCTCCAATGCCGACAACTCACGATCCTCTTTCGAAAAGAGCGCGATGGACTTCTCCAGTGCAGATCTGCACTCCTGAAATTTTTTCAGGGAGTAAAGAAGACTGGCATAGGCATTCCAGGAATCTGGGTTTTCGGAGTCTTCTTCCGTGACATTTGCAAGCAACTCCAAAGCTCTTTCGCTATCGCCACCGGGTCCGAATTGCGCCATCGCCAGTCGAATACGCAACTCGGGAGTATCCAGACCACTGGCAAAGGCATACTCAAGCCAACGACGGGCAGCAGAGTTCTCGCCCCGTTGCAGGTAAATATCACCCAGCATCAAGCAACACTCTGAAAATGCTGCAGAACTCAGGATATCGGATTGCATCAGGCTTTGAATTGCGGGAATGGCATCCCATTCAGGCTCAATTCGCCTGCGAGCCGAGATGGCCATGACACTAGACTGCCATGTGGACTCCACTCGCCCTCTGGCATCTTCATAAAGACGCAAAGCGGAAGAAAAATCGCCTTGGCTTTCAATGACGTAAGCCTCAACCAGACGCCAGTCCACCGAAACGGCTTCTGAATCCGCTGCCGAGGACAGGAGATCCAGAGCTTTTTGGAAATCACCACGACGGGCAAATGAAAGCGCATAGGTGGTTGCGGCTACAGCATCGACTTCACCGGCAGAAAAGGCCTTACGAAAATCACTCTCTGCACCATCCAGATCGCCGTTCAACAAACGCACTGAACCGCGATACAGATAGGCCCTTCCGTCTGCTTCGCCGAAAGCCAGAAGATCTTCCATCAGTGCTTCGACTTTGGTGTCACTCTCTGGGACTCTTGCGGCATGATCTTCTGCAGCCCATCGAATCTCCCTCAGCAGGACCTCTGTATCACTGCCACCACCGCCTTCACGGAGCATTTCTGCAGTCTTGCGAGATTCTTCTGTTCGACCCAATGCGTCGTAAAGAACCACTAGGCGACGCATAGCCTGAATCGTCTTGGGATCTTCCCGATCCCCCTCAGCCTGCTCTTCCAGCAATATGACAGCGGCTTGAATGTCACCGATACGAATCAGTGTACGAATCGCCCCGTCCCGAAGATCGAGACTTCCCAGATCCACTCCAGAACGTACGCCCAGTAACAGGATCTCGCTTTCTTTTAAAAGATTGCGCTCCTGTTGATCAGCGTCAGTCGTTAAAAATTCACGCCCGATATAAAGCGGGAGCAACTTTTCGTACGCAGAAGGCAATGAAGGATCGATCTGAACCGCAGATTCAAAGTGCCCAATCGCCCGATCACGAAGATTGATTTCAGGCTCCAGGCACCAATTCGCCAGAGAAACCTGATCTGAATAAAGACTGCGATCGATGGCCTTCAGCCGTTTTTCGTAAACAGCCTCCGGAGGATTACTGTACAGAATTCGCGAAATATCAGACCTTTGAACCGTGGTGCTTCCACCGGAAGTCTCAAACTTGATAAAGTCATCACGTTCGACAAGAATTTTACCTACAAAACGATTTCCATTAGTCAGTTCCAGAACGTCTTGAGGACGAACCTCCAGGTCATCATTGGAAACCTGGAATGCATGAACTCCATGCAGCAAAACACAGTGGACGAGAAGAAAGCTGACCATGAAGAGAGATCGACGAAACGTCATCATTCTTCCTCCGATCCGATGTCCTCAGGGGTTTCATTCTCGAAAGTAAGCCAAGCAGAGGCGTCGTTGGAAAAGAGTGGCGGCAGGGGAACCCTGCGTTTCAGAGAACCCAGCGGTGGAGTCACAAGAGACCCAACAGGGACAGTCTTCCACTCGCTGATCGCCTGAAAAGGATTTCTACTGGCAAGCCCGGGATCGGATTCGTACCACTCTACTCGCACGACGCCACCCACTGCCCCACCAGAGCTGGATTCAGGATCCATGAGTTCCACTCCAGAAAGTGGATTTGAAAGTATCAGTGTCTGGGTCATCCCCAAAAGACTGAGGAGCAAAAAGGCTGCACCTATGACGAAAAATATCTTTTCAATATTCCAGCGCATGATCAGCCCCTCCTGTTCAATCGGCTGCCTCGGCGAGTGTCCTGGGATTCCTCCCTGGGCTCAGCCACATCGACACCCACAACGGTCATGGTGACTTCAACTTGATTGCCATTGGCATCCGAGGAACTCATTCTTTCCGGCTCAAGAGAAAGGAAGACGTTATCCGATTGAAAACGTACGAAGAGCTCTGAAAGTTGAGTGGGTGAACATCTCAATTTGAAGGTCACGGGATAGCGAACCAATGCCAGTTCTGAATCAGCGAATTCTTCCTGTATTCTTTCTCCCGGCGCGATCTCCTCGACGCTTTGCAGTTGAACCTGCAATACAACGGAAAGGAATCGATCCATGACCTCCAAAAGACGGTACCGATCCACCCACTGGTCAACGCTCAAGTCGGACTTCTCCTGAAAATTCGGAACCGCGGATGGAGACATGATCCCCAATCGATTGGCTCTCTCACGGAAATCATTCCATACAGAATCCTTGGATCTTTTGAATTCGGTCACGATGGAATCGGGATTATCCGGGATCGAATGAACAGGCCGGGCCGAGATCGCCACCTTGGAGAAGAGATCCTTGGCCCGATCTTCCAATGCTGATCGACTTTTTCTCTCAACGTCGACAACACCATTCAACCCCTGAAGCTTCTGAGCCAATACCACGGATTTCTCTTCGTGGATTTGCAAGGCGTTTTCATGATCTCCACGGATGCCCTTGGCAACATTGGAAAGAACCATAAACAAAACAAGCGTTACCAAAGCCTTGATCAGCGTGGGCTTGTTCTTGTACCAAATTTCTTGCATATCAGTTCCTCCCAAACGGGGATCGGGGGCGACTGTTGCGATTCCGCTTGCGAGAACCGGCCTCAGGCATCGAATCGTCCGGAGAAACGGTCATCTGGAAGGGATAGGAACCGCTCTTCAGGTCCTGCAGATCAGCCTTGACGCGTTTGACGCCAACGATTCCCTCCAGCAACCCCCGAAGTTCATCGATAGCATCCACTCCCCTGCGCCCGGAATTATCGGAGCGCCCCTGTAGTTCAATTTCGATTCCCAACTCACCGGTTCCTGACTGGCGTCGCATGAGAATCAGGTCTACGGCAACTTCCTGTGGCAAACTGACCCGTAGCCCATCAAGAATGGAGGCATAAAATCGGCTAGTCTCCACTTCGTCAAGGATTCGCCCCTCACGCTTTCGCAAGACGTCATTTTCTTTACGAGCGTCATCTTCCTGGCGAGTCCAGAGACCAATCTTTGAATCCCATTCCTTAAGAACAGCCTTCGCTTCATCGGAACGGCCTCCAGCAATGGTCGCATCAAGGAACTGAATCCCCAACGTCAGTGCAAAGCAGGCGATGGCTCCATAAAGAAAAACGGTTTTCTCTCGAAACGTTTTGCGCTCACGTTCCACTGCTGGCAACAAGTCGACGACGCGATCTTCAGAATCAAGAACGGCACCACCGATTCCGGCGATACAGTTCCAACTGCTATCCGGCAAGCCTTCGAGGTTTACCAATTCAGTTTTGAGTTCCAGTGAAGCGGCAAGCTCCCCACCAAGGTTAGCCAGATCCGCTCCAGACCCCGAAAGTCGCAAACGCTGTGCGACAACAGACTCCATCTTCAACTGTGCTTTACAGAAATTGATGGAAGACCCCAGGGACTGGGAAAGTTGCGAAAGCCAACCTCTGTAGCACTGCTGGACAACGTCAGCGGCTGAGACCAGATCTCCATCGATAAAAGCCAGAGCCATATCCTCAGCCTCTGACGCACTGACAGAGCAGCGATCACGAATGGATTCGACAAATTGGTCACGACCAAAGCGAACGCTTCTGGCAAAAAGAAGTCGATCGCCGGAAACCAGCAGAACCTGAGTCTCGGTATCACTGACATCGCCGAGCATGACGGTTTCTTCGTCGTTGATTTTAGACGTTGACAGGTGGACATGATAAGGCCCCATGGATGTGGGTACCGCATGACGAACCCTGCCTCCAGAACTGGCAATCTCATCGATCATGGGTTGTACCAGATGGTCCTTGCCCATGCCCAACAACAGCAGAGTGTCCTCCGATTCGCTTTCAGGGACCTGCAATTCGATATGCCCACCTGAAAGCTGGTCCCCTGTACGCTCGGCAACCTCTTCAATTTCGTACTTGAGAATCAACTCAAGACGCCAACTGGGAACAGGAGGCACTCCGTGATAACGAAGAGATGAGGAATCGGAATCCAGTGCCAGAACAAGGTTGTCCCTTGCCATCCCCTGCCCCTGCAACTGTTCGCAAAAGTCTGAAAGCGGCATTCCGGATTCGTCAGCAAAAGTTTTGCCTGCAACAATCCCGGAGCCAGCTGCGGAGACTTCTACAGCCCTCCAGCCTGAACTGGTCTTTTGCAATACTGTGGATCGACCTTTGTAAGCCATCAGATCCCCTTCGCCTCTACAATTTTAAGCCCCTGCTCTGCCTCAGCGGCGGCTGGAGTACCGGGTGAAGTTTTGATCACATATTGGTAGTAGAACCGGGCCAGCTCACCGCGGCTTGCTTCCGTCGCTTCAGTGGCCAAAGACAAAATGCTTTGAATCTTGTTAAGTTGAGACTTTTCTTCTTCGCGATCGCTTTGACCGCGAATCTCCTGAAGAATTCTTGAAGCCTGAGATTCGACGGCCAATCCCGTGAAT
>JACETR010000067.1 GCA_013911165.1 Planctomycetota bacterium | reverse complement strand
CCTATGAAGGGATTTACTCGGTGTCAAAAAGATCCCCCTGCTTCAATGTCGCTCCACCATCGAACCGAGGCTTCGATTCTTCTTTCGGTATCGTTTTTCGACTCTCTGCTTTGGGCACAAAGTTGACGGTGATTTTCTCGGTCCCTGCGGATGATGACTGACTTTCGACCACCTTTGTCTCTGCCTTGGGGTCTGGCTTAGATTTGTATGGTTCCGCAATTTTGTAGTTGTACATGAACTTGTCTTCGGGCTTCTGGTCGTCGATGTATTTTTCGACGGGGAAACCGTGCTGGTATTCGAAGGCGAGCTCTTCGGCGGTGGTCAGGTAACTGATCCAACGCTTCTCTGTCTCGCTGTAGACTCCCCAGACCGCGATGACATCTCTGCCCCTGTAGTTGATGAGAGAGATGGTGCGTTTGTCCTGCATGAGGTTCAGTTTTTGCAGAGCATCCCAGGTCATCACCTCATGTTCGCAGGGATCCACCACCCTGCTGAGCATCGCACCCGCCCGGTGAACCAGCAGAAGGCGAAGCCACTCGATCTCGTCCTGTTCCACGGTGGCGATGACGCGCAACGACACCCACGCAATTTCATCCGCTCCGAAGCGAATCTCTGCAAAAGGCCCCTCTTTCGCCTCTCGCAGGGAGGACTCTGAAATGCGGTTTCGGTGCATGGAAAAGATGCAGCGGAACTCGGGAATTTGAGTGCGTAGGAATCGACCTGCGGCGTCGACAAAGAACGGCGGGTAAAATTCGCCTTCGCTGTTCTTTTCCGGGAAAACAGGCTGTGTGGACATGATTCGTGACCTTCCATCCATGCATCAAGAAGGTCGGGGATGCCTCAGCAATCACGGAGTGACAGCACATGTACTCCCTGCAGAGTGCATGCTGAACAAACCGAAAACTGCCCGAGAGAGATCTTCCCCTGGGAGTTGTGTTTCAAAGCGAACGGCTTTGCACATCGGCCCCTGCACCTGCAGCGGCCTCGGCACCTTGGTTTCTCCCTCACCAGGTTGCCTGATCCAACAAGGATCATCTTGATGCTTTTTAAAAACTAAACTCTCAGGCTGCGTTCGTCAATTCGAACAAACCTGAATCTCGCTTTTTCACTATCTGCCATAACCCCACATCGCCTTGTCGATCTTACGGGGTGTCCATTCATCTGTTTCAAACCGCTGGTTCAAATCGACAGCCTTGCGTTGCATGATCTCAATCAACAGAACGCCTTCTTTGACCGTCAGTCCCTCCGGATTCATTTTTTTCACGGCTTCCAGTTCTGGTAAATCAGGGACTTCCAAGAGTCGTTTGACGATGAACTGATCAACGGTTCCGTATTTCTCCGGAAAGATCAAAGACAACAAACCTGAAGCCCCTGCGGTTCCCAATCCTCGAATCTGCATCGCCGCTTTAAGGCCTTTATTCAGATCTATCGGAGCCTGTTCGAAAATATCGTCCCTGAACCCTAGGAGAATTTCTTCTCCCTTCTCCTCAGCCTGTCTTTTCAAATGCTGAGTGGTCGTTGCAAGCCTATTCGCGGCAGTGTATTTCCACCGAAAATATTCGTCATGTAAAAAATTGAACCATTCCTGTGCGCTCATTTTTTGCAACCGTTCGGGATCAAGTTGATCCAGATCCCGCTCAAGCTCCATGTGTGTAGGCTTTACAAGACGCCAATAGTCATCAACAGCTTCGTGCCAGACTTCCTCTTGAGAAGATCTCCATAACCGATCGAAAGAATTCAATTCCATCATTACTCCGAATCAGATTTCTGGGCGACCTTTGCAGAGACGACTCCTCCTGAAACGGCACCGCCTACTGCACCACTGAGCCAGGCGGGAACTTCGTAACCAAGTACATTGCCGATGGCAACAGTGGCAATCGCTGCGAGGACAGCAGCGGTAATCACGACGATCATGAACTTCATCTTGTCACTCCTTTTTCATTCATCCCTGAAAAATTGTGTATTCACAGATTCACGAGCGCCTGAGCTTAATTTTCGATCAATGTTGCGATGATTTGGGTCACACTGGCCCGGCCAGTATGACTGGTTCCTTCGATGACATCTCTTTCAATATTATGTGCGAGTTGAACTTCCAGACCGTCGATCTCCGGAATGATGTCTTCGGCGGTCACGAGCAGGTCGGGATTGGATGGGCCGCCGGTGCCTTTTTCGATCTGGTCAGGGGTGTAGGCTTCGAGGAGGAAGACGCCTCCCGGTTTGAGACCCTTGACGATCCTTGGATGCATGTGTCGGCGCTCGTCCGGCATCATGTGACAGAAGATGGAGACGATGCCGGCCCAGGCTTGGGGTTCAATGGGCCATTCTGCGAGATCGGCGTAGATGGTTTCGATGGTGACGCCGCGTTCTTTGGCGAAGCGCTGGGTTTTGTCGAGTCCTACTTGAGAGAGATCAACCGAGGTCACCTGATAACCCTGCTCTGCAAGCCAGACGCCGTTACGACCTTCGCCATCGCCCAAACAAAGAACCCTGCCCCCCGCAGGAATGCGGTGTGCCTGTTCTTTCAGAAAATCGTTGGGCTCGGTTCCGAAGAGGAACTCATCCTGGTCATAACGTTCGTCCCACCGGTAAACAGACATTCGGTGTTTCCTTTCCGGCAGCATTGCAACCATTGGAGTCGAGCCACGCGACTGATAACTCCTCACGGCACTGGTCAAAGTCTATACTGAAGTGACTTTGCGGATACCCCGCATTTGGAGGAACACCATGAACCCCTTACGCTTCAGCCTGTGGATCCTGACCGTTCTTTTTCTCCCCACCTTCCTTCTCGCCGGGGAGCCGGAGCTGGATGCCTGGCTGAAGAAGCAGGAGCTGAGTGGTGATGCTCTGGGGGTCTCCGTGCAGTGGCAACGGGGGGAGGAATCCGGTGGACTGACTCTGGGTCGGGAGATGGTGTGGGGTGCGGAAGAAGAAGGCGATCCTGTGGATGGGGAGACCCGTTTTGAGATCGGCTCGATTTCGAAGGTACTGACCCATCTGCTGCTTGCCGAATCCATCGCCCAGGGGAAGGTGAAGGATGACACTCCTCTTGCTGATCTTCTCGGATCTGACTTTGCCTTTGCCCAGCCTGAGGTGGGAAAGATTACCCTGCGCGAACTGGCAACCCACTCCAGTGGACTGCCTCGATTGCCGGCGAATATGGTGCCGGTGGATGCCCTCGATCCCTACAAGGGTTTTGGTGACGCGGCTCTCATGAATTGCCTGAGGGACGTTCGATCAAAGCAACCTCTGCGGAAAGGATATGCCTATTCCAATTTGGGGGTCGGCCTGCTGGGACATCTACTGGGGAAAGTCCACGGCGGGGATTATCGCTCGACGGTCATCGAGCAAGTCCTCAAGCCGCTGGGAATGACGCGCAGTGATTTTACCGACAAGGATGTCATGGCCGGTTTTCAGAACGGCAAGCCGTTGCCGATCTGGCACATTGAAGATGCCCTCGCCGGTGCGGGCGGTCTGTACAGCTGCACCGATGACCTGATGCGATTGGGTCGCTGGGGGATGAACGCCTCTTCATCTCAAGCTTCTTTGAAGGTGGATACTCCACGTATGCTGGAAATCGTCGGTGAAGCGAGTGGCGGTGTTCAGATCACCCCCGTCTGGCATGTGGCGACTTCTGAAGAAGGCCCCATCTACTTTCACAATGGAGCCACCGGAGCCCAGCGCAGTTTTTTGGGATTTCGGCCGGACAGTGGTCAGGTGATTGCCCTGCTCGTCAGTGGTGCCGCCATCGATCCGACCAACATCGGTTTGAAGTGGCTCGGTTCCATCCCGCGCAAGGTGAAGCGACCGTCGGTCGACACCACCCTGATCGGGCACTACCGATTGACGGACGCGGTGACCATCGAGATTGCGGAAGTGGGAGACACACTGACGGGACAACTCACCGGCCAGCCCGCCTTTGCTCTCGAACCGGTTTCCAAGGACTGGTACGCCCTGACTGTCGCCGATGCGAGTCTTCGCTTCCTTCGCAAAGACGAAAAGGTGATCGCCCTTGAATTGGTCCAGTTCGGCATCGCCCAACGTGCGGAGCGGATGGAAAAACCTCCTGCAGGAAAGGGTGAAAATGAATCGATCCTTCTCTCAGAAAAGGAACTGGACGAATACGTCGGAAAGTATCGACTCAGCGGTCAGTTGATCTTCAGTATCGAACGCAATGGCCGCAGCCTGGACGTACAACTCACGGGACAGCCGGCAGTTCCCGTCTATGCCCGTGAAAAGGACATCTTCTTCTACAAGGTGGTCGAAGCGGAGATTCATTTTTATCGTGATTCGGAGGGCGCTATTGGTGGATTGGTTCTGCACCAAAACGGGATTAAAATGGATGCCAAGCGATGGGATCCACAGGATCGATGATCCGCCGAAATCCCTGAGCCGGCTCTGAAACGCCCGCCATACCTGTCTGTTCTGGAGGTTCCATGTCTCATGGTCTTTCCGTTGTCACGCTTTGTGCCTGCGCCGTGCGATTTTCATTTCTGTGTGCGGTCCTGTTTTCTCCCCTGTCTCTCTTTTCCCAAAGCAATCCCATCGTCTTCGGTGATCGCGAAACCCTTCCGGTGGCGAACAAGGTCAATGCTGCCTTTCTGGAAGACGTCAATGGCGACGGCATCCTCGACATCCTGAGTCTGGTCGGTGAGCCGGGGATCCCTGCGGTGATGTACACGCAACTGGGACTGGGATCGGGTACCTACTCCGTAGCCACACCCCAGCCATTGACGGTTGGTTTCCCGTGGTCTGTCGCGGTCGGCGATTTCAACGAGGATGGCAATGCGGATGCCATCGTCTCGGATCTGCTCAACGCCAGCGTCTCTTATCTGAGCGGTAATGGCGATGGCACCTTTACCCCCGAACCACGCCTGATTCAGGGTTGGAGCGGTGGCAACCCGCAAGTGATGGCCAGAGATATGGATAACGATGGTCATGTGGATCTGGTGGGCGCCAACTTCTTTGGCTCCCAATTGTTGATCGCCTGGGGAACCGGCATCGATGATCTGATCGACGCCTTTGAACCCGTGACCGCCATCGAGGTTTCCGGTTTTCCGACCAGCATCGACGTGGCCGATCTCGATCTCGATGGGGATCTGGATCTGTGTTGTGGCCTGAATGCGGGAAGCGGTGGCGGTGTGGCTGTTTCTCTGGCTACCGGCGTTCGCACCTATGATGCAGAGGTTCGGGAAATCGGCGGTATGCCCGGTGCCCACTGGTCTGTACGGGCGGTCGATCTCGATGGTGGAGCACCGGAGTTGATCTCCGTAGGCGAAGGAGATGGACTCCTTGGAATCTTCCCTTTGGTGAATGGTTTGCCCCAGCTGCCGATCACCTATCCGATTTCAGTAGACGCCCGCCATCTGGATACGGCAGATCTGGACCTCGATGGAAATCTCGAGATCGTCGTTCGTGACACCGTCAACGGTGAGTACCAACTGCTGCGTGGTCTCGGCGGTTACGATTTTGTTCCAGAGCTGATGGTCACCGACGACCCCGTCTCCTTCTGCCCCCTGTTTCTGGAGGATCTGGATTTTGATGGCAGGGTCGATCTCTTCTCCGCCAACTACGGCGAGCAAACTACCAGTCTTCACCGCAACCTCACCCTGACCGGAGTTCCCTTCCGCCGGGGAGACGTGAACCTGGATGGATCCACCAATGTGGCGGATGCCATTTACCATCTGGCTTATCTGTTTGGCGGGGGTGGCGATCCCGGCTGTTTTGATTCGGCGGACATCAACGATGATGGCGGGGTCAACATCTCTGATGCCATCACCCTGCTCGAATCCCTCTTCGGTGGCGGTGGATCACTTCCCGAGCCCACCGGGGATTGCGATATCGATCCGACCGATGACACCCTTGAGTGTGACGACAACGGAGGCTCCTGCCCCTGAGGCTTCATCAATTGTGGGAAAGCCTGTTTGGCGTCCTTCTTGGCAGGCACACGTTCAATTTTCAAATCTCGCCATGAACGTCCACATTCGGACGCGTGTGAGAGCATTCTTGCTCTTTCCATTTCCAGCAGGTTATGTTGGAAAAGTCAGAGGCCTTGACGGTTTGGTGTGCCGCAAGCCTGATTCAGCCCGCCGCTGAATGGAAGTTCGCTTCCCGACCTCAGGAGTGACCTCATGAAGAGGAACGCCGAATCCTGTGAGCTGAGCAATCTTTCTCGTCCACAAACAGCAGCAAGCCGTCTGATGAAAAGAGGATTCCTTCCGGGGATCCTGTTGTGGATCCTGATGGTTTCCACAGGGTCACCGCTCTTCGCCCAGGGAGATCCTGGTCCACAACCCACCAACCCTCCCCAACTGGCCGTACTGGGAAGTGCCCTGTCCCATTTGAGAACCCCCTGGTTGGAAGAGCGGTTCTCCCGCCGGCAGGGGATCACGGCGTGGCGCTTCTTCCATGCCGCGGCCAATGGCCCTTCCGACCTCTATCTGGGCAGCCTTCAAGTCAGCCCTTCTCCTCTTCCTCCCATGCTGAGCACAGGGCCTGTGTCTTTAGCACCAGCAGGGGGAGACCACCTTCGCTTTGTTTACCTGCACAACAACCGAAGCCTGCCGCCAAACCCCGGCTCCGACTTCATCTTTGCCGCTCCGGTCCCACCCCCATCGCCAGTCCGATCGATGCCGCTGCTTCTTAGCACACCTTTCCAACTGGACCTTTTGATTCAGGTGTGTGAATGGCAACAACCAGGACAAACCCCCCTGCCCCTTCAGGGATTTCATGATTGGCTGAACCTGCCCCAAACCCGCATCACCCAGATCCGGGCCCATTCGGTGGGTCTTCGAATCCTGCTCGAGTTCACCGGAGAAGAATCAGCGGCCAATGGTTCGGTGAATTCACTGCGCTGGGTCATCTCCGCTGAGAAGACCCCTGCGGGCAACTTCGTGGATCTGGAGGTGACGCCATGAGCTCCCTCCCCAACACCACCGATCTCGAAATCGACTCTGCCTGGATCGATCCGGCATGGATCGCCTTTTCCAGGAGTGAAAACATCCATGAACTGACCTCTGATTTTCACGGATTTGCACAAGGCCTCGGGTTTCAACCTCCGGAATCCGCAGAACAGGTCATCACCGATCTGATGTCCGCACCTCTTCAATCAGCACTGGAATCACTCTTCGATCAGCAAAGCTCTTTTCATCCTGGTGCACGAGAGATGATCTCGGCATTTATTGTGAGAGGGGTGGACTACCGCGGTATTCATGCGAAAGAGACTCAATGGGCGCTGAATTATCTGTCATCCCGGGTAAGACCAGACTCTCCACTCCACGCCTATACCCTTCATCACCAGTGCCAGCGGTGGATCTGGGAAGGACAACCGGCGACTGCCCTGAAGATCCTCGACGATTTCGAAAGCGCTGCTTCTGCACCAAAGAATGAAGTTTTGAAACTTTGGCAGCAGGCGCTGATCGATTCAGTCAGGGGATTCGCTCTCATGGAGTTGGGGAACTTTCGTGGTGCGACGGAGTTCCTGCAAAACTCCCTGAAGATTTCACAGGGGTTGGATTTTGCCCTCCAGGAAAGTGTTCAATTCACGCTGGGTTCGATGTTTCGTGAATCCTGCCAGCCCCAAAAGGCGATCGAATTGTGGTACGAGCCACAGAGGATTCAGAGGATGGAATCCTCCAGTGAGTGGCCCCGGCTCGTCGCCACTCACCTGAATGCATGTCGCTGCGCCATCGATCTGAAGGATGCTTCCACTGCCCTTCACGCACTTGAGAAAGCGGAACACTATCTGCCACAAATTCAGGATCGATACCCCCGTCTGGTTGGCTATCGCCATCTGAGAAGGGGAGAGTTGTGCACCCTCGAAGAAGATTATGCGACCGGGGAAGCGATGCTGATTTCAGCCATCGAGCACTTTGAAAGCAGCGATCCACCCTGCCCTGAAGGCTGGCTCGAGGCGAGGCTCTCGCTGGGGCAATACGCACTGTTGCAAAACAATCTGCCTCTGGCATGGGCCATCGTCAAAAAATTGATCGAGGAAGCGAATGAACTGGGACATATCCGATTACGATCCCAGGCACTCTTGATGCAAACCTGGTTCTTTGTCAGCGAACGCCCCCCTGCCGTAGATTCCTACCAGCAAACTCTCGATCAGGTTCAAATGATTCACAATCCGGCCCTTCTCTTCCACGCGTTCAGCAATTTGTTGAACTATTCCGTGAATCATCTGGGTGAGCAGGAAGCCGAAAAACTGCGAGAAAAAATCTCTTCGTTGCGCGGTCAGTTGACGGATACCAATTACCAGCAACTCATTGAAAAACATCTTCCCAAAGGGCTTCACGAGACAAATCCGCAATAAAAATAGCTCCGGGAAACGCTGGTGATGTCTCCCGAAGCCTGCTGAATCTTCCAGTGAAGTTTGCTTCTTTTCAGTCGCTTTCCCCGCTGTACCATGGTGATTCAAAAGTAGATCCGCCCTACTCAAAAAACAGGACCATTTTTTTGACGGGATATATTCTTGGTTTCATCCAAAGCAAAAACCCCCAAAGAGTACATCGATCAGTTGGCTGAAGATCGCCAGCCGACCATGCGAAAACTGCGAGCTCTCGTGCGCAAACACTTGCCGAAGGGTTATGTGGAGGTGATGCGCTGGGGGATGCTCTGTTACGAAGTTCCCCTCAAAAAATATCCCGACACCTACAACGGTGAACCATTGATGTATGCGGCCCTCGCTGCACAAAAAAATCACTACGGTGTCTATCTGTGCGGTCTGTACTGCTTTGACAAGATCCAGAAGAAGTTTGTCAAAGACTGGAAAAAGCGGGGCGTCAAACTGGATATGGGCAAAAGCTGTATCCGACTGAAGTCCTGGGATGAGTGCCAGGAGGACCTGATTGCCGAAGTGATTGCTGCGGTCCCCCTCGATGATTTTGTCGCCCATGCAAAAAGTCCCAAAGGACAGTGCTGAATCGGTCCCTCTGCCCTCCTGTGGGTCCCTGAATCCTTGACCCTGATACTCTCCCGCTCCGGAGGGCCGCAGAAGACGGGCAGGATGTGCCCGAAAAATGGAATATGATGGCAACTGACCGATTTCTCCGGGAAATCGGATGGAAGACAAATGAATCTGATCTGTAGAACCTTGGCTGTTTGACAGGCGTGGGGCGGTGAGTATGACACGGGATGACAACAAAACGGTGGAGTATTCTCCCCGCAAGCGGTCTTCCTCTCGCCAGGGCGAAAACAGGTCCGAAGACCCCCCTCACTTTCCCGGATACCAGATCGATGGCGAACTCGGCAGAGGTGGAATCGGAGTGGTTTACCGCGGCCGGGATTTGACCCTCAATCGTCCGGTTGCCATCAAGGTGCTGAACTCCGATGAGGGAACGCTGAATCAGCGCACCCGAATTCTTGAGGAGGCGCGCAAGGCGGCTGCTCTTGAGGATCGTTGCATCGTGACCGTGTACGGTGTCATCGAAAATGAGGGACATTCCGCCATCGTCATGGAATTGATCGACGGCCATGAACTCAACAATGTCAGTGCCGTCCTCGAACCGAAACAACTGGCAAAAATCTTTGTAGAAGTTTCCCGGGCACTAGCCACTGCACACGAAGCGGGCATCCTCCACCGCGATATCAAACCGCAAAATATCGTCGTCACTCCCGCTCATGAGGTGCGCATTCTCGATTTCGGTTTGTCAATCCGCGTAACGGATGTCACTCAGGAAGAGGGCTTCAGTGGAACTGTTGCGTATGCATCCCCTGAACGTCTTCAGGGTGAAGCCTCAACCTCATCTTCTGACATCTATTCCCTGGGTGTCATGCTTCATGAATGCCTCACCGGAAGGCACCCCTTCGCAAAGTTGGGAAAACCGCCGACTGTTTCTTCCATTCTTGCTGGCGACCCTGTTATCCCAAGAGAACTGAGACCCGAGATTCCAGCGGACCTGGAGCGACTATGCCTCGCATGCCTCTCCTACAAACCGGAAAACAGGCCAAACGCCCAAGAGGTGTACCAGGCTCTGCAAAACATTCTGATCGACCGCCCGATCCAGTTGGTATCCGGCCGTGCACAGGATCACGTCATCAACCGGATCGAAGAACACGTCTCGACCATCGAGAAGTGGCAACAACTGGGTATGGTGGAAAATCGGGATCGCGATCAGCTTCGCTGGTTTTACCGCAAGATTCTTGAAGGCGACGATATGTGGCCCACGGAGACGCGAAAGATCCAGCCCGGAGAGATCGGACTCTATGCCTGTGTCTGGATAGCGGTCGTTGTCTCTTACCTTTGTGGTGTCTACTACCGGGTAGATATGGGGCTAACCTGGTCTTGGCTCCTGCCCCTCGGAATCACTTTTTCACTGGCCAGTGCAGCGTGGGTGGTAGAAGGCACCATACAACACCGGATTCGTCCGCTCTTTTTTGGCGGTGCCATTCTCGCTTCGATTCCATGCATGATCGCGATGCTGACCCGGTTTGCCTGGGTACCGGATGAAAATTCAACCAGAGAACTCTTCGGCTCCGCTGGGATCGCCAACCGCACTCTATTTCTATCAGGATTAATCGGGCTCGTCATTTCTGTGATGCGCCTGAATCTCACACAATTCTCATTCTACGCATGGCTTTCTGCGGCGCTTCTCGCCTTCACCCACATGTCTGTTCTGCTGCTGCTGGGATTCGTCGAATGGACACAGGGAAACCAGGCTTTGGGAGTTCTGAGCATGGCCATTTCGTGGATGGTCGGTGCCGGATTCGAATCGATGGGGAGACCCCGATTTGCCAGACCCTTTCATTGGACGAGCACTCTCGCCACTGTCTGTAGTTTCTTTTTGTTCGGCATCACACCGTTTCTCGAATGGGTCGGTCTGGATACCGGTGTCAAAAATGTGAATACCGGTTGGTCCATTGCTCTGGGGGGACTGGCACTGACGGGACTCAGCACCCTCTTGGATCAGAGTCACCGATTGGAGAGACGTCGAATCGCACTCTTCCATGAGTGGGTCAGCCCCTTCTTTCTGGTGGGCGGCCTCACATTCGCTGCTCAGGAAGCGATCCCCAGAACCTCGATCCCCGATTCCATCAGCACCTTGAGCCTGCTTTTCCTCTTCGGCAGCACCATCTTCTACTCAGTGCTGGCCGCCCGTTACTGGCGAGCCCGATACATGCTCGCAAGCCTCTCGGGGAGCGCTGTCCTGGTATATCTGATCCCCAAGTATGAGCTGGTCTCGACCCCCACATTTTTCATTACTGTTGCACTTTTGTCTGTCTTCGTATCATTTGCTTTCTATTGGAAGATGGTCATGTCCAATCAGAGCAAACCTCAGGAAAAGGTTGCTCCGCCATCCCTGAGGGATGACTGATTTATTCGGCAAGAGGAAACCCGCATGCCCGCAAGATGGACTCTTTCACTGGTTTTGTTGCTGACTGGTTTTGCGGCCGGCTATCTGGTCGGTTTACGCACGGACGAAAATACTGAGAGCCCAGCTCAAAAGGTTGAACCTGTAGATCGGGCGACGCCCTCCCAAGAGAAGCTGACCATTGCAAAAAATGACTCTGTTGAGGTTTCGCCGGAAGGCCCGGACAAATCACAGGAAGTCGAATCCAGTGCATCCGAAGTTGTACAGAATCCGCTCGCCCCCCGGCGAAGCCAGCTTCAGGATTCGTATCAGCTTTTGGAGGAAGAGCAGAATCTGGTCGGGATCGTCGATCTGATACTGGCCTTGATTCATCAAAGAAGATTCCCTGAAGCAGACCAATTGATGGAATCTGCACTCGAAGGTCTCAACGGAGGAAAACTCAACTCCCCTCTGTGGAAAAATTCCTCCAACCCTTCTTTCATGGTCATTCGTTATTGCCAAAACACAGAGAACCTGCGTTCAGTGATGGAATACGCTCTATATCTGTCGAAGCTGAATACTCTCCCGGAACTGTTGGCAGATCTGCGGGAAGAAGTCTTGCTGGGTGACACCGCCACGATGTTCCTGGGTCTCAATGACGGCAGCGCTGACGATCTGACCGCAGACCTGATCCCCTATTACCGGGATCGAATCGAAAACTGGGACCGCACCACATGGACCAACCGATCGGTGATTCACAGCCTGGGACTGATCCCCACAGAGGAATCAGCGATTCTGATCGCTGATCTGAAAGACTGGACCTCCAGCAATCTGAAACTGGAGTTGATTCAGGCTCTAGCCAACAACGGGTCAGCCATCGCAGTGGAAGTCATGGCCACTTGGCTTGCCGAAGAACGAAACCCGCGCTTCAAACTCGCTCTGGAGGACGCCCTGAGACTGTTGGGGCAGTAAACCTCAACGGGGCTTCTGATTGTCCGGGCCTGAAAACTTCGGAGATTTCTGAAATCAGCGCGGCTGTGTCCTTGGGTTACCCGCAATACGAATGATGGCATCGGCAACTTCTTTGGGATCGATCATCGCGGGCACTGCAGCCCACCAATTGGTTTTGTCATTTCCAAAGGTAACGATACCCGCGTGTTCCGTTTTGTCGGCGTCCACTTCGGGGTCCAGATCATAGGCACCCAATACCCAACGAAGGGTTTCAATCTCATCGTAGTCCCCGGTCAGGTGATACCAACCGGTCCAGTCATTCACGGGATAACGTCGATAGTCGGTCAGGGCCTCAGGGTCGTCTTTATCAGAGTCGATCGTGATCGAAAGAAACACGATGTCATCGCCCATACGCTCGCCGAAAAACTTTTGAACCTTCACGAGGTTCTCTGTCACACCGGGTCATATGCCATCACAGGTAGTGTAGAAAAACTGGATCACGGCCATGCGATCCTTGACCAGGTCTGAATAAAAACGGTGTTTGTTTCCCTGATGATCCGTAAGCACGGTGTCAGGAAACTTGTCGCTATAGAGACCTCTCGGATGGGCGTGCGGCTTTGCTCTTGCGGCTTTGTCTATGAACGGAATCTCTTCCGTCGATTCCACCACATCCAACTCATCCATTATTGGTGAGCCCTGACCGGAGGGTGTTTGACACCCTCCGGTCAAAGCGACACACAAACACAGAAGCGGCAGCAAGTATCGAAGATTCACTTCTTCTTCTTCTCTTCCTGCTCTTCTGGAATAGGAGACTCGGGAGTGTCCTGGTTTCCTTCCGGATCCCAGTCTCCACTGTCGGGTTCACAGGTCCCGTCGACAACGTCTCCCGGGAATCCCACTCCTTCATCGTAAAGGTGCTCATAGTCACCAGGGCCAACGATTTCGCCACTGGAGAGAGTCTGCTCGTGGTCGAAGAGCAATCCATTCGGATCGATGCAGCCGGTCGGCATTCCCGATTGCAAGGCCGCCTCTTCGTTGAAGGCGTGGTTACGAATGCCGTCGTTCATCCCCTCTTCACCCGCTTCGCGGGGGTCGAAGGTGAACATCATGCGCATATCCTCGTGCTCAATGATGTGACAGTGGCATACGAAGGGCCCCTTGAAGGTTCTGAGCTTGATGAGGCACTCCGCCTCTTGCCCGCCTTCGAGGTTCACCAGATCCGTGTTCCATTTGTATTGAACCGGGAAGTCCGGGTCATCGACTTTGGTGTCATCGATCCGAACCACCTGAATCCCTTCAAGGTGTGCGTGCATCGGGTGCCACCAGCCCCCACCCTTGTTCTTGAAGATCCAGCGCTCCATCGAATTCAACAGCGGTGTCGCATCGGTTCTGCGGGGGCTGTAGTAACGATCATTGACTACCCACGCACCATTCTTGCGGCCGACTTCAAAGAGACGGGTCGCGACGACTTCATCTGCCGGGTAACGGTAGAACTCACGCACCACATCGCCTTCGGACATGGTGAACTCGCCATTCTCCACACCTTCTACTTCCTGCGGCCCTGGCGGATCTCCATCGAGAAGACGGAACTGCAACCATGGACGGCTTTCCTTTTTGGGGCGAATCCCTTTGGGTTTGCGACCGTCGGTCTGGTGCATGATGTTTTGCAGGTAGTAGGTGTCGACATCTTCCGGCAACTGGCTGAAATCGATGATCACATCGAATCGCTCACCCGGGCTGATGGTGAAGCTGTCCATGTTGGTGGCTTCGCCAACTTCCCAGGTATCCTTGCCGATCAAAAGGAACGGCAAACCATCCCTC
Organism: Planctomycetota bacterium; assembly: GCA_013911165.1. Classification (GTDB taxonomy): domain Bacteria; phylum Planctomycetota; class UBA8108; order UBA1146; family UBA1146; genus UBA12191. The sequence continues at coordinate 1,374 of JACETR010000067.1, read as the reverse complement.
TGGTTTTTGCCAGTCTTGCTGTTCAGGCGCAGGTGCAGATAACGTGCGTTACAAGCGTTGAGGATGCGGAAGCGGTACTTCTTGCGGTACACCTCCATGTAAGGCTGCACGCGACCATTGGCCGTAAATACATCTCCCAAATGACCGTTGTGATCAAGGAAGTCGTATTTAAGGGTTCCGTCGCTGTTGAAGGCGAAGTCTTTCAACGCAATCACATGATCAAAGTCACCGTACATCTTCGGTAAGCGACCGCTCATTTGGTGATCGATCTCGACATCATCTTCACAGAGATAGAAAGCCGCCAGACCCCGATTCACATTGAAACCGGTCACGTCCATGGCGTGGTCGTGAATCCACATCGTCGTCGGGACGTGGCTGACATCGAACTCACCCGCTTCTTCAACGGTTGCGGGAAACGCCACGTCCGGAGTTGCATTCTGACGAGGCGCGATGTTCGGGTAGTAGTAATCGCGCTTCTTCCCCTGAAGGGTATAGAAGTCCGGGTAACCATCACTGTGCGCGGGTCCATGGTCACCATGAAGGTGAATGGAAGTTTCAACACTGGTCTTGTTGTCGTAACGCAGAACCGTGGGTTCACCATTTCGCGCCAGGAAGGTGGGCCCAGGGAAGCTTGGCGGAGTCTCACTGGCTGTTCCCTCGCGGCCCTTGTATGCGAAAACCGGAGTCTTCAGGCCTGGGAAAAACTCCCACTCGCCTTCAACAGCATCGACTTCCCAATACTTTTCGGGAAAACGATCCCAGTCCGGAAGATGTGCGGGGTGATCTGCGTAGTACTCGGGTGCGATTCCGTGATAGACCTCATCGGAACCCAGCACTGCATCCGGAGAGCCTGCAGCAGGGGTCATCTGATCCGCTTTTGGGATCACCGAAGGCTTGAAGAAAGGCTGGGTGAAAGGGGTATAGCCGAAGTTGGCCGCTTCTGCCTTATTGGAAAATGACAGCGGGGAAGCAGCACTCAGAGCACCCGCAGTGAGGGCACCCTTCAGCATTTGACGACGATTCATTTTCATGAAAATCTCCTGACATAATGTCATTGGTTGACGACTCATAACTGCAAGCCAAGCAGTTACGACATTAATGACAGGTATGGCAGTAACAAGAAAAATCAAAGGGTCTAACAATCGTGACTACCCGATATTAAAACCCTTCAGTCTCCTTTCTTTTCGATCTTTAGTTCTGACAACATCTTAAGTAAGTCTGCTCCGTGAGACCCTAATTTAACCTTGCGGTCCACTTTTATTAATTTTCCAGACTTGTCGAAAATGAAGGTCACTCTCTTGGCAAAACCCAAGAACCCATCCACTCCAAATAGCTTGGCTGCCTTGCGATCCGGATCAGCAAGGATGGGGTAGG
>JACETR010000066.1 GCA_013911165.1 Planctomycetota bacterium | reverse complement strand
GCGATGACGGAAGGGCTTTGCTCCGCAGGACTCGACGTCATCGAAATTCACGACGTTCCCACTCCCGTTCTTTACTGGGCCGTCAAGCATTTGAATTGCGACGGTGGCGTCATGATCACGGGAAGCCATAACCCGATCAATTACAACGGACTGAAAATCACCCGCGGGCTGTATCCGATCTGGGGCGATGAACTGCAACTTCTTCACGGGAAATGCCTGACCGCCTCTCCCGTTGAAAACCGGGGCTCCCGATCGAGTCGCAACATTCTCGATGATTATCTGGCATCCCGGGTGGAACGATTTTCCTTTCCGGAAGGATTCAAGGTCGCCATCGACTGCGGCAACGGCACAGCAGGCCCGGTCATCCTGCCCCTCTTTGAAAAACTGGGGATCGAAGTCGATGCCCTCTATGCAGAACCGGATGGGACGTTTCCCAACCATCTCCCCGATCCGGAAGTGCCCAAATACATGAAGGCTCTTTGTGATCTGGTCGCCGAAGGAGATTACGCCTGTGGATTTGGATTCGATGGGGACTCGGACAGGGTGGGACTGATCGATGAAAAGGGCCAAAAGATCTCAGCAGATCTTCTGCTCCTGGCTTTTGCCCGTCACCTCCTGAAGGAAGTCCCCGGTGGGAAAATCATCTTCGACGTCAAATGCTCCGACGACATCGAGCCCGCGATTGTCGAAGCAGGAGGAGAACCGATCCTGAGCAAAACCGGTCACTCCATCATCAAAGAGAAAATGCGTGAGACAGGAGCGATCCTTGCCGGTGAACTCTCCGGTCATATCTGTGTCAATCACAAGGGAGACGGCTTCGATGACGCTTTCTTTGCCGCCCTCCTGACCCTTGAAATCATGGCTCAAAATGATTGCAAGTGCTCAGACCTCTTCGCAGACATTCCTGTGAAAGTCTCCACACCCGAGGTCAAAATCCCGGTTTCCGAAGAACACAAGTTCGGGGTCGTTGACGACCTGATCGATCACTTCCGATCCGATGCCCAGGGTGGAAAATTGGTCGATCTCGATGGAGTCCGACTCTCGTTCCCGGATGGCTGGATGCTGATCCGTGCCTCGAACACGACGGCGAATCTGACCGCCCGAATTGAGGGACTGGATCGGGCGGCCCTGGTTCGTATAGGAGCCATCGTGGAAAGCGCACTCACTGGACAGCCGGTCGATCTCAGCGCTCTTCACGAAGCGCTGGCTGAGTAACCGTTCTTTTACTGCCGAGCTTTGCGCTGTTTTTTCCACTCCGAGAAGCATTCCCGGGTTTTAAAGAAGATCCACTGACCCTCACGGTCTCTTGCACGAGCAGCCGAGCTCTCGCGCTCCACCTCTGAACCGCAGATCGGGCAATTCAGAAATGCCCGTTGCTCCTCTTTTTGACAGTCCTCGGGAAGATCGAAAAAACTTGCTTCAACGGACCCTTTTTCGATTTCCCGAATCTTGAACTCGAGGGGATGGGTCAATGTGGCAGTAACGACATAGATCGTCCCGGATACGGGAAAACCTTTCAGATCGCGAATCACCTCAAAAACCTCACGGCTGAATGCTCCCGTTGCTTCATGGAGAGGAGCGAATGAAAAAGGGATCTCCATGCTTGCCAATTTCAGGTCGGCCACGAGTCGTCCATTTTCATAGACCTTGACCTGCCTCAAACCGTCTTCAGCGACTTCGGAAGAAGTGACTTCCTCCAACTCGATCTCGCGAATCGGTTCTCCCTGATCGTTGAGACGGATATGCGCTCCCTTGAGCATTTCCCGCTTCTCTTCTTGCGGAAGATCTGCAACCCTGCGCACAAATTGCAATTCCTGGGTCCGTCGGTCTTTTTGGATCCTCGAAAGATCGGTCACCTCCCGATAGCGGGCCAGATCACTGGAAACCTCCCAAAGGACTGCGGGATTAAGATCACCACGCAGGATTTGGATCAAATTCCGACGTTCGTCCAATACCCAGACGCGATCCGCTGAGAGAACCACTTTCTGTTGATACGTTTTTGATTCAGGGCTTCCTGGTCTGCCTGTGACCTCCTGAAGAAAAGTCACCACTGGAACCGCCCCCCCTACAGACCTGTCGGCAGGAGTGGGGTCATTTGCAACAGAAGGCAGCGGAAGAGAAACCAGAGCAAGACACAACCATGAAAGCAGCTTCATCACTTCTCCCTTTGCCAAACAGGAACCCAATCCGAACTCGTCAAACCCTCGAAATCCGGATTCAACGAGATTCCCAATCCAGGGTCAGCCTTTAACTGGACGATTCCTGAATCAAATTGAATCCCACCTTTGAAGGGATGTTCCTTCATAAAGAGTGGGGTGTCCAGATCGACCCAGTCGAAACTTCCCAAACCCCTGACCAAATGGGCGGAAAGAGTCATCGAAAGCGGTGATTCGACCATCCCACCGATCATCAGATTCTTGCCCGATTGCAGGGCCGCTTCATGGATCAGAACCGATTCCCAGACACCGCTTTTCTGGATTTTCAAATTGACCCCGGAAAACGCTGCCTCATTGAAGCAAGTCCGCAGACTCTCAACAGATGTACATGATTCATCTGCGAGAATGGGGATTGGACTGAGGGAAGCCAGCTGTCGGTTTTCTTCCAACGAACCCGATGGAAACGGCTGCTCCAGAAAATCGACCTCAAACCCATGAGCAGAAAGTTCATCGACGAAACACATGGCATCTGGCAAATTGAATCCGCCATTGGCATCCAGTAACAAACGACATTCGGGATGGACATCTCGGATAGCGGTCATTCTGGACAAGTCCTGCTGAACGTCTCCACTGAGCTTGATCTTCAAATCAGAAAAACCCAGAGCCCGATATCTCTCTGCCGACTTTCTGGCATGGTTCACGTCTCCGACAACAATGGTGATGCCGGTTTCTGCTGAATGACCATAATCACCAAAAAACTGATAGACAGGCATCTGAAGGAATTGACCAAGCAGATCCCACCAACTCATTTCCACTGCTGCAAGAAGGGGTCCAGGCACCTCTTCCGATGACCACTGATCCGCAATCCATGACAGGGATTCAGTGATATCTTGAGATGGCGGTGGATGTTCAAGAAATGAAAAATCGAGGCTGGGAATCGCCTCAAGAACACCATCACGGGTCATGCCGTCATAAGCTGGAAAAGGCGCGGCCTCCCCAAGTCCAATATTGCCGGCGGTGTCAATCAATCGAAAGAGAACCAGCTCGGCAACGTCGACAGCCCCACCAGAGATGGCGAAACTTTCATTCAATTCCAGATTGAGAGATCGAATCTCCATTCGTTGAAGTTGCGGAGTCGAAGAAGGGTTCATTCCCCCAGCACCCACGCTCCATCGCGGATAATCTCACTCTCTTTGCCATTGGAACTGCGGCCGATCACCTGGACCGACTCGTCGCTGATCATCATGTCGGTATGGGCAGAGGAAGAATTGCAGCCGATCTCATCCAACCGTTCTTGGGAGAGACCCTCTCCGCCCTCCAGGCAACTCTTGTAGGCGTTACCAACAGCAATATGACAGGCAGCATTTTCGTCGAGGAGAATCTCCTTGAAGACTCGACCATTTTGAAAAATCGGAGAGTCCGTTCCCACCAGAGCCACTTCACCCAAACGACGGGCTCCGGGGTCACTGTCAACATACGCCTTCAGAGTCTCTGCTCCCTCACTGGCATCGAAATCAACCAGTTCCCCCGCAGAGAAGGTCATTGTCAAATCCCTGACCAATTCTCCATTGACCACAAAAGGCCTCGTCACCCGGACCACACCCTCTGTTCGACGCCAGTCCGGCGTAGTGAAAACTTCTTCAGTGGGAAGGTTCGGAACAAACTCCACCTCCCGCTGACTCATGGCCCCACCCCCTTCGAACCTTGCCAATTCAGAGAGACCGACACTCAAATCAGTCCCTGGACCGGAAAAATGGAGAGAGTCCAATTGGAGTTCATTCAGACGACGGCCCCTCTCCTTGAGGTAGGCCCCGTGATCACGCCAACGATCAAAACAATCTTCGCGGTCGGCACGGACGATTTGCAATAACTCGTTCCAAAGGCAGGTTCGAGCCTCTTCGCCCTGAACGTCATCCATGATGGACTCTGCCCACCCAATCGTCGCAGCAGAAGCCACGCACCACTGCACCGCTGAAAGACCGATTCCTTCGCTATAAAATCTCTTGGCCGCCTTGTGCCCTGCCATCCGAACCTGATTCATCTTGGACGCGGGAAGCCCAGCAAGATCGGACGGATCGCGAGGACCGATGAGCCGAACCACTGCGGAACGGGAATCGATCATCTCATCGAATCGAACAGGGATATGCGCAGGCACATGATCGAGAAATTCGTCTTTCGCAGAACCAAGGACTCGAGCCCTTTGAAAGCGATCATCGGACAGATCGACATTGACGAACCCGGCTCCGGCTTCGTAAGCCGCTTCCGCAACCAGGACTGCAAAATCAGTGCTGACCGAATCGGCACCGATCTGAAAAAACTGACCTGGTTGCACATTGCAACCTCGAGTGACAATCAATTGTGCATAGCGCTCCAGGGAAGCGCGGTCGACACCAGACAATGTATTCAAGGGGATATCCATTCACTGTTGATCAAGAAGTGCCATCCGGAAACAGGCGTACCTATTTCAAGAGATCTTTTTAACACAGAGGAAGACGCTGAAGAAGTTCCGACAGCTGAATCACGGAATCCGAAGAACCGATCACCAGGTTTCCAACAGGTCGTACTTGCGCTTTTTACGTATTCGACGCGCGAGTCGCCCCTGGGTGCGACGCTTGACTTTGTGATTATTCAGGTCGTTGGCATCGTTGTAGACATAGAGGACTTCCTCTACAAAGCGTGCCCGAGGACCGCTCATTTCAAGCATCGGAAAGGTCAAAGCCAAGTCAGTAGCAGAACGATAATAGCGCCCCAACCAATCAACGAGATCCTTCTTGTTGATTTTGGAAAAGAGGCCCAAACGATAGCTTCGAAGGTGAGAAGTACACCACCGATGCTTGCGATAAGCCCGGTCTTGAATAACCTCGCTCGGAATCGGCTTTGAAAACTCCCCGGGACTACTATCTGAAAAATTGATGTAACTGCCATAAGTCATCCAGCAATCAGGATCCGAATAATAACGATCCAGTATGCTGAGTACGTCTGGCCCATGAAACCAGTCATCGCCATCCAGGTTTATCACGATGGAATTCGGATCCCTGACGGGGTTGTGCTCCAGAGTCGCCAGGTAACGATTCCCCAATGCTCCAAGATTTTTGGGATTCTTGACCAAGGTAAATCGAGGATCCGTACCAACGATAGACTCACACACATCGAATGATTGATCCGTTGAAGCGTCATCAGCGATGACACAGGAAAAATCCTGAATCGTTTGCCCGAGAACACTCTCGAGACATTTCCCGATCCATTTTTCAGCATTGTAGAAAGGAATCACGATGGTGAAATGATTCATGATGACGTCAGTGGTCTCTGCTCCTGAAGGATTTCAGATTCATCGCTTCGGGAAAGCCCCAAAGTGTATTGCCGACTCCTGCTTGCCGACAAAACCACTTAATCAAAGTTGGGTGAAGAAGAAAAGGTCTATTTCGCAGCTGCCAACCTTGCCAATCGTTGATTGGCCCTTCTCCTGATCCAACGAAAAAAGCCGTGTGGCCAAGGCCACACGGCTCCAAAAACAAAATTGGTCGGGGTGAGAGGATTCGAACCTCCGGCCTCCACGTCCCGAACGTGGCGCTCTACCAAACTGAGCCACACCCCGATCTGTCCGCCATCACACTTCACCTCTGGAAGCCCGACAAAGGACTGAGAAGCATACCGAACAGGACCGAATCGGTCAATCAGACCCCTTCAGGCCCCCGATAATCAGGGATTACAGCCAAATCCTCCGGTGGAATCATCGTCCAGACCTGCCGCAGGAAAAGGAGCGGCAGGAGAAGGTCCATTCCTGAACAAATAAGCCACCACATAGATCGAATCGGCAATATCGATCACTCCATCACCGTTCGCCTCTGCTGCCTCGAGGCATTCCGGTTCTGCTCCTCCATTGAAGAGATACATCGCGATGTACATAGCGTCACCGATATCCAGAATGACATCCCCATTGACGACTCCGCGAATGAAGCCGTAAGTGAATCCCAAATCGATAGACGCTGATCCCAGGGAGTTGACGATTTCCACATCGACCTGGCCCACTCCCGCTGTTGAGGCAGGCAAGGTACCGGTCACGGTGGTGTCATCGACGACGGTCTGGTTCTCAAGGGGAATTCCGTTGATAGAAACAACTGTGTCAGGGGCAGCCAAGAAACCGGTTCCACTGACGCTGATCGTCTCTCCACCCAGGTAATGTCCCGTCAGGGGTGAGATTCCCTGTGCCGTTACCGGAATGATGTCGGTGGAGCAAAAATTGGTCACGATGGTCGGCTCCGGGTCAGAATCCACAAACACGACTCCCACCAGTGAGTAGACATAGGATCCTGGATTCAGGTTCTCGTCGACATATTCAAAGGCGGACCCATCGCTCATGGCGATCAGTTCTCCGTCACGATGAATGAGCACGTAGTCAAAGGGAGTGCACTCGGTCCACGTGATGATCGAGTCAGAAACTCCACCGGTACAAATCAGATCGAGACAGAAATCGGGAGGCGGAAGGATCTGTATCACCGAGTTGTTCTGCACCGGAACAAGGCTGGTACCCCCTGAAACGATGACGTTCTCCACAGGAGGAGAACCCAGTGTCGAACAAAACTCCAAAGCGGCATCAATCGGAGCAGCATCCGCAACACCGATCAGCTCATACTCCAAAGCCAGCAAGTCATATCCAGTCCCTGGATCAAGCGAGCTGCTTCCCACGAAACTGATCACCACGCCGACAGTCACCCCACCGGTCGTGATATTCACTTCATTGAAATCCGGAGAAGACCCCCCATTGACCGTTTGCGTGGTGGCGCCGTCTGTTGCCGACAACAGGGTCAGGTCCGTTTCTGGGTGACAGACACCCAAAGACCAGCCTTGAACAACCACACTGGTATCAAGAGTCACTGAAGTGGCGATCACATCACCCGTGGCGCCAGTGCCCCCACCAAGAGTCACCGTCGTTTCCTGGGCATCGGCTCCTCCGGATGCCCACAGGGCACAGAGCAGGCCCAAAAGACATGAAATTCTCGACATTGATCACTCCCTTGCATGAATAAAGCGGCGCTTCCGGGCGAAAACGCACACAAACCCTCACCTCATAAACTCTACCGGGAGGGGTCATGGGGTCAATGGTCGAGGCTTCAGTCGGCAATCAGGGGTTGTGATTCAGGCATTCCAGTCATGAAATCCCTGACCGGTCTTTTTGCCCAAATGGCCTTTTTCCACCATTTCACGCAATAACTGCGGTGGGCGGAACTGCTCTCCGATTTGTTCATGGAGGACTTCCGCAATCGCCAAACGGACGTCGAGCCCTACCAGATCAGTCAGTTTCAAGGGCCCCATGGGGTGCCGATAGCCCAACTCCATCGCCTTGTCGATCTCCACCGCACTGGCGACCCCATCCTCCAGCATTCGAATCGCCTCGAGACCGATGACCAACCCCAGACGACTCGTTGCAAAACCGGGGGAATCCTTGACCACGATGGGCTCTTTGGACAAACGGTGCGCAAGGTCCACAGTCCGGTCAATAGCACCATCGGAAGTGGACTCTCCACGAATCACTTCGATCAATGCCATGATCGGGACCGGATTGAAAAAGTGCATGCCGACAAATCGATCGGGTGACTTCAAATCCGCAGCCAGTTTACTGATGGGAATCGAGGAGGTGTTCGAAGCCAAAAGGGCATCATCTGCGATGACCTCCTCCACCTTCTGGAAAATCGACTGCTTCAGGCCCAGGTCCTCCGGCACCGCTTCGATCACAACCGTCGCAGCCTGACAGGCCTGCTGAAGGTCGCTTTCTGTGGTCAATCCCGATTGGACCCTCTCGCGAGCCTCTTCGGGGGTCTTGCCTCTGGCAATTCCTTTTTCAACACTGGCCTCAATGGCTCCCACCGCGGACGCCAATTGCTCTTCGGAAACATCACAAAGGGTTGTCCGATAACCGTGTATTGCGGCAACTTGAGCGATACCCGCCCCCATCGTTCCAGCACCAATTACAGTGATGTTTTCAGACATTTTCCTTCTCCCATCGAGAGCCAGATTTGCCCCCCCATGCTAACCGCACCCCTTTTGGAAAAAATGCAATCGACAGAGGCACCGGAGAGTCGATCAGGCCCTTGCCAAAACGACAACAGGGTGCCAATAATCTCTCAGAATCGACTCCCGAGCCCTCTCAGAACAGCAGGAGACCCCACATGAATGCAGAGTCCGGATCGAATCCCGAAATCATCCCCCGACTTCATGTCGAAAAAACCGGTGCAGTCCGAACCCTGACAATCGACGTGCCTCCGGCGAATTGCTATTCCTATCCACTGATGAAACTGCTGGATGAAGCGATTCTGGAAGCACGATTCGATCCTGAAACCCATGTCATCATCCTTCGCAGCGAGGGCAGCAAGTTTTTCTGTGCCGGTGCGGATATCAGCATGCTTCAGGATGTCACCCCCGAATGGAAATACTCCTTCTGCCTGCATGCCAATGAAACGATCAGTCGCCTCGAACAGACTCCCAAGCTGGTGATCGCCGAAATTGAAGGACACTGCGTAGGTGGTGGAATGGAAGTGGCTTTGGCCTGCGACATTCGTATCGCCTGTGAAGACAGTGGAAAAATTGGAGTACCGGAAGTCCATCTCGGTGTCCTCCCCGGTACAGGTGGAACCCAGAGACTATCCCGCCTACTTGGTAAAGCCGCTGCGATGGAGTGGTGCATCGAAGGCAAAATGATTTCGATGAATGAGGCTCAGAAAGAAGGCCTGGTTCAAAAAATATTTCCAAAAGAGGGCTTCCGGGAAGCTGTGCTGGAGTATGCCCAATCACTCGCCCCACCGAAGGGTGCAGGCCTTGCCGTCGGCCTGATCAAGAGAAGCATTCAGGGTGGAGCAGACCTCGGCTTGCAGGATGGCCTGTCACTGGAGAGAGAGTTACAACAACGACTTTTCCAAAGTGACGACGCCAAAGAGGGAATGGCCGCAAACCGGGAAAAACGATCTCCCGAGTTCGAAGGACGCTGAGAGGATTTCAATGCCGATACATGTCCGAAATGAAAATGAAGCTGGAATAGCAGTAGCCAGAATCATTCTGGATTCTGCTCCTTTGAATATCCTCGATTGCGATCAATGCGATGAGTTACTGGAGGCGATCCTCAGTATTCGCGACGACGATGTCGCCAGGATCGTGGTCATTCAGGGGGATGGAGGTGAATTCTGCAGTGGAACTGATATCGCAGAGCACACCCCTGAAAAAATGCCGCAATTGCTGCCCAAGTTCCACTCCTGCCTTGATGCCATGCTGACTCTGGACGCCATCACCATCGCTGCAGTAGAAGGGCACTGTCTCGGAGGAGGACTCGAACTGGCTCTCTCCTGTGACCGGATTCTGGTCGACGAAAATGCCAAACTGGGACTCCCCGAAATCAAATTGGGCTGCTTCCCTCCCGCAGGCTGGATCCAGATGCTTGCCCGCTCTTCCAGCGGATCAGCAGTGCGCATGGTGTGCTCCGGTGAAATCAGCGAAGCCCGTGAATTCCCCCATTCCGGGGTCATCGATCAACTGGTTCCAGCAGGACAGATGACTTCCGCCCTGAAAGACGAACTCAAACCTTACCAGTCGATGAGCCCGGCCATTCTCGCCTTTACCGCCAGACAGTTTCATCGAAGAGCCCGTGAACAATGGGCACGACATCTCCCCGATCTGGAAAAAGATTATCTGGAGGGAATCCTTCATCACCCCGATTCTCGGGAGGGTGTCGAAGCTTTTCTCGAGAAAAGAAATCCAAAGTGGGCAGACCGATTGGGGCTCGTCGGTCCCGAGGATCTTGCGTTCTGACTCTGACGAACAGACAAGGGAATCGATGAACTCAGCCCAAAATATGACCCGGGTCATGATCCAAGCACACGGTGGCACGGAAGCACTTCACTTTGAGTCCGCTCCTATTCCGGAACCGGGTTCCGGCGAAGTCATCGTCCAACTCAAAACGATGGCACTCAATCACCTCGACCTTTGGGTCAGACGAGGAGTCGAAGGCCATCGATTTCCATTGCCCCTGACCCCGGGATGCGATGGAGCAGGAATCGTGACTTCAGTCGGATCGGGTGTGGACACGTCCCTGTTGAAGCAATCCGTCATGCTTTCACCGGGGTTTTCCTGCGGTGAATGCGCTTTTTGTGAATCGAACCGGGACCCCCTGTGCAAACACTATGGAATCCTGGGAGAAACCTGTCATGGGACTTGCGCTGAATACGTCAGGGTTCAAGCAAGTCAATGCCTGCCAAAACCGGATTCAGCCAGCTGGGAAGAAGCGGCGGCCTTCTCCCTCTCGACCCTGACCAGTGCCTCCATGATCGAAAAGGCTTGCCTTGAATCGGGAGAGACATTGCTGGTGATCGCGGGGACCAGTGGAGTCGGCTCAATGGCGATCCAGATCGGCAAAAAACTGGGCTGCCAGGTCATCGCCACGGGAAGTACTGAAGAAAAACGCCAGAAAGCCAGAGGACTGGGAGCGGATCACGTTTTGGACCCCGAACTGGAATCCTGGTGGAAAGAGGTCAAATCCATCACCTCCGGCAGGGGGGCGGATGTGATCTTCGAAAATGTAGGCCAAGCCACTTGGAATCAAAGCTTGTTGGCACTGGCTATCGGTGGAAGGTTGACCACCTGCGGAGCAACGACCGGCTCCCTTGTTCCAGTGGAGCTCAAACGGCTCTTCTTCAAGAATCAGCAGATCATAGGGTCGACCATGGGTTCCCGACACCAACTCTCGACCTTGCTGAAATCGTTTGATTCGAGAGAACTGGTACCCCTGATCGACAGCGTCTATCCTTTCAGGCAAATGGCGGAAGCCCATGACAGAATGGAATCCCGCCAATCAATGGGAAAAATCGTCCTTCAATTCTGAAAGAGACTCCAAACTCCTGAAAGAGACTCCATGCCTGAAGAGCGTATCCTTCTGGAAGCAGATCCGGAACATGCCCACGTTTATCACCTGATTCTCAACCGACCTGAAAAGAAAAATGCCCTCGACGGCGACATGATTCAGGCTCTCCACCACACCCTGCATGAGGTCGAAAAGATGACGGACCTCCGATGTCTGATTGTCCGGGGATCAGGGGACAGCTTTGTTGCTGGAGCAGACGTGGCAGCCTTGAAGGCGCGCGGGGCGCGAGAAGCTCTGCAAGGGGTCAACCAGACCCTCTTTCGCCGCCTGGCAGAGATACCCTGCCCGACACTGGCGATGGTCCGTGGTTATGCACTGGGAGGCGGTTGTGAACTGGCTATGGCCTGTGATTTGAGAATCACCTCCGAAACAGCCCAATTTGGACAACCGGAGGTCGGCCTCGGCATCATTCCAGCCGCAGGAGGTTGTCATCGACTGGAACGGCTCGTCGGTGTCGGCAAGGCCCGTGAACTGATCTTTACCGGGAAGATCATTTCCGCTGAAGAAGCGTGTCAAATCGGCCTGAGTAATATCGTTGTTGACGATTCAGAACTGGAAGCGACCACCCGTGATTGGGCCAAAAAGATCGCCAGAAATGCACCGGGTGCGGTTCAACTCGCCAAAATGGTCATCAATGGAACCCCTGAAGCTGGTGCCCATGGCAGCGACCTCATGGAATCCATCAGTCAGGCGATCTGTTTTGAATCGGAAGACAAACACCTGCGAATGCAGAAATTTCTCGACCGCAAAAAGAAGTAAGAATCCGTCAGAATCCAACTGGACATAAAAAAACAGGCTGGAACGTCAATGACGAACCAGCCTGAGTATTTTAAAAAACCGGGCAACGACCTACTCTCGCAGGATTAACCACTACCATCGGCGTGGAGGACTTAACTTCCGTGTTCGGAATGGGAACGGGTGTGGCCCCTCCACTATGATCACCCGGAAACTCTGGCAACTCAGAAAGAAACTCAGAAAGTAACTTACTGCGCTGCAGTATTTCAAAGTGGTGGTTGGTCTATGTCACAAAGCCAGGATTTAACCTGTGAATGATCAATCTCGACTCTGCAAATCATCATTTCGAGGCACATGCTTACCCCAGACAACTGAATGCCCAGTTCGTGCAAATGAGAAATAGCGGTCAAGCCGATCGACGTATTAGTACCGGTCAGCTGAACATGTTGCCATGCTTACACACCCGGCCTATCAACCTGGTGGTCTTCCAGGAGTCTCATGCGAGATCTAGTTTTGAAGGGGGCTTCGCGCTTATATGCCTTCAGCGCTTATCCTTCCCGGACGTAGCTACCCTGCGATGCCGTTGACACGACAACAGGAACACCAGAGGTCCGTCCTCCCCAATCCTCTCGTACTAGGGGAAGATCTCCTCAAATCTCGTACACCCACGACAGATAGGGACCGACCTGTCTCACGACGGTCTAAACCCAGCTCGCGTACCGCTTTAATTGGCGAACAGCCAAACCCTTGGGACCTTCTCCAGCCCCAGGATGCGATGAGCCGACATCGAGGTGCCAAACCTCCCCGTCGATACGAACTCTTGGGGGAGATCAGCCTGTTATCCCCGGAGTACCTTTTATCCGTTGAGCGACGGCCCTTCCACACGGGACCGCCGGATCACTAAGCCCTGCTTTCACACCTGTTCGACTTGTAAGTCTCACAGTCAAGCACCCTTATACCTTTATACTCTACGTGCGATTACCGACCGCACTGAGGGTGCCATTGGACTCCTCCGTTACCTTTTAGGAGGAGACCGCCCCAGTCAAACTACCCACCTAGCACTGTTCCTCACCCAGATTCATGGGCCGAGGTTAGAATTCCAGAACAACAAGGGTGGTATTTCAAGGATGACTCCACAACGACTAGCGTCGCTGCATCAACGTCTCCCACCTATCCTACACATGCTGAACCGAAAGCCAATACTAGGCTGCAGTAAAGGTTCACGGGGTCTTTCCGTCTAGTCGCGGGTAAGTGGCATCTTCACCACTGCTGCAATTTCGCCGAGTCCCTCGTTGAGACAGCGCGGAAGTCGTTACGCGATTCGTGCGGGTCGGAACTTACCCGACAAGGAACTTCGCTACCTTAGGACCCTCATAGTTAGGGCCGCCGTTTACCGGGGCTTCAGTTCTGAGCTTCTGCCGAAGCATAACCCGTCCCTTTAACCTTCCGGCACCGAGCACGCGTCAGTCTCTATACGTCGACTTAACCGTCTTAGCAGAGACCTGTGTTTTTAGTAAACAGTCGCTACCGCCTTGTCACTGCGACCCCCCCAGGCATAACCCGAGGGGGCACTCCTTCTCCCGAAGTTACGGAGTCATTTTGCCGAGTTCCTTAACGAGGGTTCTCTCGAGCGCCTTAGGATTCTCACCTTACCTACCTGTGTCAGTTTTAGTACGGTCACTCACGCTTCAACCGAACCGAGGATTTTCTTGGAAGTCCTTCCGATGAGTTCGTTCAAAAAGAACTCCATCCGGGACCTTGACGTTATTGTCGCGGATTTGCCTACGACTTGTCTCGGACCAGAAACGCCCACTTTCACCCGGGCGATCATCATCCGGCCTCCGTCCCCCCTGTCCGTCCACGTGACTGGGGCAGGAATATTAACCTGCTGTCCATCGACTACGCCTTTCGGCCTCGCCTTAGGTGCCGCCTAACCCTGGGCGGATTTGCCTTGCCCAGGAAACCTTAGGTTTTCGGCGAATGAGATTCTCACTCATTTTATCGCTACTCATGCCGGCATTCTCACTTCCATACTGTCCAGGACTCCTCACGGTATCCCTTCATCCTGTATGGAACGCTCTCCTACTGATGTTTAAACATCCCGCAGCTTCGGTTACAGACTTAGCCCCAGAAATTTTCGGCGCGAAAGTGCTCGACCAGTAAGCTATTACGCACTTTTTAAATGATGGCTGCTTCTAAGCCAACATCCTGGCTGTCTTAGCACTAACACTTCCTTCATCACTGAGTCTGTATTTGGGACCTTAGCTGGCGGTCTGGGTTGTTTCCCTCTCGACCATGGAGCTTATCCCCCAAGGTCTGACTCCCGGGATACGACCGTTGGTATTCGGAGTTTGGCTAGGGCGGGTAGGCGGGAAGCCCCCACAACCCCGGTCAGTGTCTCTACCCCCAACGGCTATCACCCGAGGCTAGCCCTAAAGCTATTTCGGAGAGAACCAGATATCTGTGAGTTTGATTAGCCTTTTACTCCTATCCACAGCTCATCCCCTCGTTTTTCAACACAAGTGGGTTCGGTCCTCCACGAACTTTTACATCCGCTTCAACCTGGCCATGGATAGATCACTCACTTTCGGGTCTACAGCCTGATACTGAACGCCCTGTTCAGACTCGCTTTCGCTTCGGATACGTCCCTGAGAGACTTAACCTCGCATCAAACTGTAACTCGCCGGCCCATTATGCAAAAGGTACGCGGTCGCCCGTGTCCGAAGACATAGGGCTTCCACAGCTTGTAAATGCATGGTTTCAGGTACTATTTCACTCCCCTAGCAGGGGTACTTTTCACTATTCACTCACGCTACTATTCGCTACCGGATACCAAGGAATACTTAGCCTTGGGGGGTGGTCCCCCCAGATTCACGCCAGGTTCCACGGGACTGGCGCTACTCGGGAAATATCCGAAGGAACTTATGTTTTCGTCTACTGGACTATCACCATCTTAGGTGGGACTTCCCAGACCCTTCGACTAACACAAGTTTTTGTAACCTTCTGCCCGGACTGCAGTCCGGACCAGATACTCCCACAACACCCGAATGACAACGCCTGCAGGCTTGACATCACCCAGGTTTGGGCTGTTTCCGTTTCGCTCGCCGCTACTCAGGAAGTCGAGGTTTCTTTCTTTTCCTGAGGGTACTTAGATGTTTCAGTTCCCCTCGTTCGCTTCCAGCTCCTATGTATTCAGAACTGGATTTCCCGTCTCCAACGGGAAGGGTTTCCCCATTCGGAAATCCCCGGGTCAGAGCCTACTGGGCGGCTCACCGAGGCTTATCGCAGCCTTGCCACGTCCTTCATCGCTTCTTGGTACCAGAGCATCCACCATGCACTCTTCTTAGCTTGACCACTATTTCTCACATGCACGCCGCGGATCATTGACTGGAAATCGGTAAACCGAAAACCGGGCCCGTGATCTTTGGAGAACAAGCAATCCAAGTAGTCCAGAGTTTCATGCGCTCTCGAAAAATGACTAAATTGCAGAGCAATTGAAATTGCTCACCTTCACTTTGTTAACATTATGACCAACCACCGAATTTTCAAAGAACGAGAAATGGAGATGAGGGGGCTCGAACCCCTGACCCCCTGCTTGCAAAGCAGGCGCTCTCCCAGCTGAGCTACATCCCCGCAAAACAGGTAACGAGTCGGTCCTGGAAGACAATGAAGTCTCCCACGCACGGGTCTTTATTTAAGGAAAAAGAGCGAATGGGCTTAGGT
>JACETR010000065.1 GCA_013911165.1 Planctomycetota bacterium | reverse complement strand
GACTGACACCGAGACCCCCTTCAGATTTACTGAAGACGTAGACCTTTCCATCAGCCACAAAGAGGCTTTCCGGCTTTTGAAGGGTGGGGGATGCGGTTCCCGGAAAGAGATCGCCTTCCTCATTGAAAATGGGGATCAAGCGGGAATTTTTGACGTCGAGGACGACCACGTCCTGGTCGCCGTCACCATCGAGATCCCCATGGGCCATGCGACTCTTTCCCAGGCCTGCAGCGGACAATGGGATCGCACGAATGCCGACGGTCTCTTTGGCTGAAGATATCGGTTCAACCTGATATCCGGTCAAGACAGGCCGCTCTCTCTCTCCGAAGAAGAAGATCGGTTTCTGGTCCAGCAACCCATGACCCAGGAAGCGACCGCTCTCGATTTTCAGAAGTTGTTCCGGAGACCAGTTCCTGTTTTCCTCGGCGATACGTTTGCGAGTACGGAATGGGTAGGGGCGATCCGAGGCTGCCGTACTGATCGAAACGAGATCAGGCGATCTGTCCCCATCGATGTCGACGGGGAGCAGAAAGCGTGCTCCTCCGGCGGAGCCGTGAATCAGTTCGTTTTCGATCAGGTTGGTGGTCCCTTTTTCCCATTTCAGGAGACGGACCCCATCGCTGGTCAAAACCATCAGCGTGTTTGCCAGTCCTTGGGGGGTGATGGAGGTTTCGGCGGCCAGAGAGTGGGGGCCCCTTGCCAGATCTTCCATGCGGATACGATCAGAGCGCTTGAATCTGATTTCCGAGTCGGTACTGCCCCAGAGGACTTCGAGACGATCGGCACCGGGACAGGAGATGACCAGATCGATGGCACCGTCCTGATTGAGGTCGACAGAGGTCATTGCCTCTACGGCAGCTCCGATGCTGGTTTCCTGACGACGCCAGCCGTCCGGATCGACGAGGGTGTTGCCCGCTTCCATATGAACGAAACCCTCGGTACCGGGATCCCTGAGGAAGTGGACCAGCTCTCCGCGATCGTCGATCCAGATCGTCAGATCAAGATCACCATCCGCATCCAGATCGGCAGCATGCCAGGGACCTCCCGCTGCCCCGAGGCGAAACACTTCCATGCCCGAGAACCCGAAGTCTCCCATCCGGTCCTGCGCAGGCAGGAAATCAGCCGTTGCCAAGAGGAGAGAAAGCAAGAGCAGGGGCAGTGTTTTCGGCCTCACGCCGAGATACCGGGAAAGGTTTTGGGCAGTAGTCATGGATTCTCCTGTAAGTCGTCTGGGTGACACAGATGTCTGTCACATTCACCTTGCACAGGGGAATGACAGCATCCAAGATACAAAACGCATCTGTGTTCCTGAATCGTGGATTCTGGGAGTGGAATCAGGGCTCCGCAAGGCGGGATCTGCAGGTTTCCACAAACGACCGGTCACGATTCGACAACAGCGTTTCAGCCTCTCGATTCCACGTCGGCACGAGTCCATTTGTGGAGAGGATGAATCCTTCCTGCGAGTGACTGTCTGAATGGGACAACTCTGTCAGGATGGAATAACGTCAGAGCTGGAATGCCGGATCATTGGAAAGAAAGTTGAGGTTCCCTTGGGTTTTTCCCCGATTCTTTGCCGCATGTCACTGGTCCCTGCACTGGTCCTTTCTCTCTCATTGTTGAGTACTCCTGCTGCATGGTCATGGGAGAATCTCTCCCCGGTGTCAAAAGATGAGTCCCGTATGGAGATTGATCTGATCGGCGGTGCGAGTGTCAAAGGGGTGATCGTCAAGGAAACTGGAACAGAGATCTTTGTCGATATCGGTCCGACCATCGTGACGTTGCCGAAGAATTCGATTCGTGATCGTCGTTCCGTTGCCTCGAAGGACAATGCCGAAGCCGAAACCCCTGAAGGACAGGTCTACCAACTGGGGTCGGGAAAACCCCTGCCCCTTGAGGAAGCGGAGACCCTCGCCCGCGGCAGCGTCGTGCGAGTTCTTGCCGGCGGAGGACTTGGCAGTGGGTTCATCATCAATGAGGCCGGTCTGGTCATCACCAATGTTCACGTAGTCGAAGGTCAAAGGGATGTCCAGTTGACGGTTTACCTCGACGATGCCGAAGGCGGATCTCGCAAGGAGCAGATTGAGGATGTTGAAATCGTGGCTCTCAATCCTTTCCTGGATCTGGCACTGTTGCGTATTCCCAATGCGGATCAATACCCCCTGAGGCCGGTCAAAATGGCTTCCTCGGACGCTCTGGAGCGAAGTCAGAAGGTCTTTGCTGTGGGAACTCCCCGTGGCTTTGAGCGTACTGTCAGTGAAGGGATCGTTTCTGATCCCTACCGATCCTTTGAGGGGCAGTGCTACATTCAGACCACGACGCCCATCAACCCCGGAAACTCCGGAGGAGCCCTCTTCAATGAAGCGGGGGAAGTGGTGGGAGTCACCAACATGAAGATTCTCCAGTCGGAAGGGCTGAACTTTGCCATTCCCCTGGATCAGGTCAAATTTTTCATCGATCGCAGGGAATCATTCCTCTTCGATGAGAGCCAACCCAACACCGGGGTGAGATACCTCACCCCGCCCAAAAAGATTCAACCCGGGGAGTGACCCGTCTCCCCAATACAAAGACGTTCCCAAAGAGTGGGAACCCGGAAGGAACATTCATGGCGAACAAATTGTTCGGCCTGCTGCTCGCAGCCCTTTTGACGTTGACCCCCAGTCTTGCTGAGGCTGGCGACGTCGGAAAATTAGACCAAAACACCATCGTTGCCGTCTCCATCGATGACTGGCAGGGAATGATCTCTTCAGGAAAGGAGTCCTCTTTCTCGCAGTTCATGGAGGAACCTTCCGTGAAGGAGATCTGGGATCGACTCTTCAACGGTTTTTCCAAAATGATGAGTGCCGAGATTTCATTGGAGGATTCGGACAGTGAGGCCGTGGACTTCCTCAAGAATCTTCTCTCCCGCTGGTATGCGGAGAACACTGGTTCATGGGTTCTTGGAATCGGTTACGCCATGGATCCGAATATGGGATTCCCCATGCCGAATCTGTTGCTCGACTTCAATGGTCCTGAGGATCTGGGAGAGCCGCATCGTGAGCTCTTGACTCTGATTCGCAGTCAGTTGGAGGGGCAAGAGCCGCCGATGATTCCGACCGCCTTCAGTATCGGCGAGATGGAATTCAATGGCCTCGAGGCGATGCCCGGCGTGGGAATCTTCATCGGTCAGCAGGAGACCCGTCATGTGGTCGGAACCAGCCGTGCCGCTCTCAACAAATACCTGAGCGAGGGAGATACCGCGGTTGGTGGCAACTTCTCGACGACCAAGGTGTACAAGAGTGCACAAAACCAGCTTCGTCGTGGATCCGAATCCTTCTTCGTCAATCTGGACGCCCTTTGGAACCTGGTTCCCCTGGCCCAGATGATGATGGGTGCAGGTGGTGGCGACATGGGAGGTCCCAGCATCTCTGAGGTCCTCGCTGCGACTGGAATCGATTCGGTTTCCGGTATGGCGATCCGTTCCTACACCGAAGACGGTGGATCCGGCTCCGACACCATCGTGGCAATGGAAGGTCGCAAGGGCCTTATGAGCCTGGTCCCTAATGAGAATGGGGACATCCGCCTTCCCGATTTTGTCTCAGACAAGTCGATGAGCGTTTCCCTGATTCGCCTCCAATTTGACAACATCGTTGAAGCGGCAGTGGAGATGGTGGCGGTCCTGGAAGGATCTGATCCGGACGAAATGCGTGCCATGCTCGACATTCAAATGGAGATGATGTCCGGTGAACTCGGATTTGATCCCCGTGAGATGCTCGACGCCATGGAAGGGTCGATCGTTCTTGCGTCCCCTGCGGCGGACGACAACGCTCCGCTGATGCAGAACCCCATGGAAATGATGATGGGGCAGAGCACCTCCGGAAACTTCATGATCCGCATGCGTGATCGCAAGGTCTTCGACAAGATTCTCGCTGTCATGACCGGCCCTGAGATGATGGGAGCGATGGTCAAGAAGGATACCTTCATGGATCTCGATGTCTGGACCTACGATCCGCTGGGTGACATGCCCCCCGAGTTTGCGGGACAAGGGCCGGCACTCGCACCTTCGTGGACGATGACGGATGACTGGCTCGTGATCGCCATGAGCAATGACGATCTCAAGGAGATGATCCGTTCCTCCAAAGGTGAGGGACGCAAGTTCATGGACAACCCGGAAATCAAGAAGGTTCTGGCTCAGGTTCAGGCTTCTTCCGGTATGAGCATCGGGTTTACGGATGTGGGAGAGAACTTTGCCACCGCAGCCAACGTTCTGCGTCCGCTTCTGGGTTTCCTGCCCCTGATGGCCGGAGAGCTGGCTCAGGATGAAAACCTGCTCTTCCTCTTTGACCCCTCCAACATCCCGGAATCGGACCTGTTCCGTAAATACTTCGGTTGGGCGGCGTCCCGAGTCTCCATCGTTGAGGATGGAGTGAAAATCTACAGCTTCTCCGAATGGCCGGCGAAGGATGGAGACGCTGGAAGCGATGAAGAGAAGAAGGAAGCCAAGAAAGAGCCGGTACGGTTCTAGTCTTTCTTTTCTCATTCGCCGTTGACGAATTCCAACAGCCCCCCGGCAGGATCCCTGCCGGGGGGCTTTTGTTGCATATGGCCAGTGTTGTCTCTGACCGGGGGGAACCAATGGGGTTCGCTCCCCCTGTGGGAGAGAAGCGGTTACCATGAAGTCACCAAGGCCCCGACAGGGGTGGGAAGGATGTCAGTACCATGACTCTGACCGATGGATTGACCGGACGCCGGGGACTGATTCTGGGAGTCGCCAACGACCGCAGTATCGCCTGGGGAATCGCCAAAGTGCTCTCCAGCTCAGGGGCCCGACTCGGCTTTACCTACCAGGGTGAACGCCTTGAGCGCAGGGTTCGCCCTCTCGCTGAGGAAGCGGGGGGTGAAATCATCACCTCCTGCGATGTCTGCGATGAGCAAGACGTGCAGCGTCTCTTCGAAGAAGTGGACGAGAAGTGGGGAGGACTCGATTTTCTGGTCCACTCCATCGCTTTTGCGGACAAGTCTGATCTGGAAAACGAATATCTGGACACTTCCCGCGATGGTTTCTTGAAGGCCCATGATGTCAGTGCCTACAGTTTCACCCATCTGGCTCGTGAAGCCGCCCGTCGAATGGAGCCGGGGGGATCGATGATGACCCTCAGTTACCTGGGAGCAGAGCGAGCAGTCAAGGGATATAACGTCATGGGCGTGGCAAAGGCAAGTCTGGAAGCGAGTGTTCGCTATCTCGCTGCAGATCTGGGGCCCAAAGAGATCCGCGTCAATGCCATCAGTGCTGGCCCGATTCAGACTCTGGCCGCCCGCGGGATCAGCGGATTTTCTGATATCTTTTCTGAAGTCGAAGGGCGGGCCGCGATGGGACGTGGTGTCACCATCGAAGAGGTGGGTAATGCCGCCGCATTCCTGCTCTCTCCTCTGGCCAGCGGAATCACCGGCGAAGTCATCTACGTCGATGGTGGCTTCCGCATGATGGGATAGGACCTGCATCGTGCGGTTGGCGATCGCCCAGCTCAACACCACTGTGGGAGATCTTGAGGGGAACCGTACCCTCATCCTGGATGCTCACAGGGAAGCGGCAAAGCAAGGCGCGGATCTGGTCCTCTATCCGGAGCTGGTGACCTGTGGATATCCGCCGCAGGACCTGGTGACCCGTCCCGATTTTGTTTCTGCGGTGGCACAACTGAATCACCATTTGGCCGAGTCTCTGAGTGCTGGGCCCGCTGCAGTCTTTGGAACTCTGGAGGGGGCCGCTGAAGGCGCAGCCCGGTCTGTACATAACAGTGCGTGGGTGGTGGACGGTGGACGGATTCTCGGACGCCACGACAAGATCCTCTTGCCTGCATATGATGTTTTTGATGAATCACGAACCTTTGAACCGGGGGGGGATGCCCAACCCATCGAGATTCGTGGTCACTCTGTAGGCATCGCCATCTGTGAGGATCTGTGGACGCTCCCGGTTCCCGGTCAGCCCCCCTATCCACGACAACCCGGCAAGGAATTGGTCGACAAGGGGGCAACCCTGATTGTTTGTCCATCTGCGAGTCCTTTCCATGAAGGTCATCACCTCGTTCGTGAGCAGGTCTTTTGTGAGCAAAGTCGACAGTGGGGAGTTCCGTTGGCCCTCGCCAATCTGGTAGGGGGCAATACTGAATTGATCTTTGACGGCCGCAGTTTTCTGGTAAAGCCGGACGGCAATTTTCTGCGACTTCCCACATTTGAATCCGCTGTTTTTTGTGTGGACGAACTGAGTGATTCGGAAGCTGAGGTGGGGCAGCAGGGTGAAGCCCTTGCAGAGGCTTTGATCCTCGGTATTCAGGATTTTCTTGGCAAATGCGGCCTTCAGAAAGTGGTTTTGGGTCTGAGTGGTGGCATCGATTCTGCAGTGGTTGCAGTCTTGGCCACGGCAGCTCTCGGTGCGGAGAATGTCACCGGTGTGGCCATGCCGGGTCCCTACTCGTCCGAGGGCGCCCTCACCGATGCGGAAGAGTTGGCCAAAAACCTTGGCATCGATTTTGAGGTAGTTTCCATCGCGGAGACTTACCAAAAGATGCATACCGATCTGGAACCTCTCCTCGGAAGTGGAGACTGGGGTGTCGCCCAGGAGAATCTTCAATCCCGATTGCGCGGAAATATTCTCATGACCATTGCCAACCGAACGGGGGCGATGGTGCTGGCGACCGGCAACAAATCGGAGCTCTCCGTCGGATACTGCACCCTTTACGGTGACATGTGTGGAGGCCTCGCACCCCTCGGGGATGTCTCCAAGCAAGGGGTCTATCAATTGGCAAGGCTCGATCGTTTCCAGGGACAGATTCCCATTTCGACCATCGACAAGCCTCCTTCCGCGGAGTTGGCCCCGGACCAGGTCGATACGGACAGCCTGCCACCCTACGACCAGTTGGATGCGATCCTGACTGCCTGGATCGAGGAGAGACGCTCCTTTGCCGAAATCGTTGCCCTGGGGATTCCTGAGGAATCTGTTCGCCAGGTGATCCGTCTGATCGAACTCAGTGAGCACAAACGCAGGCAATCTGCCCCCATTCTGAGGGTGACGCCCAGGGCCTATGGCGTGGGTCGCAGGGTGCCGATTGCCCGATCTCTGGATGGCTGGCAGTACCGGAGTCAGACGCCCGGCGGAGAAACCGGGGCCTAGGCTCACTTTCGGCCCCTGGCGCTTCACCGCCAGCTTGCCAAAGGTGATCAGTGATCTTGACCGGAAAATCCGGAACCCCTTGCCCCCGTGTAAATTAGCATTGAAACTGCAGGTCAGACCTACGAGGCCCGGTGGGATTTTCCCGGTGAGCCCCGTGGGCCTCAAACAATCAACAAATCGATCAGAATCAGGGCTGCTGACACCTGTGGTGTCGGCGGAGTCTGGGGACAGCCGTGTCTGGAAATGCCTGTATCGATTTCTTACGGACCGGGGCGCACAAGCCCACCACGAGAAAGACAAGCTGAGGATGAACGACAAGACGAACGAAGATGCGGTTCTTCACCTCGGAGATCAGAAGATCTCCCTGCCCGTGTACGTCGGAACAGAGGGGGAGAAAGCAATCGACATCAGCAGCCTCCGCAAGGAGAGCGGATTCGTCACTCTCGACCCTGGATACGTCAACACGGGTAGCACCCTCAGTTCAGTCTGCTTCATCGATGGTGAAGAAGGTATTCTTCGCTACCGTGGTTACCCCATCGAGCAGCTTGCCCTGAACTCGAACTTCGTTGAAACCAGTTACCTGCTGATTCACGGAGACCTGCCCAACCCTGAGCAATACGAAACCTTCCGCACGAATCTTCGATTCCATTCGATGATTCATGAAGACATGCGGCACTTTTACGACGGGTTTCCTTCGTCGGCGCATCCGATGGCGATTCTCTCGGCGATGGTGATGGGACTATCCACTTTTTACACCGACATCGAAGATCCGGAGAATGACGACAACATGGACCTGACCATTTGCCGTCTTCTTTCGAAGGTTCGGACCCTGGCAGCCTTCAGTTTCAAGAAGTCGATTGGTCAGCCCTTCATCTACCCGGACAACTCCTTGAGTTACTGCGGCAACTTCATGCACATGATGTTCCGTGTCCCAGCTGAGCCTTATCACGTAGACCCTGAGGTGGAGAGAGCTCTCAATTTGCTGTTGATCCTGCATGCGGATCATGAGCAAAACTGCTCGACCTCGACGGTTCGCATGGTGGGAAGTTCCCTGACCAATCTTTACGCCTGCATCTCCGCTGGAATCAGTGCCCTGTGGGGTTCACGCCATGGGGGAGCCAATCAGGCCGTCCTCGAACAGTTGTCGATGATCCACGAGAATGGTCAGGATGTCGAAGCCTTCATGGAGCAGGTCAAGGACAAGGATTCGCCGACCCGCCTGATGGGATTCGGGCACCGCGTTTACAAAAACTATGATCCGCGCGCCAAGATCATCAAGGAAGCCTGCGACAGACTTCTCGATCACCTCGGAGTCGAGGATCCGCTTCTCGATGTGGCTCGCCGTCTTGAGGAGATTGCCCTCAACGACAATTACTTCATCGATCGTAACCTGTATCCGAATGTCGATTTCTACTCCGGTATCATGTACCGGGCGATCGGGATTCCGACCAACATGTTTACGGTGATGTTTGCTCTTGGAAGATTGCCAGGGTGGATCGCGCACTGGCTTGAGCAGCGTAATAATCCGAAAGACAGGATTCAGCGCCCTCGACAGATCTACACCGGTGAGCAGATTCGGGAGTATCCCCAGTAGGGCCGATCCAGTTGTCGGACAGGTTCAAGAACCTTCGATCCACTCCGGAGGACCGTCTGTGTAGTGTTCATGCTTCCAGACTGCGACGTCGGCCTTGATCTCCAGCATTCCCCGTTCGAGAAGGGCGAAGCCCTCTTTTCTGTGGGGGAGCGAAACGCCGAGAAGAATACTGGTTTCACCGACCTCGAGCATCCCCAACCGGTGGATCGCAATCGCTTTTTTGGCTCCTGACTGAACCAGCCCCTCAACGATTTTCTCGAGGCTTCTCAGTGCCAGGGACTCATGAGCGTGATATTCGATTCGGGTGACACTTCTGTCCCTGTTCAGATCACGTACCACTCCGCAGAAGAGATGAATGGCACCACAGGCGTCATCTGTCAGCCAGCTGCGTGCCGCTTCGGTATCGATGACTTCGCGACAGAGACGCGCTTCAAATACGGGCATTTCTAGCCGCCGCTCACGGGGGGTATCAGTGCGATTTCCTGACCCTCGGAAATGACAGTTTCCGGGCCTGCAAACTCATTCCCGATGGCGACGCGGACGTGAGCCAACTTCGCTTGCAGGTAGGGATGGGATTCGCCGATCTCCTGCAGGAGATTCGAGACCGTGGATCCCTCTGGAATCGTTAATCTCAGGGTCGGGGAACCGACATCGTCTTTCAATGAAGCAAAGAGCAGAAGTTCCAAATCCATGATTCCTCCAGAAACCAGCATCTGCACAGATTCTTCGCGGGTCAATGGTATCAGCAGTTCAATTCTGCTTCAGATATTCCCGCCAGATATCGATTTCCTGCTGGCGAAGGTTGGCGGGAGCATGCTTCCAGAATTCGGGGTTGACGATGGTCCTCTGGCGAGAGATCCGGGCGAGGGCCTGAGCGGCAATCGCTCTCAATTCGCCATCCGGAGAATCGAGGCAATCCACGATGGCCTCGACGATGGAGAAACTGCGTGACGAGGGAACGACTTCCAGGCAGATCGATTTTTTCTGTTCAATCGTCGCCGAGGCCATGAATTCGAAGAAGCGATTGACCCACTTTGATCTCAGAGTTCGAGACCAACGACTGGATCGGGATCCAATCAGTTCGACGACACGGCACCATGCCCACACGGGATCTGCAGACGACTCCAACTCGGCTTCCAGTGCTTCTGAGATCGCTGATCCATCATTGCGAAACTGGCCGATAGATCCCTCGATAGCCCAGCGCCTCAATCGGGAGTCGCTGAGGTGTTTTTGAATCTGATCCCGGGCGCGGGCTGCCAGATCGTCAACGAATCCCGGAACGAGAACCATGAGTTCTTTTTCTTCGAGTTCAATGATCTGCGACAACTTTTCCTCAAATGACAATTGAGGATCGGATTGGTTCAGCAGATGCCAAAGGAATCCCCATGAAAGCGCGTACCTGTAGAGAAGTTCAGAATCGGCACTGTAAAACTGGCCATAGTCGCCCTCGATGGTCTCGAGAAGATCTCCCAGAAATTGGCTTCTTCCCCTGCGACGCAGCTCTCTTCGGCACTTGTCGTAGTACTTGATGTGAAGGGGGGGGATGGCGAAGGAGCCATCCCCAGGATCAAAACCACCCTCGAAATGACAGGCGATTCCCTCAACCAGCCACCAGCGTCCCTCAACTCCCGGAATTTGCGAGGTGAGGTGGTGGGCCAGTTCGTGTTGGAAGGTGTCGAGGGAGTTCGGTTCGAGAAGAATGGAATTCCCATCCTCGTCCGGCGCACCCGAGAGCCAAATGATGTCGAGGAGACTGTTGTACCAGCCTGCGAAACCAACACTCCCACGTCGAATGACCGCCCCGGAGTCTACAGGAGTTCCAGAGAGAATGACCGTTACTTCGGGAACATCCCGGGAGGCATTCGGCAGGTGTTTTTCGATTCCATTGCTCGACCATTCGAGTCGATCCCGATAGGAGTCGGTCACCGACTCAGGGTGGTCGCTGTAGATGACACCGGACTCTGACTCAACCCTGTAGTCGTAGACCAGTGAGCAACCAGATGCCAACAACAACATGAGCCCGAGAGAGAAGTGCAAATACCGATGGATCACTGTCGTTATCTTTCGAGGATGGTACTGACATGCTTCAGGCGAGCCGGGTTTTGTGGATCCCTGCGCCAGAGTACGGTTCCCAGATATCCACCACGAAATCCCCTACTGCGGAAGAAGTAATAACGCACTTCGTAAACCGGGATTTCGGGGAATCCCGGATTCGTGCTGTGAAGCTGATTTTCCAGCAGATGGTCCTGCGTCCACTCGAGGTACCCATTGGCACTGAGGGCACTCTGCAAATTGATCGAAAAATCGACCACGTCCTTTTCCCGATTCCAGGAGTTTTCACCCAACACCTGGACGGGGGATTGGACTGTTCTGCAGGAACTCAGAAACAGGAGGGAGAGAAGGATCAGGGGCAAGATTCTGAGCAATCGGGGCCTTCCCCTCCGGGAATCGTCATCAAGGTTATTGGGTTTTCCTGAAAGGGATGGTAACACGGCTAGGCGAATGCGGAATGGGGCAAGCCTCCCTGTACAGGGAGAGATGCCCACTTTCAGATCAGGAAGCGGGTAGCGCCATGAAACAGGACGAAGCGGGTAAGGGCGGAGTTCGCTGGATCCCAATTCTTTTGGGGCCATTGCTGACGCTCCTGACTTGGTATCTGGCCCCTGAGGAGTATTCAAAAACAGTTCTCGGAACCCTGATGGTCACGGTGTGGACCGTCACGTGGTGGGTGACGGAAGCGATTCCGATTCCCGCCAGTTCCCTGCTTCCGGCTGTGCTTCTGCCTCTGTTCGGGGTCTGTGATGCCGGAACTGCTGCCAAATACTACTCTCACCATCTCATTCTGTTGCTCCTCGGTGGATTCATGCTCGCCAGAGCGGTGGAATGCTCCGGATTGCACCGCAGGATCGCCATCTCAACATTAATCCGTCTCGGGACTTCTCCTCGAAGGCTGGCTTTGGGCTTTCTGGTTACTTCTGCTGTCTTGTCGATGTGGATATCCAATACTGCGACCACCCTGATGTTGTTGCCCATCGCCATCTCTGTCGCGCGACGGACTGAAGAGGGGCAAGATCTGAAGGGGCGATTCACCCTCTGCTTGCTCCTGTGTACCGCATACGGAGCCAATGTCGGAGGCATCGGGACATTGATCGGGACACCTCCCAATCTGATTTTTGTGAAGAATGCTCAGGACCTGATTCCCCCGATTGAAGTCGGATTTCTGCAATGGCTCGTTTTGGGACTTCCCGTGGTGGTCCTGTTTCTGCCGATCATGTACCTGCTCCTGACCCGTTTTCTGATTCCACTTCCAGCGGGTGAAAATCAGGAAGGCAGAGAGGCCCTGCGTGAAGAACTGAAGAATCTGGGTCCCATGAGGTCGGAAGAGAGTCGGGTGTTCCTGGTCTTTCTGGTCACGGCACTCTTGTGGGTGACCCGGGGAAGTGGCGACATGCCAGGCTGGGTACATCTCCTCGGACCACTACTTGATCTCGAGCCAGCGGAATATGGCAAGTATCTCAATGACAGTATCGTTTCTGTCGCCTGTGCCATCGCTCTATTCATTATTCCGTCAGGAAAGGGGCAACCTCCGCTCCTCGACTGGGATCGTGCCAAGGAGGTCCCCTGGGGAATGTTGCTGCTCTTCGGCGGCGGCTTCGCCATTGGTGGAGCGTTTCAGAGCAGCGGCCTCAGTACCGAGGTGGGAACGTGGATGGCTTCCTGGAATACGCTGCCTTTCCCACTGTTGGTGATGGCCATTTCCTCAGTCACGACCTTCCTGACCGAGGTGACATCCAACACGGCTTCGATGCATTTGCTGATGCCAGTACTGTCGTCAGCGGCAATTCAGGGTGGGATCTCTCCGATTCTGATGATGCTTCCGGCTGTGTTGTCCGTTTCCTGTGCATTCATGTTGCCTGTCGCGACCGCCCCGAATGCCATCGTGTTTGCGACCGGCAAGATTCCGATCCGATTCATGATTCGCTGTGGTTTCGTATTGAACGTTATCGGTGTCTTGATCGTGTTGGTGGTCAGCCTGACCCTGGGAATGTTGGGTTGGCTTCCAGGAGCATCTGGGTCTGGCTAGGCGCGATTCGGATTCAGGAAATCAGACTTTTCCTTCACTCTCCAGCTTTTCGTAGGCTTTGATCAGTGCCTTGAGTTTTTCACTCGCCTGATCGACCTGGCTTCGATCCAGATCCTTGTGTTTGTCAGGGTGGTACTGCTTCACGAGGTCCCTGAATCTGGCACGAATCTGTTCGGAGGTTGCATCCCTTTCCAATCCCAGAATTTGCAGGGGGTGGTGAAAGGGGAGTGGGCCAGAGTTTTCAGAATCTGGTCCCGATTCGGTGACCCGGGACTGTTTTTGATTTCCCCCTGATTCGCTGGCTGAGTCTGTTTTGGCAGAGGGCCTTTTTGAGACCCACTGTTTCCAGCGGGCACCGGAATAATTTCGCAAGCCGGCCTGCTCAAAGATCATTCGTCGTTCTTCGCCGAACTTTTGTTGCCACTCTTGAAGTTGCAGGAAGTCATCCGGTGCCAGAGGTTCGATCCAGCCCACCAGCCAGTCCACCAGACCGATATCTCTGGCTGGGGAGGCGTAGTACTTTCCCTCACCAACGGATTCTATCCGGCTCTCTCTGCGACATGACGGGCAGATGTAGAGACGGTAAGGCCCGCCTTCACTTTCGTCGCGTCCACGCAAAATGCCATCCCTGAGAACTCCGTCGAGGTGAAGTTTGCTTCGACATTGCCAGCAGCGCATCAAGACCTCTGGGGGGTGATCAACATGCAATCGCCATAGGAGTAAAACCGAAATTGATTTTCGACTGCTTCACGATAGAGATTGAGAGTGTTCTCGAGCCCGTGGAAACAGGATACGAGCACCAGCAAAGATGAACCGGGCAGGTGGAAATTGGTCAACAGACCATCCGCGTGACGGAATTGGTATCCGGGAAGAATCGTCAGATCTGTTTCTCCGATGATTTCATCCCCCGGAGTCAAATCGGGGAGAGATTCCAGAACTCTCATGCTGGTGGTCCCGATCGCAATGATGGGCCTTTTCTCTTTTCTTGCTTCATGCAGAGCAGTTCGAGTTTCCCTGGAGATGCTGTACCACTCCGGATCGACACGGTGGTCGGTCAACTGCTCCGACTCGATAGGCTTGAAAGTCCCCGGCCCGACATGAAGAGTGACGCCGGCACGCTGAACACCTCGGGTAGCGAGAGCTTCGAGAATGGGTTGGTCAAAATGAAGCCCTGCTGTGGGAGCGGCGACTGCGCCGGGAGTTTTTGCAAAGACGGTCTGATATCTTTCCTTGTCGGCAGCCTGAAGGTCGGTTTGTCCGGGCTTTCTTTCAATGTAGGGGGGGAGAGGAACCTCTCCGATCCTCTCCAGAGGGACATCCGCTGGCCATTCGACTCTCCAGCTGGAACCTTCACGCCCATGAACCCTGATGGCTACATCGGGTCCCTCCAGGGTTTCGCCCGGTTTGATACGTCGGGAAGGGGAGATCCAGGCGAGCCAGGAAAATCCATCCTGGCAGGGGCGAAGAAGGAAGATTTCGACCTTGCCGCCCGTGGCTCTTTGGGCACGAATGCGGGCTGGAATCACCCGAGTGTCGTTGTAGACCAAAAGTTCATCACCGTGAAGGCGATCGACCATCTCTGAGAAATTTCCGAGATGCCGCTGTTTTTCACCTCGGAAAGCAAAGATGCACCGGGAGTCACTGCGATTTTGGGCCGGTTCCTGGGCGATCAGAGAATCGGGAAGTTCAAATTGATAACTGCGGAGAGAAAAATCACTCTCTCCGGGGTCAGTCCCCATCCTCGTCATCGAAGTTGTCCTCTACAGGTCCTCTCGCTCTTCGTGAGCCATGGTTTCCGCTGGAGGGAACGAGTTCTTCTTCGTACTCTTCTTCCTCTTCATATTCGTCTTCTTCAGAGTCGTTGGATTGGAACTGGTTACCCGATAGAAGAACCCGTTCATCCAGATGGTGGACCTGATCAGCACACTGATAAAGATCGTTCGAGGTGGTATCCCTGAATGAAGCGATCTCCACACGAACGCCGTCATTACGCAGTTTCTCGACCAGGGGGACAAAGTCACCATCCCCGGTCACGAGGATGCACACATCGGTCCTGGGTGAGATGGCCAATGCATCCAGAGTGATTCCGATGTTCCAATCACCACTGCTGGTCGGGTCGGAGCGGTCCCCGACGACTCGTTTGCGCACTTCATATCCATTCCTGCGCAAAACTTCGATGAACTTGTTCTGTTCCATCCCCGGGCGTTCAACCACATATGCCAGTGCACGTTGCAAAACCCGTTTGCTGACGAGATGCTTCAGGAGAGTCGAGAATTCCAACTTGGATTGGTAAAGATTTCGTGCGGCATAGTACATGTTTTGCACATCGACAAAAATCGCCACACGTTGCTGCCGGGACAGATCATGTCCGTCAACAGAGACCAGCATCTTCTGGTTTTGGGAAGACGGGGTGTCCTTGCGCATCTTTTCAAATACCTCCAGGCCACGCTTCATTTCTTCCTTGTGCTTGCTTCGCTCCTCGACAATCTGGTCTTGAAGTTCGATGACCCTCTTTTGGAGGTCTTCGACAGATTCGCCGCCTCCTTCGGAGGCCCGTGGTGAATACAAAATCATGATAAAATCTCCCCTAAGTAAAAATCAGGAGTCAGTGTAATGGATTTCCCGGATATGAAAAGTGAATGCCGAGACTACAGGGAGGCGTTTAGGGATAACTGGGCATAACACAGCGCCCGTTAAAGTGTTCTCCCGAGGGAGTGCTGATACATGGAGATTCGAAGATACATGGTGTGATTCAAAGCTGGATGTCCCGGTGAATGGTCCTCAATGGAGTCAATTCTTCACCGAATTCTTCTTTGTACCTGTCGATGTCTGCCCTATTTTGTTAACTGTCTCCTGAATACTGCGAGCCCCAAAGTCGTTGCTATCCAAAGACGTCTGAATGTTTTCCAGCGGCCACTGGAAGCGGCGTTTGGCATGCCGATCATTTGCATTCGGAATAGACTGTTTCTGACTGAAAGTTAAGTTTCGTGCCCAAGAAGTCCAGACCGAAATTGAAGCGCTCAATACCAAGTTCGAAATCCCAAAAGCCGGGTCGCAAGAATTCCTACACCGATACATTCCGACGCAGGGTAGTGACCTACTCTGTGAAAAATGGCATCATTGCTGCGGCGGAAAAG
>JACETR010000064.1 GCA_013911165.1 Planctomycetota bacterium | reverse complement strand
GCGGAAGTCCAATCCTTCCGAGCAGTCCGCGATACTCTTTTTCACCAAAGCATCGATCTTGGCCAACTCGGTATAGGTGTTAACGAAGTAATCCTGAATCAACTTTTTGGCAGCAGCAATTTCCTCGGGAGAGCCAATGACAAACTGCTTATCGAAATGAAACTCAGTCCAGGGAGCTGCGGCGGGCGGGAACAGGTCTTCATCTCCGGCCAACTCTTTTTTCACCTTCGAAGTCTGCTTTTTGGGGTCGATCACCGATCGGAACATGTATTTGTGTGACGACGCCTCCAGGGGCTTGAGCTTGAAGCTCTCGCGGAACTTCCTGCTCACGGGAAGCGTGACCGTAAAGGTTTCCACGAGCTGAGAGCGCCACGTCAACAGCAGGTCCACCTTGGTGCCAGCAGGCATCTTGGTGGCCTTTCCCTGAACGTCGAGAATGTATCGCCCGGTTTTTTCATCCTTGCTGACTTCGATCTTGAGCAATTCGAGAAGACGAAGATCTTCTCCGTTTGGTCCACGTCCCTCCCCCTGTGCTTCGAGAGACATGGGGACAAGAGCGACAAACAGAAACATTGCCAGAGCAGTGAAAAGGCTCCCCCGGCGAGTCAAAGGGAACTGGTTCATTCCAAAACCTCCGAGATCAGATAACGAGCAGAGGGCAGGTAAACGGACAGAGTGACGTCATCCAGGGCCGGCGACACCATGGTTCTGCCGGAGAGGGCTCCACCCTGAGCGGTTCCAGCCCTCATCTGAATCTCGTAACCCAAAAAGCCCAGATTGAAATCGGTGCCGTAATCCTGACTTCCTGTTGCGAACAGGTACTTCCCGGCGATCTGTTGATTGCTTCTTCCGCCGCCATCTCCCCCGGCTTTACCCCCGGGATCCTGCAACGTCCGCCCCGTACCCTGGCCATTGACATTGAGCACCGTCATGACCGGTTCATCAAACTGGACAGAGGCTCCCGAGTAGATCTTCGGTGAGTAGAGGGTCCACGTCATATTGCGCAACTTGCGTCGCTGGATGCCGTCTTCAAAGGGCACCATGAAGACGTTGGCGTACTTGGCCGGCCTTTCGGTGTAATAACCGCCCTTGCGGCTGTCGTCCTGGGTGTACTGACCCATATAGACCCGAAACTCGTCGATGGTCGCATTGGCCAGAACCCGCTTGATGGAGGGCGCCGTCTGCAGACCCTGACGAGTAAAGTTCGTTCCAAACTTGAAGAGACCCTCTGTGGCCACCGCCTGGTCGCGATAGAAACCGCCGATCATGATCTGATCCTTCGGCTCTTCCTCATTCAGGGCACAGAACATTCCTTCACCGATGTTATGATTGACCGCATCGGTGTTTTCGTGGTCGACCCAAACGCGAATCCGGTTTGTCGCAGACTGATCGTCATAGGAAACAGCCACATGATGCCACTCATGAGCTCTCCAGTTACTCACATTGACGACGGCGTCCGTTCTGGCCCAGAACTTCTGCTCATCAGTTTCCGCTTCTTCTTCACCGGAAGTTTCCTCGTCTTCGTTACCGATCAACGGGATTGCCTGGCTGGTGTAACCCTTGGCAAATGCCTGATGGTAGTAAAGGCGAGAGATGCGCAGCTGGCCCTCAGTGTTTTTCCAGATCCAGAACTGGCTTCCCTCGGAATCCTGGGGATTCTGGCCAACGGGAGTCTGGACCTGCGTGGCTCCAAGAAGACCGGAGAAGGTCGGGTCGTCCCCATTGAATTCGAGCTTGATCCAGAATGACACCGCACCGTTGTAGTACGGCATGTTTCCAACGTCATTGTTGTAGTTGCGTCCGACGGCCCCCTGATCAGCAGGAGTTTGGCGGAAAATCATCGCAGGAAGGCGCAGGAAACGGCCACCCAGAGCGGAGGTCCGGAAGATACTGCTGTTCAGTCCGTCCGGCATGATGTCGGAGTTCTGGTCCGCCTCGTCGATCAGCACTTCAGGAATGTTCTCCTCTTCCAGTGCACTGTCCTGGGCACCCCAGGTGTAGGAGGAGTAACGCTTCTTGTAGGTGCTTCCCTTTTGGGCGTAATCCGCATCGAGAACCTTGCCCAGTTCACGGATCTTTGCCTCCGGATTGGAGTTCGTGCGCAACAGGTTTCTCAAGGTTCTGGTCGACTGCTCATCCCGGAATCGGAAAGTATGAGCGAGACGCAGGGTCGGGTTGCTCAACCAGCGAGTCCCCCGTGTTGCCGGATTGGTCGCGGCAATCTCTGCATCAATCTTGCCGGTGATCTCGACGCGACCATCCTTGTCGGAACCGGTGTAAAACTCCGGCTGCAATGCATCGATGGGGTCGGGCCAGGTGGTCACATTCTCACGACTGGCAAAACTGCTCTTCTGGACAGCCCGGAAGGGTTGCTCGAACTGCTCTTGGGTCGTGTGGTGATAGACGTCAAAAACCTTGACCACACTGCGGGAGACCGCCTCCGAAAAGACTTCATTACCCTGACCGGTTCCAGTGATCTCCGCCAGGCTGGTGATCTCGAAGACCCCCTTGCTGTCGAAACAGAATTCGGTCGTGTGACCCAATCGGACATCTCCCGCATTGGGTGAACCGGAATCCGCCCCCGCCAGTTTGACGAGTCCGGACTTGTCGACCGCACGGTACGAAGGGCGATTCGGATTAACCTTGTTGATCCTTGTATTCGGGTTGCCATTCGAAACCAGAATCGAGCGCATCATTTCGTAGTACCAGGCATTGTTGCCGTCGGCAGGAAGATTGAACTGACGACGCAATCCCCGCTCACTGTTGGGAACACCCCTCTGCCACATTTCCCTCGAGCCATCGGCGCCAATCAGCTCTCCGTAAAAGTTGGAAGTCTGATTCGACTGCGGATTGACCACGTACACCGATGACGGCGGCGGGAACAGGTTGGCCGGAAGGTTGTTGACGAAATCCTCGAATCCCACTTCATTTGAACTGTTCGAAGCAGTCCAACTCCTGAAGGGCCCCCGATCACGCCGCTGGGAAATGATCGACCGGGCGATATTCCGGGCCTGATCGAGCTGCAGGGGCTGACTGTAGACCCAAACCGGAGTCTGCTGGATAGCCAGCTCCTCCTTGACGGGTGCCAGAGTTCCACCACCCAGATCGATGGAGCCTGCATTGCCACTTTCCAGACTCTGTTTGCTGATCCGCATGAAGGGGAATGCCCTGCGCCCTCCCAACCCTGTCAATATTGCAGTCAACACCGGCTCTGAAGCCGTGTTGATATTGATGGGAGCTCTCGGCTCAGAGGTCAGCTGGGTAGCCCCTACCACGGATTGGGCCTGAATGTCCCGCGGATCATTACCGCGATTCACCCCGGTCGTACCGATGTTCTGGCCACCCCTGTTACCGGAGTCAAAGGTGTTGACGACCGGAATCGCAGCGGAGGAACGATAGGTGTAGGGATTAACGTAGGCATGAGCGGTGACGAAATCGCTGATGAGAGCCAGATTTTCACGGCCGATCAAAGCGGCCAGTTCAGATTTTGATGAGAATCGGCGATCGGGTAGTCGATTACGGAACTTGATGATCTCTTCGCCATTGATCTGACGTCCCGATTCATTGGGACCAGTCCAGAGTGGATTCACCCCGTATCGATCGTTGGACTTCAAGGCACGGCCGAGGTTGGTCAGAATCTGGGCGAGCGTATCCTGCTCACCATTCAGATAAATCTGCCCGGATGTGTCGATCAGTTTGGTTTTAAAACGGTCTTCACCCGGCTCGGCAGAATTGATTCCCGGGTAGGAAGGACTGCTGAGATTGGAAGCGAGAGAGGCTTCGTCCCCCTCACTCTCTTTCAGTGAAAGCAACCCTCCTTCACGGCTGAATCCGTTTCCGCCCACCAGACCATAGATCCAAGGAGCATTGGTCCGGTTCATCAGACGCGGCATATCCCAAAAGGGTCGACTGCGCAGCATCGAAATCACCGCAGATTCCGCAGACTTGGAGAGCAGTTGTGCACGACTCTTGTCCCGGAAATTCTCGGTCGCCTTGAGCTCGAGGCGCATCAACGCCACAAAGGTCACTGCAATGATCGACAACAACGTCAGCACTGCGAGGGCGATCAGCAACATCGACCCTCGCTGTGAATCGTTGAAACGGGAAGAACCGTCCTTTGACGAACTTCCTGTCATCTCCTGGACTCTTTCGTCCTGGGTCATCGCTTCACTCCTGTCATCTCACCTGATCAGCTGAGCCTCTTCGGCTGAGTGATCTCTCTTGAGTCTTGAAAGTGGTCACCTGAACCGCACGGGAAACCTGAGCAGATCGAAATCCGCCATGAAAAGTCACTGGGTTCCCGCGAAGCAATCCGGCCTGCCACCCTTTCATTTATCTCTCTATCAACAACGAATCAGGACTGGGCCGCTTCCGGCTCTGCCTGTTCATTCTCTTTTTCGTCCACAAACATTTCCGGGAACATCCGGCGTCTCAATTCCGCATCCAACTGCAGACTCATCTCCGGATGATCCCTGAGAAATTGAACCGCCCGTTCACGGCCCTGACCGATGCGCTCTTCGCCCATCGAGTACCAGGTTCCGGAACGCTTGATCAATTCGTGCTCCACTCCGAGATCCAGAAGATCTCCGTGGTAGGAGATTCCGACATTGAAAATGATGTCGAACTCGGCCTTTTTGAAGGGCGGAGCCATCTTGTTCTTGACGATTTTTGCGACGGTCCGGTTCCCGCTCACATCTCCATCGGACTTGATCGCCCCGATACGGCGTATGTCAATCCTGACAGAGGAGTAGAACTTGAGGGCGCGACCACCACTGGTGGTTTCCGGGCTACCGAACATAACGCCGATCTTTTCCCGGATCTGGTTGATGAAGACCACCGTGGTGCGGGAACGGTGAATCACACCGGTCAACTTGCGTAATGCCTGACTCATGAGACGCGCCTGGAGACCGACATGGGAATCTCCCATGTTGCCTTCCAATTCCGCACGCGGGACCAATGCCGCAACCGAGTCGATGACGACGATGTCGACGGCTCCTGAAGAGACCAGCATCTCTGCGATCTCCAGTGCCTGCTCACCACTGTCGGGCTGTGAAACAAGAAGGTTTTCAAGATCGACACCGAGCTTTTCAGCGTAGGTCGGATCGAGAGCGTGCTCCGCATCGATGAAAGCCGCCACTCCACCGTTTTTCTGGGCGTTCGCGATGGCATGAAGCGTCAGGGTCGTCTTTCCGGAAGATTCAGGGCCGTAGACCTCGACCACTCGGGCACGCGGTAATCCACCGATACCCAATGCCTTGTCGATGGAGAGTGCTCCTGTAGGAATCACGTCAACCTTACGGGAACGCTGGTCCCCCAATTTCATAATCGCACCCTGACCGCACTTTTTGTGAATCTGCTGCAGTGCAAAATCCAGGGCCTGTTTTTTCTGGCCGTCGAGGCCTTCGATGGTCGGGGTGTTCGCTTCCGCTGCGCGCTTTCCCTTGCCTGCGCCGGCTCTCCCCTTGCGTGCTTCTGCCATATCTTCCTCTTCTCTCAAACATTCGACGACTGCCGTGACCTTCACGAAATCGCCGCCGTACATGAAATGAGGCTCAAAGCCTCAATACTGAATATTCTGCTTCAGATTCCGGTTCTAGTCGGATCTGCTCTCTTTCAAATCCTCTTGCCACCGATCGGCGGCTGCACTCATCGCTGAAGGGCGATCCAGCACTCTTCCCCCTGAAAAGGAGGCAGGAGTTTCCGTCCCTGAATCCTTCAGCATCTGTTTTCGAATCCACTGCTTCCGCTGTGAGGCGGACAGGCGACTGCCACTCCAGGGAGTATTCATCGCATGGAACAACTCCTCTTCCGACATGCTGCCCGAAGAGCCGCGAATCCAAATCAATTGAGAACGGGCATGATCGATAGGGGTCCATTGCCCTGTCCCGGGTGAAACCGTTCTCGAACTACTTACCGTTGGAGAACAACCCACCCCAACAAACAGCAGAAACAACAACAGGGTCCCCCGCCAGTACCGCTTGCCGCTGAAAAGAAGTGACACGACCGGAGTCACACCATCAGACTGGATCAGTCGGTCAGACTGGTTCAGTTGGTACGAGGTATTCTCTGACAACACTTCTTCCTTCGGTCCTCAGGTAACAGGACTGTTCAACGGTGCCCGACGACGGATCCGCAGGGAAAGCAGGTAAGTCACCTGAT
This sequence comes from Planctomycetota bacterium, assembly GCA_013911165.1. Classification (GTDB taxonomy): domain Bacteria; phylum Planctomycetota; class UBA8108; order UBA1146; family UBA1146; genus UBA12191. Next base: position 10,094 of record JACETR010000064.1, on the reverse strand, counting down.
TTCCAACACGAAAACGAAGGGAAAACGACCGTGAATCATGCCTGAGACCACTTCCCCGACTCTTTGGGTCGGCGGGGATGGGGTTCGACAGGGGATCACATTTGCGGGTTGCCATAAGGCAAACCGACAAGAAGGATATCTTGCACCGTGGATGGGCCGCTGTCAAAGCGGCGAATTGGCCCAATTGCGGCCAAATGAGCAAATATTTTGCAAATAAGGAGGAGTTCTCCCCGGAGGCGAGGTTCGTGCCTTGTCAGAAACGGGGAGGACGCAGATCGACCCCGGGCATCCAGGCCCTCGATATCTCCACCACCGCCTGCATCACCTGCTCCTCAATCGATTCGAGGGTTCTCAACCCCGTTTCCGTCTCGAGGCCGATCGCTTCCTCGATCTGCTCTGACAGTTGGCCTGCCAAATCGAAGAGTTGAATGATCGACTGCAAGGCCTCAGCCCTGTTCAGACGGGCGGGAATCGATTCGATCATCGACTCGAGATCACCGGCGCTGATCTTGTCAGTCTCTACTTGGGGAGCCAGTCCGGGACGATGAATCGCCACCAGAAGGCCTCTCATCGGCAGTCCAGAGCGGTTTTGAAGGGAAAAGGGAGTACCAGCGGGGACGACGACGACATGTCCAGGAAAGAGATCCAGAGTGCCGTCCTGCTGCTGAACTTCACCTCGCCCCTCGAGGGCGATCAGCAGCTCTTCGCGGGCATCGTGCTGATGGGTCGGGGTTTGCTCCCCGTCTTGAAGGGAGACCTCCCACAGTTCCATGACACGGCTGGGGATCATTACTTCATCGGAAGCGTCTTTGAGGCTCCAGGGTTTGATCTTCATCGGTCGACTCCCTCCGGATCTATTCCCGGTACTGAAGTCTCCGATGCGGAGACAAATTTTGTCCATATTGGAGATTTCAGGGCCGAAGAAGCACCTTCATGACCCCTTTTTCAGCAGCCTTCCTGAAGGCCTCCAGGCCATTTTCCAGAGGGAATTCCGCATCCGTCAGGTCTCTGGGATCGATTTCCCCCGAAGCCAGCGCCGCAATGGCGGGCTCGAAAGGCCCGCAGCGGGATCCCAATACGGTGATCTCATCCACGACACAGGCAGAAGCGTCGATCTCCAGCGTCCCGGCATAAGTGCTTTTGAGAATGAGCGTCCCTTCCGGCCTCAGGGATCTTCTCGCCAGATCAAATCCCGATGCATTGCCCGCACAATCCACGGCAAAATCGAAACCTCCCGGAATACCTTTACCTGTTCCAGACCCGGTCGTATCGATTGCGGTACGGATTCCCAGCTTTTCCAGCAGTACCAATTTTCGCGGGTGCCGGCCCACCACCGTCAATTCCACCCCTTGTAATGCGAGAACCCTGGCAACCAACTGACCCAGACGGCCGTCTCCCACTACCAGCCATTTTTGCCCCGGCTCGGTCCGAACCTGTTCCACAATTCTGAAGGCGGCAGCCAATGGTTCCACGAACACAGCCGATTCATCCGGCACGTGATCCGGAACAACATGAAGATTTTTCTCAGGCAACAGAAACCGGTCACTGAAACAACCATCCCGATCGACGATGCCGAGCACTGTCCGCTGAGGACAATGGTGATCACTGCCGTAAGCGCAAAGTTCACAGGAAAAACAGGAAGCATTGATTTCCCCCACCACCCTTTTTCCTGCCAGGCGATCGCTTCCCGCAACCACGTCAGCGACGAACTCGTGGCCGAGCACCCCCGAATAGGGATAGTAACCCGAGACTAATTCCAGATCGGTTCGACAAATCCCGGCCAGTCGAAGATTCAATAGGACTTCACCTTCTCCGGAGGATGGAGAGACCCTGTCCTGCTGCATGCCGAGTTCACCATTTTTTAGAGTAATCGCACGCATGTCCCCTCCGCTCCATGAAACCTCTTGAAGAAGGTTGACCGTGATTCAATGAAGTTCAATCAAATGTCGAGCACCGCGACAGATCCATCGCCGGTTATCGCACTCCCCTGGCCAAAAAATCATAGCCCTCCCTTGTGGCAGACGGGGCGAATATGAACCCCTTCATACTGAAAAACCCTCTTATTACCGAGTCTTGCCATTCATGACTTCCAAGCATTTCCCGATTGAAATGTAGTTCACAACATTCAGGGCCCGGTGTTTTACAAATAGACCAATTATGAATCAAATACAGACCTTATACACCAGTAAGAGTTTTTTCAAAGATGGAGGAGTCCACCCCCCATGGATTTCGCAAAAGCGGCCCTGAAATTGTTGGGCAATCATTCCGCCAAGATTTATTCATTCTTGGCAATTCTGTGCTTCTCTCTTCCTGTCGTCGTCGGCGAACCACAAGTTGATCCCTCAGGGTTGGTTCCGCTGAATATCTCGGAAGAAGTACTGCCACCCCCTGCTGGCATGACCAGTATGTACGATGGTTCCTTCGAGGGCCCCAATGGTTTCCCACCCAATCACTCTGAACAGTGGGCAAATAACACGATCACTCCCGGAACCCAGGTACTCGGAAGAAACTTCGATGTTCCAACAGGAGGCCTGCCCAGTCCCCTCTTTGGAGCTCAGGATTTTGATCAGCCGATGTTGCGTTTCGAAGAATTTGGATCCCTGAACAATGAAGTGGGATTGAATCCGAAACCCTTCCCGGGGACGCCTGAGTCGAATGCTCTCGTTGGCGGCTCCTTCGATGTCGATGGACTTCCCATCCCGGCTCCTCCCTTGACGGCGCAGGATTCCCCCAATGGTTTGCAGGTTGAATACTTCCTCGATCAGGCCTTGACCGAGAGCGCCACCCGACTCAGCAATGACTTTGCAGAGAACCCGTGGAAATCCAGAATTGAATCCTTCCTCGCCAGACCAACCACTCACCTCCCCATGGAAGGTCGACCACCCGGAGAGGGATGGGCACACCAGCGCTGGGCTGAGTTCCCTCCCCAAAAGATTTTCCAAACGATGGTCACCGGAGCACGGACCAACCACGGATTCCGTGCCGCCATGCAATCCCACGGTTATCAGCACAGCCTGACCGGCGATGATTGCGAGTTCGGGCCTGGAGGGCTCTACCACAACACTTACGCTGACCCTTTGGGGCTCAACAACTCTGCAGGCACGACTGCAGGCCTGGAAGTGCGTTTCCATCCTGCCATGCCAGCCCAGTCTTCTGAGGCGCTGTGGACCTTTGACGGGACCTTTCCGCCCAAGTTGCTCAAGGCCCGATATGGCGAACCGATGCTGATGAGGGCCTGGAACGGATTGCCCATCGACCCCGCATCCAACAGGGGATTTGGCCTGCATACGGTCTCGATTCATGAGCACAATGGCCACAACCCTGCAGAGAGTGACGGATACACCAACTCATTCTTCTTCCCGGGGCAATATTACGATTACCGCTGGCCGATGATTCTCGCTGGTCACGACACCATCAATACGGATGCCGCTGACCCCCGTGCGGGAATGCCCGATGGCAATGGCGGCATCATCAATATTCGTGGAGACTGGCGTGAAACGATGAGCAGTCACTGGTTCCACGATCACATGCTCGACTTCACGGCACAGAATGTCTACAAGGGCATTGCCGCGATGTTTAATTATTACAGCTCCATCGATCGTGGAAATGAAGGTCTCGATGACGGCATCAACTTGCGACTTCCCAGTGGAACTTCGCTCGATTGGGGCAACCGCGATTACGACATCAACCTGATGATCGCCGACAAGGCCTGGGACCAGGCGGGTCAGTTATGGTTCAACCCATTCAACAATGAAGGATTTGTCGGGGACCACCTTCTGACCAACTGGCAGTACAAGCCTTATCTGGATGTTGCGGCACGAAAGTACCGGTTCCGGATACTGAACGGCTCAGTCTCGCGTTACCTGAAAATCGCAGTCGTCGACCAGAACAACAATCGGGTTCCATTTCACATGATCGCCAATGACGGCAATATCATGGAGCACGCCGTTGCCTTTGATGGGACGAACGGAACGCAAAACGGTATCCTCCCGACTCAGGCCATCGCCGAGCGCTACGACATCGTCATCGATTTCTCGCAGTTTCTCCCCGGAGACAGGATCTACCTGGTCAATCTTCTGGAGCACTCGGAAGGTCAAGCCCCCGCTGGCCAAGTTGGCCTGAACAGTGTCCTTAATGGAAACTATCAGGCCACTGCCACAGCGACCGGTTACGTGGGCGGAGACCCCTGCGTGGGCAAGTTCCTTGAATTGAGGGTTCAGCCCTACACCGGTGTCGATCTCAGCATGAATCCAGCGGAGTATGTTGAGGGCGGAAAGAAAATGATCCCCCTGCCTCGTCCCAGTGCGGCCGAACTGGCGAACGCTACCCATCGCACCTTTACCTTCGGTAAAAGCAATGGCACCGACAGTCAGCCCTGGACGATCAAAACCGACGGAGGCCTGGGCTTTACCATGGACCCGCGCCGCGTCACCTCTGCTCCCTCATTGGGCGACCTCGAAATCTGGACTCTGGAAAACGACAACAATAACTGGAGTCACCCGATTCATATTCATTTCGAAGAGGGGATCATCCTCTCCAAGGACGGAGGAGCACCTCCTGCCTGGGAGCGCTGGGCCCGCAAGGACATGTATCGACTCGGTGGTATGCCGGACAGCTGCACGAAGATGGAAATCGCCATCCGATTCCGTGAGTTTGCCGGCACCTACATGGAACATTGCCACAACACCCAGCACGAAGATCGTGCGATGCTGATGCGCTGGGATATTGAAAATCCGGGACAGGTGAACCTGATGCCATCTCCCCTGCCCACCTGGGAAGGCGTGGAATACGTCAACACGGTGGCCCTGCCAACCTTCAGAGTGGGTGACGGAACCGGAAACGTTGATCCGATTCGGGTTCCGGTTGTGGGGCCGCCCAATGGCGACGATGACGGAGACGGGATTATCAACGCCTGCGATCCGGATCAAACCGGAGGGTTGGACTGTGATCTCAATGGTGAGGACGACGCCTGTCAGAATGACGCAGATTTGGATGGCCTGATTGACGCCTGCGATCCGGACCTCGACGGTGATTCGATCCCCAATGCCTGCGACGTGGATCAGACTCTGGGCGCCGATTGTGACCAGGATGGTCAGGATGACAGTTGCCAGCTGGATACCGATCAGGATGGTCTCATCGACCCCTGCGACCCGGACCTTGACGGTGATACCCTCTCCAATGAATGCGACATCGACCAGACACCGGGAGCAGACTGTGACCTCGACGGCCAGCTCGATCTTTGCCAGCTCGATACGGATCTCGACGGAATCATCGACCCCTGTGATCCAGATCTTGATGGGGACGGAATCACCAATGAGTGTGACCCCGATCAATCAACGGGAACCGATTGTGACCTGAACGGTGTCCTCGATCTGTGCCAGACAGACACTGACGCAGACGGCACCATCGATCCCTGTGACCCAGATCTCGATGGGGACGGAATCCTCAACGGGTGCGATGTCGATCAGAACCCGGACCCAGACTGTGACAGCGACGGACAGATAGACTCCTGCCAGATTGATACTGATCAGGACGGACTCATCGACCCGTGCGACAGCGATCTCGATGGTGATGGCATAGCCAATGACTGCGATGTCGACCAGACCGGCGGAGCCGACTGTGATCTCAACGGCCAGGACGACAGCTGCCAGCTCGACACGGATGCAGACGGCACCATCGATCCCTGTGACGCAGATCTGGACGGAGACGGCTTCGGTAATGACTGCGATGTCGATCAGACCGGTGGCAATGACTGTGATCTCAACGGCCAAGACGACAGCTGCCAGCCTGATACTGACGCAGACGGAGCCATCGACCCCTGTGATTCGGACCTCGACGGTGACGGTATCACCAACGAATGTGACGTCGATCAAACCGGCGGTAATGACTGCGACCTCGATGGGCGAGACGATACCTGCCAGACCGATACGGACTCGGACGGCACTATCGACGCCTGTGATGAGGACCTCGACGGCGACGGAATCACGAATGGCTGTGATATTGATCAGACCGGAGGCACCGACTGCGACTTTAATGGTCAGGATGACACCTGTCAGCCAGACACGGACTCAGATGGCCTGATCGACGCCTGCGACAATGATCTCGACGATGACGGAATCCCCAACCACTGTGACGTGGATCACACTGGAGGCGAAGATTGTGACTCCAATGGAGTTTCCGACGCCTGTCAGGTCGATACGGATGGAGACGGTCTGATCAATGCCTGCGACAGCGATCTGGACGGAGATGGGATTTCCAATACCTGTGACCCGGATCAGACCGGAGGCGCAGACTGCGATCTTGACGGAACCGATGACAACTGCCAGATCGATACCGATGCTGATGGCACCATCGACCCGTGTGACGGCGATCTTGATGGAGACGGTCTCCCCAACGAATGCGACGTCCAGCAAACTGGTGGCCCCGACTGTGACAACGATGGCCAGACGGACTCCTGCCAGGCAGACACGGACAGCGACGGCCTGATCGATCCCTGTGACGTCGATCTGGACGGCGATGGGATTCCCAACAATTGCGATGCCGATCAGACTGGAGGATCCGATTGCGACAGCAACGGCCAAGATGACTCCTGTCAGTTCGACGCCGATTCCGATGGCACCATCGACCCATGTGATGCGGACCTCGACGGGGATGGCATTCTGAATAACTGTGACGTCGACCAAAGCCCGGGAGCCGACTGTGACCTGAATGGTGAAGTGGATATCTGTCAGCTCGACACCGATGCAGACGGCACCATCGACGCTTGCGACTCAGACTTGGACGGAGACGGCATTCTCAATGAATGCGAAGTCGATCAGACCGGAGGACTCGATTGTGATCTGGATGGACAGGACGACAGCTGCCAGCCCGACACCGATGCCGATGGCACCATTGATCCCTGCGATGCAGACATTGACGGTGACGGTATCGAAAACCAATGTGACAGTGATCACAGCAGTGGCGAAGACTGCAACTCCAACGGAATTCTGGATGGCTGTGATCTCATCAACGGCCTGCCTGATGTCAACAACAACGGGATTCCCGACGAATGTGATTCCGGCAAGTTTATTCGGGGAGATCTGAATGGTGATTCAAGTACTGATATCACCGACGCGATCCTCGGACTTCAGTACATGTTCCAGAGCTACACGCTGGATTGCATCTCTGCGGCCGACAATAACGATGACGGCAGCGTCGATCTGACCGATGCCATGTATCTCCTTTCTCATATTTTCAACGGAACAGTCAGCATTCCTGCCCCGACAGCAAGTTGCGGAGTGGACCCAAGCCTTGACGGTCTCGATTGCCAAAACCATGGAGCCTGCCCATGATTTCTCGCAAAACCCTGCTTCTGCTTTTACTCGTCATTCTGGTTTCCATACAGAATCCACTCGGGGCATACGTTTCATCCGTGGAGCCGGAAAACAATAATCCTGACATCAGGCTGGCCAACACCCATTGGGGTGGAAACTACTTTCCCAATATCGAATTGACGAGCAGCAAGGGTGAGAAACACCGCTTCTTTGATGACCTGATCAAAGACAAGGTGGTGATGATCAATTTCATCTACACCCGTTGCCCGGATGCCTGCCCCCTGGAAACAGCCAAACTTTCCGAGCTATATCAGATCCTGGGAGACCGGGTTGGCGAAGATGTCTTCATGTATTCGATCACCATTGATCCTGACCATGACACACCTGAAGTCCTGAGCAGCTACATGAAAACCTTCCAGATCGAAAAGGGTTGGGAATTTTTCACCGGCAGCGAAGAAGACATCCTGCTCCTTCGCAGAAAACTCGGCCTCTACATATCGGAAGTCAACAAGGATCCACTGGATCACAACCTCAGTATGATCATTGGAAATCAGGCCACGGGTCGCTGGATGAAGAAATCACCCTTCGAGAATCCCTACATCCTTGCTACAGAAATCGGAACATGGCTCCATAACTACAAAGCTCCTTCGGAGAGTCGAAATCTGTATCAGGATGCGCCTGAAATCCGCAAATTAACCCAGGGGGAAGCACTCTTCAGAACCCGCTGCTCCACCTGCCATGAAATCGGGCGAGTTCCGGGCACCACCCTGAAACCGGGCCCCAACCTTCTGGACGTTTCCGAGCGCAGAGATCATCCCTGGCTTCTTCGCTGGATACAGGAACCGGACAAAATGCTCGAGGAACACGACCCTGTCGCCATGCAGCTGTTTGAAAGCTACAACCGATTGCCGATGCCCAATCTTCAGATCTCCGAGCATGAGGCCCAACTGCTGCTGGATTTCATACAGGTTGAATCCAAGCGGATGAAAAAAGTCATGCAGGTACAGGCCATCGCAGACCAGCAGGAGGTCGAACCGATGGAGTGCTGTCAGAAAAACGAAGAAATGGTTCTGGGAACGGAGTCAAACGAACGGGGTCCGATAGCGGATTCCACTGATCCGATCGCTCTCAAGGGAAATAGCGCTGTCCTGGATCGGAAGGATTCAGTCTCCCCCCGTCAAATCCAGATTCCGACCCCCTTTACCCTGATTTCCTGGGCTTCCGGTCTGGGCTTGAGCATGCTGGCCTTCAGATCACGACAACGTCGGAGTCGACGGGACTGACCTTTCAGTCATTAACGAAGCCTTCATTGAACCCTCCTCATCCGTTCGATGTTTTCCCCTTGGCTCAAAGGAAGGCCTCCCGAAACATTTCCGGAATTATTGATAAGCCTTGTCATGTCCTTACATGGATTACAAATCTTCCGCATTTTTTCACCGATACTGCTAACGAAACTCGCCGCCCCACCCCCTCCCATCCGGTGACAGAATTAGAGACAAAAGGGCCCAAATCACCAAGGAACGTTATATTAGCACCTGAATTCACTAAATCTGCCCTTATGTGACTTACCTGTCACAACTGCCACACATGCCTCAACTGACTATACATGATCATTACAAAATCATGTTGCCCGTTAGGCTTCAAAGTCATAAAAATCAGGTTCGTTATTAACGGACTGAAAAGTCGTATTACATATGGAGGAGGAGTCCCGCCATGAGTACGCGGAATTCTAGGATTCATACCGGGCAGCAGGTCAAATCAGGTTTTCTGGCTCTGTTGGCTACTGCATGTTTTTCGTTTCCTTTTGTCATCGGTGAACCACAGGTCGACAACTCTGGACTTGTCCCACTGGTGATTTCTGAACAACTGATCCCGCCACCGCCTGGCATGCACTACATGATGGACGGCGCGATTGAAGGCCCACTGGGTATCCCTGATACCCATGACCTGATCTGGGAGAACAACACCATTCCAGAAGCGAACCTTCTGGAGGGCAGGATTTTTGACCTGCCTACCGGTGGTCTTCCGAGTCCGATGTTTGGTGCCCAGGATTTCGATCAGCAGATGCTGCGCTTCGAGGAGTTCGGCACACTTCAGAATGAAGTCGGATTGAATCCGATGCCCTACCCAGGTACTGCAGAGGCCAACGCCCTGACCGGTGGTGGATTTGATGTGGATGGACTGCCGATCCCTGCGCCAGAGCTGACCGCACAGGATTGCCCCGATGGAGCGCAAGTCGAGATGTTTCTTGACCAACCTCTGACCGCGGAAACCACACGCCTGAGTAACGACTTTGCACAGAACCCGTGGAAGCCCCGTATCGAGTCTTACCTGGGACGCCCCTGTGAACATCTCCCCTGCGAAGGGCGCCCGCCCGGTGAAGGCTGGGCGCACCAGCGCTGGGCCGAGTTCCCGCCGGTCAAGGTCTTCCAGTCGATGATCACCGGTGCCAGAACCAACTTTGGATTCCGCGGCTCGATGCAGGACCACGGTTACCAGCATGGTCTTTCCGGGGATGACTGCGAATTTGGACCGGGTGGACTTTACTACAACACCTACGACGACCCCGATGGGCTCGGCCTCAGTGCCGGAACGACCAATGGTCTCGCCGTGAAATTCCATCCGTTGATGCCTGCGCAGAATCCGGATGCCCTGTGGACCTTTGACGGAACCTTCCCTCCGAAACTGCTGAAGGTCCGATACGGTGAGCCGGTCCTGATGAGACTTTGGAACGGCCTGCCGCTCGACCCCGGGGCCAACCGGGGATTTGGTCTTCACACC
>JACETR010000063.1 GCA_013911165.1 Planctomycetota bacterium | reverse complement strand
CCTCAATCGGGCGCCTGACCGAGCCAGATGAGAACCGCCTATGGCGTCAACTTCCAGATCCGGGCAAAGTTGGAGACACTCCTTCACCAGCCTCGCGCCGTGCAGGTCTCCGGAAGGCTCGCCGGCACAGACCATCAATCTAGGCAAGGCGGATCCCCCTTCGAACCCGGGCCGATTCCACCAGGCGACCCACAATCGAATGGCCCAGTTGATCTTCGGGCATCAACTCCGGATGCCACTGCACTCCGACACATCGTCCGTCTGCATCGGAACAGGCTTCGATGACACCATCCGCTGACTGGGCCAACACCTGCCAGTTTTCGGGGATCCTGCCAACGGCCTGATGGTGACTGGAATTGATTTTGAAGACTCCAGGATCAGGACAGCCTGAAAGTTGTCCATTCCAATCGACGTCATGACGGGGGATCGCCCCCGCTTCGATCACCCGGTGACCCACATTCGACTCCAGCTCACTTTCAATATCCTCGACCAGATCTCCACCGGCGGCGAGCACCAGTGCCTGAAGTCCCCCGCAGATTCCAAGTACAGGTAACTCCGATTCAAGGAGCCAGTGAGCCCATGCCAGATCAGCCTCTTCCCTGCGCGGAAGAACACCCACAAATCGAGGTGGAGGCGAATCCGGTTTTTTCATGCTGCATCGGTAATCGTCTCCCCCGATCAACAGAAATCCGTCGAGGTCCGATCCCACTTCTTCTGGTTTGACTCCGGGTGGGAAGATCACGGGCAAGCCACCATGCTGGAGCACCAGATCGGAATAGCGGATATTCATCCGGGTGACGATGCGGCCTGAATCTTCCACTGCCACATCCACATTGAGACCGATTTTCGGCTTTTCAGGATCAGCGGCTGCGGATCCTGAAGAGGGGGCTGAATAATTGGTCTCTGGCACTGGACAGCTCCTTGGGTTTGGTTCGCTCCCGGGTGATGCTGTGTCATCGTTTGCCAAAGGTCAATGAGCTTCGGGGATCTCCTGCGGGAAGAAAGGGTCACCGTCATGGTCAATATTTCTCCGCCCCCCGACTCCCCCAAAGGTCTCCCCGACTGGCTAGCCTCCTTCACCAACTGGGAGAAACAGCTCCCACTGGATCGGGGCCGGAGAGAGTGGGGTCCACTTCGCTGCAGAAAACTCCTGGATCGGGCCGGACTCGAGACCCAGCCATGCAAAGTCATCCAGGTCGCGGGATCAAAGGGCAAAGGATCCACCGTTCTCTGGCTGGAAGCTCTTCTGTCAGTCAGGGGCTGCAAAACAGCGGCCCTGACCTCTCCACACCTGATCTCCCTTGAGGAACGGATCCGCATATGCAGACAACCGGTCCCGTTTGAGAAGTTGTTGGCGGGTCTTCGTCGGCTCTATCCCGCACTGCTGGCAGGTCAGGCTGCCGGTGATCCCCTGCCCACATTTTTCGATCTCTGGACAGCTCTCTTCATCGAAATTGCCCTGACAGAAGAGGTTCCCCACCTCCTTCTGGAAGTCGGCCTCGGAGGCCCCCTCGATTCGACAACTGCCATCCCCCACGACGTGGGGATTTTGACGACCATCGATCTCGAACATACCGCTCTCCTCGGCGATACCTGTGAAGAGATCGCCGCAGAGAAATCCAAGATCGCCCGCGCAGGCAAACCCCTGATGATCGCTTCGGGCGAGTCCTCTGCCGTCTCCGCTGAAATAGCAGCTGCCAGAGGAGCAAGCCCCATGATCTGTGAAAGAGATCCTCGGGTTCCGGAAGAGGTGTCCGCGATTCAGTCGGTGAATGCCGCCCTTGCGCTTCGTGCTCTGGATCATTTCTGGCCCGGGTCTCCGCTGACTTCCGAAGAAACAGCACTCGCCTGGAGTCAATTGGAACTACAAGGGCGTCTTGAAGTGGTTCCGGGACCACCGGAACTGCTCCTCGATGGAGCCCATACTCCCGCATCGATCAGAGCATTTGTCGATGAGTTTTCCCGGTATCGGGATCGCTTCAATCTTCAACAGGGCCACACCGGTTCCGCCCGTAAATCCGGGGCCCTGTTACTGGGAATGCTCCGGGACAAAAACCCGGAAGAGACTCTCAGCGTACTGAAACGACTGGTCCCCTTGCCGAAGGTTTGCACTTTGGGAATTCCTGTCCCCAGGGGGATGGATGGAAGTGCCATCGCGGAAGCTCTGGCTCCCGTCACCTCCGGGTCGGGTTTCTCACCGGTAATCGCCGGGTCCCCTGAAGAGGGGTTCGATTGGCTCAGAAAAATGGCCGCAATCGGCGAACCGATTGCGGCCACTGGATCGATGTATCTGGCAGGCATGGTTCGACAAGCGTGGTTGCCGACATCACAAGCCTGAAACTTGTCAGGGTGCTGCCGTCGGAGCGTCCGCTTCCCTGGGTGTGTCAGATGGAACAGCCTTGAAACGAAGAATGTTTTCAAACACTTCTGCTTCGAGCACCGTGCCCTGCTTGACCTCACCTCTCAACAACTCCTCGGAGAGAGGATCCTCAACAAACTTCTGTATCGAACGACGCAAGGGTCGAGCCCCGAAATCGGGGTTGTAACCCTCGTCGATCAGGAAATCTTTCGCAGCCTCAGGAAGGTGCAATTCGATTCCCTGTTCACGAAGTCGCTCTTTCACCTGCTTCATTTCGATATCGATGATCTCGTCCAGGTCATCCCGCGTCAGCGGCTCGAAGAAGACGGTGTCGTCCAGACGATTCAGGAACTCAGGACGGAAGAACTTTTCAACCTCTCCCATCACTTCCTTGCTCATCTGTTCGGCATTGCGCCCACCCTCAGTGTTGCGGAAACCGAGGGAACTCTGATTCTTGATCAGGTCGGCACCGATGTTTGAGGTCATGATCAGAACCACATTCCGGAAATCGATCACTCGACCGAATGAATCCGTGACATGGCCTTCTTCCATCACCTGCAACAGCATGTTGAAGACATCGGAGTGGGCCTTCTCGACCTCATCGAGAAGAACCACCGAGTATGGACGGCGACGAATCTTCTCCGTCAACTGCCCACCCTCTTCGTAACCGACATAACCTGGAGGTGCTCCCACCAGTCGGGAAACATTGTGCTTTTCCATGAACTCGGACATGTCGACCTGAATCAGGGCGTCCTCTTCACCGAAGAGGAACTTGGCCAGACTCTTGGCCAACAGCGTTTTTCCGACCCCGGTCGGTCCCAGGAAGAGGAATGAACCCACCGGCCTGCGGGGATCCTTCAAACCACTGCGGCTGCGACGCACGGCACGACTGATGCGTTCGATCGCAGCATGCTGGGAGATGACCGAGTCGTGAAGCTCGTCTTCCATTTGCAGCAATCGTGTGGCCTCACCACTGTCGATGCGGGTCAGCGGAATACCGGTCATTTTGGCGACGGTATCGGCGATGATGTCTTCGTCGACGATTCCACAAGTTTCATCCGCCTTCTGCTTCCAGCTGGCGAGTTCTTCTTCCTTCTGCTTTTTCAGTCGGCTGGCCTTGTCACGGAGATTGGCGGCACGCTCGAAATCCTGCTGAGCGACAGCAGCCTCTTTCTCCCGGTCCAACTCTCTGATCTCTTCCTCGAGTTCCTTCAGATCGGGCGGACGGGTCGACTGCTTGAGTCGCACCCTGGATCCAGCCTCATCGATCACGTCGATGGCCTTGTCGGGAAGGAAACGGCCATTGATGTAGCGAACGGCCATGTCGACTGCAGACTCCAAAGCTTCATCGGTGTACTCCACCCGGTGATGGGCTTCGTACTTCTCTCTCAACCCCTTGAGAATCTCAACAGACTCATCCCGCGTTGGAGGATTGACGATCACACTCTGGAATCTTCGCTCCAAAGCACCGTCTTTTTCGATGTGTTTGCGGTATTCATCGAGAGTCGTTGCGCCGATGCACTGGACCTCTCCACGGGAAAGTGCGGGCTTGAGCACATTGGAGGCATCGATCGCCCCCTCCGCACCACCGGCACCGACCAGCGTGTGCAACTCGTCGATAAAGAGGATCACATTCTTGACACGGCTGACTTCCGTCATCACAGCCTTGATGCGTTCTTCAAACTGACCGCGGTACTTGGTACCGGCCACCATGAGGGCCAGATCGAGAACCACGATTCTGCGGCTGCGCAAAATCTCCGGCACGTCCCCGGAGATGATCTCCTGGGCCAGCCCCTCGACGATGGCGCTTTTTCCGACGCCGGGTTCACCCAGAAGCACCGGATTGTTTTTGGTTCTGCGAGCGAGGACCTGCATCACCCGCTCAATCTCATCCGCGCGGCCAATCACCGGGTCGAGTGAGGAAGAACGTGCCATTTCGGTCAAGTCCCGACCAAAGGAGTCAAGGGCAGGAGTCTTGGAGTTCCTCGACTTCTGTCCGATGGGCTTCGATTCGGGCTCGATATCTTCCATGTCTCCGTCGTTGACATCCGCCCCGAGAATCTCGAGAACTTCAGCCCTGACGTCTTCCAGAACCAGACCCAGATCCTTGAGCACCGTGGCGGCAACACCCTGCTCTTCACGGATCAGTCCAAGAAGCAGATGCTCGGTTCCAATGTAGTTGTGGCGCAGTTCCTTCGCCGCCTCCTGGCAAAGCTCAAGAACTCGCTTGGCCCGCGGAGTGAAGGGCAACTGGCCCATCTGCACCATGGCATGGCCAGTCTGTACCTGACGCTCAATTTCTGCACGGATTTTGCCGGAGTCCACGTCCAGGTTTTTAAAGACATTTGCGGCGACTCCGCTGCCTTCCTGAACGAGCCCCAGAAGAATGTGTTCAGTGCCAATGAAGTCATGGCTGAACCTTTGGGCCTCTTTGCGGGCCAGAGCCATCACTTTCCGGGCACGATCAGTAAATCGGTCAAACATGCTTTCTTTCCTCACCGTTTCGGAGTTCGGCTTCCCCCGAGGGAATCCGCCAATCAGGTAGCAAGCCTCATCCGTCTTTACGCTTTAGCCACGAAAAACTGACAAAACCATGAATCCGCGTCAGGCTGCTCTAGGTTGAAGTTTCCTGCTTTGGATTGTCCTGAGGGATGACGATCATGAGGGTCAATCGGTTCCCATGACCGATCAATTCGTCTCCCTACCCCCATGAAATACCATCCCGGCGACATGATAACCGAAGAATCGGCAAAATGTTGAAGAAGACGAGAATCCTTATCCGGCGGAATCGCCCAGAATACCACGCAGGAGATCCGCCCGTTTGCGATCCCTGTCGTCCGAGGACAGTGGCTCACCCTGCAGGCACTGAAGGTGACCGGGTTGACTGTGCAGGAACATACGATTGACCTGAGTCATGCTAACTCCGTCAAGAAGTCCCATGGTCACGCCGAGGCGAACCAGAGAAAGATGCTCGAGAGCCTCTTTGCTCGTCATCACATGGGCGTGTGACAGGATCCCATAGGCCCTGCCAATTCGATCCTCGATACGTTCGCGCCTGCGCTCGAGCAACTCTTCCCGAAGCTTGCGCTCGTATTCAATAATTCTGGGCAAGACAGAGGCGATGTTGTCGAGGATCTGTTCTTCGGTCAGGCCCAAAGTCCTCTGGTTTGAGATTTGAAAGAAATCCCCCTGGGCTTCAGTGCCTTCACCAAAAAGGCCTCTGACCGCCAGATGAATCTTGGTCGCCGCACTGGTGACCTGTTCGATCTGGCCGGTGATCACCAAGGCAGGAAGGTGCAACATGACAGATGCTCGCAACCCGGTTCCCACATTGGTCGGGCAAGCGGTCAGATAGCCATACTTGCTGTGGAAAGCAAACTGGAGTTCCTCCTCCAGGGCTCGCTCGAGCGGGCACATTTGCTCCCATGCCTGATCCAGTTGGTTGCCAGATTTCATCACCTGCAAGCGCAGGTGGTCCTCTTCATTTCCCATAACTGAAAATGATTCGGTTTCGTCAAAGCCGACAAGCCTTGGCCCATCGCCCGTGGCCAACTCATGGCTGACCAGATGACGTTCAACCAGAACCTGCCGCTCAACGACCGGACGATTTTCCAAGGGATGCACCTGCAATGGCAGGCCAGTTCCCAGTCGGTCGAGCGCAACACCGATTCGATCGGCCACCTTCCGTGACTGGTCTTCATTCGCAACGGAGGTGAAGGGCGAGTTGGCGAGATTCCGGGCCAGGCGAACCCTGCTGGAGATCACCAGGTCCGAATCGGGGCCGGTCCCCTGAAGCCATTCTCCCACTTCACTTTTGAAGCCTTCAAAGATCATGAGCCTTGCTCCAGAGATTTTAGCTGGCTCTTGAGGGCCGCCGCTTTTTCGTAATCTTCATCGATGGCTGCCTGCTCCATCTCCTGACGAAGCCGCTCGACCTCGAGAGTCTGTGACATGGCACCATGAAAACGGGCGGGAACCATTCCCTTGTGCTGGCATGAGGGCTGGATCTTTCCAAAAAGGTCATCGAGGGAGTCGGAGAAAAGATCGTAATCCCGGGAGCAACCAAACTTGCCCTCCTTACGAAAGCGGGCATAGGTCATTCCGCAATCAGGGCAATCCTGTGAGGTAGCGGAAACGGTCGACTCCTCCTCCGTTGCATCGGGAGGGGAATAGAACTCCGGAATCGTCAGATTCTTGAAGTTCTCCAGAGTCGCCTTGATGGAGACCCCATGGGACCGGGCACAATCCCTGCAGAGGTGATACTCGCGCTTGGTATTGTTGACGATATCGGTGAGGTGGACAGTGACCTCATTTTGCTGGCACTTCTCGCACAACATAGGGCTGACTCACTCCTTTTCGGCGGGGGCTGTGGGCGCAGCCTCCCCTGCTCTCAATATCGGCATTTCGACAGAAACTCTCCAGACATCTTTGGGGATAAATGACAGTTCTTGCAAGAATTGGGTCATGACGGTCACCCTGCCCGGGGATTCAGAGGAACTTTCGATCAGGAATTCGACATCAGGCCACTCATCCACGTCGATCTCCTGCACGAGAATTTGCGGTGGCCAGCCCGATTTTGCCAGGGCCGCCGAGACAACACTCCAGGAGATCGCCGACGAAGAGAAACCTCCTGTGCCGTCAGCACTCAGAACCGCTTCGAGAGGATCCCAACCCTCCGCTGGATTGCCTGCGGGCAGTCCCAACAGCGTGAACCCCCCGTCCTTTGCGGGTTGAATCACCGACCGTCCCTCCCCCAGAATCTCCAGAGCATTCTTCAGGGCTTCGAAATTCTGGGCCACCGCATCGGTGCCGATCACGATGCAGCCTCCCTGACGATAATCCTGAAGAACACGAAATATCCGCTGTCCCAACCCTCCCGATCCCTGACTCCGATAACGCCAGGTACTCCCCGGAATCTCGCCCTGTCCGGAATTGATACGCCCGCCCCAAAGGGGCTGTCCCCATGCCTGAGCGAGATAGGGAAGGAAGGGAGTGACCTCGGGTCGATCACCGCAGAGAAGTTTGCCATGCCCAGTGTCATCCTTCAGTTCGTCGACAAATTTCAGTCGATCCACGAGCATCGCTGCCGCGAGACGGGCTGCTCCTGCCTTGCCCGCCGTGGGTTGCAGGCGGGTTTTGACCCCTCCTGGAACCGGCAATTTGGCGAAGAGCGCAATCGTTGGATCCAAAGACTTTCCCATATTGAACTTATGGCCTCGTTTCAGCCCTTTTAACGGGGTCCGGTTTCATTGACAGCCCCCGTAGACTGTCCTACGATTCAGGTTCCTGCTCCGGGAACGGGGCAGGGAGTCGTACTTTTCGGATCAAACACCGTACTTCCCAGGTGGAGGCCCGTGGGCCATCGCCGTCATGAAGAAACGGAGATCCGTGCAAGGATGACGTCTCCGGAACCGTGGGTCCAACGGTTCAGGATCGGATTAAAATCCGATTCATACGGCCTATCCTGGCCGGACGGGGATCGCGGAGGGCTCCTGGCCCCCCTGCAGGGAATCAGGTATCAGACCTGATGATCTGCCCACCGATCCCCCTCCCCGACAGGTTGGTGCTTCGGAGCTGTGTTACAGCGGTGAGAAATGGTCTGGACTGGCTTCACCGCCCAATTTGTTTGAACGCAAGCCGGTCAGTCCGGCAATGCGGGTTTGCATGAGTCAGCCCGCAAGAATGGGAGACGAACGTGAGCGAAGAGATCCTGCGCTTTGTCGACACGATTCATCGTGACCGACAAGTCGACAAGGAAGTGATCTTCACGGGAATCGAGATGGCACTCGTCTCGGCTGCCCAGAAAAGATTCGACCAGGAAGAGGGCATCGAGGTCATCATCGACCGTGAGTCCGGAGCAATCCGGGCCCATAAAGATGGTGTTGATTTCGACCCCCGCGAAGCTCTGGGTCGCATTGCAGCGGGCACCGGAAAGCAGGTCCTGTTCCAGAAAATCCGCGAAGCGGAACGCGAAGTGATCTACCGCGAATACATCGATCGCGTTGGAGAAGTCTTCAACGGCACCGTCGCCAGTCGCAAAGGCGGCGGAATGATCATCACCCTCGGAACCCGTGCAGAAGGGTTCATGCCCCGCAGTGAGCAATCCAGCCTCGAAAACTGGAATGAAGGTGATCGGATCAAAGTCGTCCTCAAAGAGGTCAACCTTCAGGCTACTCGCGTACAACTCCTCGTCAGTCGAGGAGACGAAGCTCTCGTCCGACGCCTCTTTGAACAGGAAATCCCGGAAGTCTCCGATTTCGTGGTTGAAATCAAGGCGGTGGCCAGAGAGGCCGGAAACCGCACCAAGATCGCCGTGGCAACACTGGATACCAATGTCGATTGTGTCGGTGCCTGCATCGGCGTCAAAGGCTCGCGAATTCGAAACGTGACCGACGAACTCAATGGTGAAAAAATTGACGTGGTTCGTTGGAACGAATCCATCGACGTTCTGATTCAAGAGGCATTGAAACCTGCTGAGATCGCCTCCCTCGAACTCGACTACGACGAGATGACCGCCAATGTCTACGTCACTGAAGACCAACAATCCCTGGCCATTGGCCGTCGTGGACAAAATGTCCGCCTGGCCTCGAAGTTGACGGGCTGGGAACTCAACATTTGTCCCATTACCAACGAAGAACTGCAGACTCTTCGCGAACAGGGTGCCGATCAGCGTGCAGACGAAATGTTCGGTGACCGTCTGGCAAAAGTGTCTGAAGGAGAATCCGGAAGTGCGACTTCCGAGAACCCCCTCGACCAACTCTTTGAACAGCCTGTGGCAGAAGTTGCCGAGGTTGAAGAATACGAAGAAGGTACGGTTGTGATGGGCCTTGAGGACCTTCCCGGTGTAACCGAGAAGATCGCAGATCGACTGATTGAGGCGCAGATTGATTCCACCGAAGCACTCCTGGAAGCGGGTGTGGAAGGATTGGCAGCCATCGAGGGACTCGATGAACTGTCGGCACGTCTGATCATCGAAAAGATCCAGGAAATCATGGAAAGTGTCGACTCCGAGGAGGAGTAGACACCTTTAGGCAGCTCGGGTCGGACTCGTCTGACCCACAGAACCGGGAGGCGCCAAGTTGGGCGTGAGAATCCACGCACTGGCCAAGGAACTTGGTCTCGAGAGCAAGATGGTGATGGAATTCCTCGAAGGACGGGGAGTTCGTGTCAAAGGTCATATGTCATCCATCAAGGATGACGAAGCCGAACTCGTCAGAATCTTCCTCGCTCCAGATCCTGAGCCGGAACCGGAACCAGAACCGGAACCAGAACCGCAAGAAGAGGCCGTGGAGGAATCCGCTGCCGTTGAAGAAGAACCGGTCGTTGCTGAGGAAGAAGTTCCTGCAGTTGAGGAGCCGGAGGAGATTTCTGAGCCGCCGGCTGAAGTATCCGAACCTGAGCCCGTCGTCGAGGCAGTTCAGGCCGAGGAGGCCCCGGTCGAAGAAGTCGCCGCGATCGCAGAAGATCTCCCGGTGGCGGAAGAAGAGCCAGTCGCGGAGCCTGCTGTCGAATCCGCTCCCGAAGTAGAAGAACCTGCTGTTGAGGAAGTAGCGGCGCCAGAGGCTGTCGCAGAATCCGTTTCAGAGCCTTCGGCCTCTGACGAAGCAGAGGCGGTCGACACGCACGAATCTCCAGTCGAATCTCCAGTCGAATCTCCAGTCGAGTCTCCCACAGAAACCGTCGCCGAATCTCCGGTCGAACCGGCAGTTGAAGCGCCGCCAGAGCCTCCCAAAAAGAAACCACGAAAAATCGTCATGGCCCCTGGCTTCGGTGGTAATAGCGGAGATCAGAAGACTCCGGTCATGCCCGTCGCCCGACCGCTCGATCCGAAGTCTCCCACTCCTCGCAAGAGCAAGGGGCGGCCGCTGATCATCCGTTCAAAGGCCCCCGCCCGCCCCGCGGGCAGAACCGACTCCGGTCCGAGACGAGATCGACCCGGAGGAGGCCCCGGGCGAGGTGGTCCGCGCACGGGTGGTACCAGCCGTCCAGCCGCTCCTTCTTCGGCACATGGTGCCAAGAAAGTCATGGTCTTCCCGGGAGCCGATCCAGCAGGCCCACCGGGTGCCAAGCGTGGAGGTGGACCGGGTCGTGGTGGACCCGGGGGCAAAGGCCGTGGACGCCAGCAGGGTCGCACACGCAATCAGGAATCAGACTTCACCCGTCGCAGACTTCAGCAGGACCTGATTCCGGAAGACCTTCCGGAGCAGATCACCCTTGAGGAACCGGCCAGCATCAAGGATCTGAGCCTGGCCCTCGGAGTCAAACAGACCGCACTGTTGAAAAAATTGATGAATCACGGAATGCTTGCGAACGTCAACTCTCCCCTTTCACAGGAGATCGTCGACACCCTTTCCGTTGAGATTAATTGCGAGATCATTCTCGAAGAGCCGAAGGCCTTCGAAACCACTCTCGATGAGATCGAGAGTTTCGAAGACGCCGAGTCGGATCTTACCTTGCGTGCCCCCGTGGTCACCATGATGGGCCACGTCGACCATGGAAAAACCACTCTCCTCGACAAGATCAGGGAGAGTTCCATCACCAAGTCCGAATCGGGCGGAATCACTCAGCACTTGAGTGCTTACCGTGTCGACAAGGGCAACGCCCACGTCGTCTTTGTCGATACTCCAGGTCACCGTGCTTTCACCAGCATGCGCGCCCGTGGTGCCAATGTCACTGACGTGGTGGTACTGGTCGTGGCTGCCGACGACGGCCCCATGCCACAAACAGAAGAAGCGATCGAACATGCCAAGGCCGCAGAGGTTCCCATCGTGGTCGCCATTAACAAGATGGATCGCCCGGGTGCCAACATTGACATGGTCAAGGCCAAGTTGGCTGAGCTGGGACTGACTCCCAGTGACTGGGGTGGCGATACCGAAATGATTCCCGTCTCAGCCATGACTGGCGAAGGAGTCGATGGCTTGCTCGAGCATCTTTCCCTCGAATCGGAAATTCTTGAGTTGAAAGCCAACCCTGAAAAGAAGGCGATCGGCACGGTTCTCGATTCAAGAGCCTCCACTGGTGAAGGAAATGTCATCACGGTCCTCGTTCAGGACGGTACTCTTCGCCAGGGTGACACCGTTGTCTGTGGTCCGGCTCACGGCAAGATCCGAACCCTCAAGTCTACCAGCGGACATCACCTTGAGACCGCTCCGCCGGCAACACCTGTGGAAATCACCGGTCTCAATGACTTGCCCGAAGCGGGAGACAAGCTTTACTCACTCGACTCTGCTTCAAAGGCACGACAGATTGCCGAAGAGCGTCAGGAAGCGAAAGCGAAGGCGGATCGGGCAGAGCGTCAGAAGGTGACCCTTGAAGGTCTGTTCGACACCATCGACAAGGCCAAAACCAAGGAAATCAACGTCATCGTCAAAACCGATGTCAAAGGAACCCTCGACGTTCTCAAAGGCGAACTGTCGGCAATGCAAACCGATGAAGTTGCCGTCCGCGTGTTGCGGGGTGGAGTCGGTGAGATCTCTGAATCCGATATCCTTCTTGCAGACGCTTCCAATGCCATCGTCATCGGGTTCCATGTTTCAGCATCGGATAAGGCGCGTTCGGAAGCCGAGAGTCATGGTGTTGAAATCCGTACCTACACGGTGATCTACGAAATCCTTGAGGATATGAAGCAGGCCCTCGAAGGCATGCTCAGCCCAGACATTTCCGAAGAGTTGCAGGGATCCGCAGAGATTCTTCATCTGTTCAAATCTTCCAAGCTCGGCAACATCGCAGGTTGTATGGTTCGCAATGGAATCATCACACGGGATGAGAAAATCCGCCTGATTCGCGATGGGGTCATGGTTCACGAAGGCAAGTTGGCCTCCCTCAAGAGGGTCAAGGACGACGCCAAGGAAGTGCGTGAAGGATTCGAGTGTGGTCTGGTGGTCAAAGGCTACAACGACATCAAAGTCGGAGACTTCATCGAGAGCTACAAGGTCATCGAGACTTCACGAAAATTGGGAGAGACCAATAAGAGTTCAGGATAAGCGATGAGACCGATCCGCAAGGCAAGACTGGCCAGCCTCATCAAGGAAGAGATCTCCCTGATTCTTCAGGGAGAGCTCAAGGACCCCCGGATCGGTTTCGTTTCTGTCCTGGCAGCGGAACCGACTGAGGACCTGAAGGAGTGCAAAGTCTTCGTTTCCATTCTGGGAAGCGAAGGTGAGCAGCGAACCTCCCTGAGAGGTCTCGAAGCGGCGCGTGGAAAAATTCAGTCTCTACTGCGCAACAGGGTGCGTCTTCGCGAGACCCCCATACTGAGATTCACCCTCGATGAGAGTTTCCAGAAAACCCAGGATATCGAAGAGAAGATCCGCCTCGCTCGCGAAGCAGATGAAGCGGCAGCTCGAGAGAGAGAATCACGGGATAAATCAGAGCCCGCAGATTCGGAAGATCAGTCCTGACCTTCTATTCACCGGGTGTTGATCCTTGCGGTTGGACAACCACCAGTTGGTCCTTGCCATTGCGCTTGGCCTCGTAGAGAGCCTTGTCTGCTTCATCCAGCAGCTCTGCACCACTCATTCCATCCCTCAATTGAGTGATTCCCAATGAGAGGGACAGTTTCCCCGCCTGACTCGTCTCTCCATTCAAGAATGAATGGGTTCGAAACGCTGCCAGCAGGTCTTCCGCTTTTGTCCGAATGTCATCGAGAGTGGAACCGGGCATGATCACGACGAACTCATCACCGCCATAACGGCAAAGGTGGTCACTTTCACGGAAATGGTTCTGAAGGAAATGACTGACCTCAATCAACAGATCGTCACCCTTCATGTGCCCAAGGACATCATTCACCTGCTTGAAGCCATCCAGATCGGTAAAGAGCAAACCCAAAGGCTGTTGATCACGGCGTGAGCGCACGACTTCCTTTTCCAACTGTCCTGTCAGATACAGTCGGTTCGAAACCCCGGTCAGGGGATCCAGCAGTGCCTGAGCTTCCAGTTGAGCATGCAACTTGAGATTCTCCAGTGTCAGGGCAAGTACCTCAGCAATCGTGCCAAGAACTTCCTCATGCCACTCCATCAACAATGGGGCCTCTCGCAACAATTGGAGCTCCCGGCTGTCAATCTGCAGCTCCAAAACACGATCCACACGACCACTTCCGGTGACCAACGGAAGA
Organism: Planctomycetota bacterium; assembly: GCA_013911165.1. Taxonomy (GTDB): domain Bacteria; phylum Planctomycetota; class UBA8108; order UBA1146; family UBA1146; genus UBA12191. The sequence goes on along the minus strand of JACETR010000063.1, from coordinate 2,829 downwards.
GATCTCGAGGATTCACCTGCTTCCAGATCGATCTCACCAGATTCATTCTCCGACCAGATCAACTTCTTTTGATCGCCGGTCATTTGCCAGAAACTGACCCCCCGGTAACCGAGTCCCTCTGAGCTGAGCAATCGCCCCGCTCTCTCATAGAACTCTGCTTCATCCTTGACGCCAATCAGCATCGCCGAAAGACGTGGAGCCATGCGAATTTTTTCTGTCAGATGAAAGATGCGCAAGGAGGTACGTACAGCCTCTGAGGCCCTTTTGCGTTGTTCACGCATCTGTTTCTCAAGGCCGATTCCACTCTCCTCGAGAATTTTGAGACGATACACCCAGCGTTCTTCGCCTCGGGGGCTCAACCTTCTTCCACCCATCAGCGCCACCGATTGCCACGAATCGCCATCTCGTAATTGGACCATGATGGGAACCGGGTCTGATTCCCCATCTCCGCCCAGCGACAAAAGTCGATGACGATCGTCTTCGTGGATCCAGTGGGTCAGTGGAACATCCCTTAATTCACTGTGGTCATCGACGCCGATCAATTCCATGAAGGCACGATTGACTGACAGCAGTTTGCGAGCCGGCCCCCTGGCGACGATGAGCGGATCAGGAAACAGATCCAGCAACAATCGGGATTCACCGGGATCGGGTGGCAATGGCCACTCGCTGAATCGACTGGGTGTTGCTGAACGGGACATCGGGCTCCGTCTTTCCAAATCAGGTCCAACGGGCCACATCACCCGCAAATAAAGATATCACGGAATCCCAATTCGGGCCGCTCAGGTGGCACTCCGCTCTCTCCACTGCTATTTTCGGAGGGTGATCTGCAAGTCGAGAAAGGCGAATTAACGGTGCTGGACGTATTTCAGGAGACGATCAGACTGCTGGAGACGGGGCGCCGAGGAGCGCTCGCCACCATTATTTCGACCGTGGGTTCGACCCCCGGCAAAGATGGGGCACGGATGCTCATTCGCGACGATGGCAGTACCGTGGGAACCGTCGGTGGAGGCTGCAGTGAGTCCGACGTATGGCGAAGCGCCATGGAGGTAATGGCCACAGGGCTTCCACGGCGTGAGAAGCATCGGCTGACTGCCGCCACGGTTGCAGAAACTGGCCTTCTGTGTGGAGGAGAATTCGAGGTGTACATCGAACCTGTCGGGACTCCCTGGGTCCTCATTCTCGGAGCGGGCCATGTGGCCAGAGCTCTCGAAAACGTCCTTCAGACACTGCAGTGGCGCATCACTGTGATCGACGACCGCGATGACTTTGCCTCACCCGAGCATTTTGCCTCAACCACCGAAGTTCACTGCTCCCCCTTTGAGAAGTGCCTCGATGACTTCGAGATCAGTGCCAATTGCGCTGTCGTGGTCGTCACCCGAGGTCACCAGCATGACGAGCTTGCCCTCGCACGTGCCCTCGCCACCCCCGCCGGTTACATCGGTCTCATCGGTAGCCGCGGCAAGGCTGGAGCGATTCTCAAACACCTGAGGGAACAGGGCCTCTCCGAAGAAGACCTGTCCAGAGTACGCTCTCCCGTGGGCCTCCCTATCGGATCGAGATCGCCCGAAGAGATCGCCATTTCCATCTCCGCAGAATTGATCGCCCATCACAGAGGTTTTCTGGGAGAGCCAGCGGAGAGGGCCGAAAAGCAAAAAAAATTGGACTCTCAGCAGGTCGATTGATCAGCGTCCATTGCCCGGAAGCATTGGCCCCTTTAGAATCCTGTCGGAAGGGCTCCCTGAGCGATTTTGGCTCAGGCTGGCTCATTTGAGGCCCTTCACAATCGCTGACAAGTGCTGGAAAGCCCTCCCACGAGGAAGGAAAGCCAATGGCGGCCAAGACCGCATCCACCGACAAAAAGAAGGCCTCTACAGGAGGTTCCGGTAAAGGGAAGATCTCCCTCGCCTCCATCGTCAAGGAGGCCTATTCCAAGAATCCGACTCTGAAAGAGATCGCGGATCTGGATGCCCTCGACACCCTGATGCTGGGTGCCCTGACCTCTAAAATGCCTCTCAAGGAAGTTCTCAAATCCTGGGACCTTCTCAGGACCCAGTTTGTCGACTGGAACGAGATTCGAATTTCCTCAGCCTCGGAGGTGGCTGAAAACTTCCCCAAAGCGGAAGCCCCGCTGGAGCTTGCCGTCCAGATCAAGGAAATGCTCTCTACCCTGTACGAGCGTCGACACCAGGTCAGCCTCGAGTTTATTCGTGAAAATACACTTCCTGAAACTCGCGAGTTTTTCAAACGCTCTCCTGATCTTCCGGATCTTTGCAAACTTCTCGTGTTGGCTGCGATCAAGGAACAGCCGGTCATTCCCATGGAGAAATGGGCTCAGGGTGGATTGATTCGGGCTGGATTGCTCTCTGAATCGAAAACATCGACACAAAGACAGAAAGATCTTTTCGACGAGTTGGGAGAAGTTCCTCTGGTCCATGCAGTGATGGCGCTTCACGACGAGGCATTCCGCCATCCCGACCCTGCCATCGAGTTGGCGAAAAAGAAAAAACTGGAAGCGGAAAAGCTGGCAGCGAAAAAAGCGGCTGAGGCTGCACGCAAGGAAGCGGCAAGAATCGCTGCTGCCGAGAAAAAAGCCGCCGCTGAAGCGAAGAAAAAAGCCGCGGCTGAGAAGAAGGCTGCTGCTGCCGCAAAGAAAGCGGCCGAAGCAGCCAAAAAGAAAGCCGCCGCCGAAAAGAAGAAAGCGGCTGAAGCAAAGAAGAAGGCCGCTGCAGCAAAGAAGAAAGCTGCTGCTGACAAGAAGAAGGCTGCCGCCGCAAAGAAGAAAGCGGCTGCAGACAAGAAAAAAGCGGCTGCAGCAAAGAAAAAGAAGAC